>CAYNCM010000057.1:0-21949 GCA_964395825.1 uncultured Planctomycetaceae bacterium
GCGGGTCGCGGCCAAAACCGATGCCCGAATCTTGGGTGCAGACGCAATACTAGGCGGGCAGAGGCTTCACTTGACTTTGATCCGGCGCCAGCGGCTTTTCATCCAGCGCACGGCCAGCAGGTCCAGCAGGCCCGGCATCGCGCGGTTCCAGATGCCGAACTTCGCTTCACCGGCGACGCGCGGATGGTGTGCGACGGGCATCTGCTCGACGCGGTAGCCGATCATCTTGGCGTAATACGCGGTGAACCGTTGCATGCCCTTGAAGTGAAAGGGAATGGCCAGGGCGACCTGGCGGCGCATGACCCGCAGGGCGCACGCTGAATCGCGCATCGCATCGCCGAGCACCGCCCGGCGGAACGTCCGGCCGACGACGCTCGATGCGCGGCGGACGAGGTTGTCGCGCCGGTTGGCCGAACGGTCGCCCTGGATCAAATCGACGCCCTGCTCGCGCACGCGCCGAACCATCTTGGGCAAATCCTTCGGATCGTTCTGCCGATCGGCGTCGATGATGGCGATCAGTTCGCCGCGGGCCTGCTCGATGCCCCCGCGATAGGCGGCGCTGGGGCCCAGGCCCCGACCGGCCGGCGTGTCCAGGCTTACCCCCCGCAGCCAGGCGCGGCCGGCGTCGATCTGTTCCCGCACGCGCTGGGCCGTCGCATCGCTCGATCCGTCGTCGACGATGATCATCTCGAACCGCAGGCCGCTGGGCTCCAGGGCCTGCCGCACATCATCGACCAGGCCGGCAATGTTTTCCTGTTCGTTGTGGGCCGGGGCAATGATGGACAGCTCGATGTCGCCGGTTTCACCATTCATGCGGCGGATGATAGCAAATGCCCCCGCCCGGCGACAGAAGGTGCACGCGCGGCCGTCAGGCTTTTCTCATCGACTGTCCGGCGCGCCGCCGGCGGTGCTATGATGTAGGCGCGATGCGTGAACAGACCATGGGCATCATCATCGTCGACCACGGCTCGCGCCGCAGCGAGTCGAATGATCTGCTGCTGGACGTGGTGAGGCTGTTCGAGCGACACAGCGACTGGTCGATCGTCGAGCCGGCCCACATGGAACTGGCCGAGCCGTCCATCGCCACCGCGTTCGACCGATGCGTCGAGCGCGGCGCGACCACGGTGGTGGTGCATCCATATTTCCTGCTGCCCGGCCGGCACTGGAAGCAGGACATCCCCGCCCTGACCGCCGAGGCGGCCGAGAAGCATCCGGGCGTTGGTCATCTGGTGACCGCGCCGCTGGGCCTGCATGAACTGATGGTGCGAATCATGGACGACCGGATCACGCACTGCCTGGCCTGCGCCCGGGGCGAAGCGGAGGCGTGCGATGTGTGCGGCGAAGGCGAGGGCTGTCGCTTCCGCGCGGCGCTGACATAAGGCTCAGGGCTTGATATGCAGTTTGCTCCTTGCTTGCCGCTATAAAGTCATGGGCCGAGCCTCATGCCGTGGTGGCCTGCTACGCCATGCCCTTGAGCACGCGCATTGCCGTGTTGGTCGTGCCTGGCGCGGAATCCTTCAATTTTGATCTTGCTGACGAGTTGGTTGACCTTCACTCACAGATGATTCGCCAATTCAACGTTGGCATGGTCGAGATGCCCCCAATCCCGGCGGCGGCGCTTGACCGCTTCCTCGATCCCCTCAAAGTGCGGGCAGTGTACGGTGGACAAGCGACGGCACATCAGTCAGTGGAAGCATAACCGCGCGTTCATGGCAACAATCAGTCCCGCGTACGCTCTGGGGCGACAGTGCTCCGTGAACAGGCAAGACAAGAAAACGGACGATCCTTGCGGCTCGTCCGTTGGGTGCGTCCTGGACGCGATGCCGGACGCTTCGGGGCGGGTGGGGTCGGTGGGGTTTCGTTTAAGCGCCCAGGGCCACGCCCAGGTCGACCAACGGTTCGTCGCTGGTCAGCTTCAGGTCGTACTTGTCCTGCAGCACCTTGAAGACGTTGGGGGTAACGAAGGCCGGCGGGTTCGGCCCGAGCGTGATGCCCTTGACATCGAGGGCCAGCAGACTCAGCAGCACCGCGACGGCTTTCTGCTCGAACCAACTGATCACCAGGGTCAACGGCAGATCGTTCACGCCGCAGTCGAACGCCTCGGCCAGCGCCAGGGCGACCTGGATCGCGCCGTAGGCATCGTTGCACTGGCCCATGTCGAGCAGGCGCGGGAAGCCCAGCAGCGTGCCGTATGCTTCATCGCGGATGCGGTACTTGCCGCAGCCGAGCGTGAGGATGAACGAATCGTCTGGCGTGTTCTTCGCGTATTCGCTGAAGTAGTTGCGGCCGGGCTCAGCGCCGTCGCACCCGCCGATCACGAAGAAGTGGCTGACTTTACCGGCCTTGACGGCCTCGACGATTGTGCCGGCGTTGTCCAGCAGCACCGTCCGGTGGAAGCCGACCGTCGATTCCCTGACGATGTTCTGCTCGCACGGCGGGCATTGCCTGGCGCATTCGATGACCGGCTTGAAGTCGTCATCCGCCAGGCGCACGCCTCCCGGCACTGCGGTGCAGCGGGTGGTGAAGAGGCGGTCTTTGTAGTCGTCCGGCGGGATGAGCACGCAGTTGGTGGTGGCGAGCACTGCGCCGGGGAACGCGGCGAACTCCTTCTTCTGCTTCTGCCACGCCCCGCCATAGTGGCCGGCCAGGTTCGGATGCTCGCGCAGCTTGGGGTACATGTGCGCCGGCAGCATCTCGCCGTGGGTGTAAACCTTGATGTCCGTGCCTTCGCATTGGACGAGCAAGTCCCACAGGTCGACCAGGTCGTGGCCGGTGATGAGAATGCCGGGTCCGTCCTGTGTGCCTTCCTTGACGGTGGCCGGCGAGGGCTTGCCGAACGTTTCGACGTGACCGGCGTCGAGCATCTCCATCACCTTCAGGTTCTGCCGGCCGCACTCCAGGCACATTTCCAGCAGGCTGGGGATGTCGAAGTTCACGTTGGTGACGGTGGCGAACAGGGCTTCTTCGATGAACGCCGAAACGCCTTCGTCGGATTTGCCCAGGCGGCGTGCGTGGTGGGCGTAGGAGGCCATGCCTTTGAGGCCGTACAGCAGGATTTCCTGCAGGCTCTGGACATCTTCGTCCTTGCCGCAGACGCCCGGGGAATTGACGCAGCCGGTCTGTCGATACGATTGCTCACACTGATTACAGAACATTGGGGGATCTCCGAAGCGGTGGTTGATTTCGAATCCGGCGCACCCATGTTGCGAGCGACCGCGGCCCCGCCACAGCCGCTTGCTCGCGTTTGCGATGGTGCTAATATCGCCTACAATGGCTTGGCGAACCTTGATCTGGGTCAAGTCGATACGATTTTCGTGAAACTGCCCGGAGTTCCGCATGCTGACCAAGCTCATCATCCGCAATTTCAAGAAGTTCGATGAGGTCGATATCGATCTTGCCAAATCTGTTGTTTTCATTGGACCGAACAACTCCGGCAAAACGACTGCACTGCAAGCCTTGGCATTATGGGATATTGGGCGGCGAGCCTGGATGGCGAAGCGAGGGGGAAAGGCATCGCCGGAGAAACGCCCAGGCGTTACCATCAACCGTCGAGATGTTACATCGATACCGGTTCCATCAGCGGACCTCCTTTGGCGCGATCTGCATGTGCGCAACACCGCCCGTATGGCGGATAGTCCGGCTGGAGCCAAGCCCAAGACAGCAACGACCAATGTGCGAATTGATATCGCTGTGGAGGGGCTCGCAAATGGCGAACCATGGGACTGCGGCTTTGAGTTCGACTACAGCAATGAGGAATCCTTCTATTGCCGGCCCTTGCGATTGCCTGGCCACGGAACCGTCAAGGTGGGCCAGGCGAAGTTTTCAGAAGTGCCAGAGGAAGCCGGAGCGATTTCTGTTGCGTTCTTACCCCCAATGTCAGGCTTGGCCGAGAGGGAGTTCATCAAACAGCCTGGGGAAATCAACGCTCTAATCGGCCAAGGCCAAACCGCCGAGGTGCTTCGGAACATGTGCTATCGGGTCTCCAATGACCCAGAGAATGGCTGGAAGCAGTTGGTCGAGCAGATCAAGTCGCTCTTTGGGGTCGATCTTCTCGATCCACAATATGTGGCCGAACGCAGTGAAATTGTCATGGCCTACGAGCAGAACGGCACGCGGCTGGACTTGTCGTCTTCTGGCCGTGGACTCCAGCAAACTTTGCTCCTACTGGCACACCTCTACGCCAATCCGGGAACGGTACTCCTGCTGGATGAGCCGGATGCACATTTGGAGATCCTGCGACAGCGCCAGACCTACCACTTGCTCAGCAAAGTCGCTGAGCAACAAGGATCGCAGATTGTCGCGGCTAGTCATTCCGAGGTGGTGCTTAATGAGGCCGCGGGGCGAGGAAAGGTCGTCGCGTTTGTCGGACGCCCCCACACCATCAACGACAAACGCTCCCAAGTCATCAAGTCTCTGATGGAGATTGGCTGGGAACAGTATTACCAGGCGGAGGAGAAGGGTTGGCTTGTGTGTTTGGAGGGTTCGACCGATCTTGCAATTCTCCAGGCATTCGCCAAGACACTGGAGCACCCAGCTGCGGACCATCTCGCACAACCATTCGTCCACTATGTGGCCACAAACATTCCGCAACGGGCAAGGGATGTGTTTTTCGGGCTTCAGGAAGCCGTACCCCAACTTGTGGGTATCGCCATTTTCGATCGGTTGGATAAGCAATTGCAGAACCATGCGCAGTTCACGGAGCTAATGTGGGACCGCAGAGAGCTCGAGAACTACTTCTGTTGCGAAGATGTGCTTCTCCGCTGGGCCGCCAGTGCCCCCGCAGACCATCTGTTTGGAGCCGCACAGAACACGAAATGGCTGGCCGCGATGCGGGAATCGATCCGTGAGGTGTCTGCACTTCTGGAGGTTGACGACAAGGAGCCTTGGTCGCCTGAGGTCAAAGCCACAGACGAAGTACTCGACCGCATTTTTCGAGTATTCTTCCGCAAACTGAATCTCCCCATTACATTCAGCAAGAGTGATTATCATGTGTTGGCGTCTCTCCTTCCTGCTGACGACATAGACCAAGATATCGTCGGAAAGTTGGATGCAATTGTGGCCATGGCCGCCCGGGCTCGGCCGCGCGAAGACTAGGGCTACCCCATGGCCACCGACATCCCCGCCGTGATCCGTCAATGTTCGTTCTTCACCCGCCTCGATGCGCAGGCAGTCGGTTTGCTGGCCGACCTGGCCGTCCTCCGCCGATTCGCCCGGGGCCAGACGATCATTCGGCCGGAGCAGAACCCGCCGGGCATGTTCATCGTGGCCGAAGGGCAGGTTCGGATCTACACCCTGGCCGCCACCGGCAAGGAGCACGTGCTGCACCTGGCCGGGCCGAACCAGACGTTTCTGGAAGTGGCGGTGATGGGCGATTTCAAGAGCCCGGCGTTCTGCGAGGCGATCGAGGACACGACGGCGGTGATGCTGCCGTCGGCGGAGTTCCGGCGGGCGCTGCAATCGAATCATCCGCTGTGCCTTCAGATTCTCGCCTCGATGTCGTTCTGGGTGCGGCACCTGGTGGGATTGCTGGAAGACATCGTCCTGCGCGATGCGGCGGGCCGGGTGGCGCGCTATCTGCTCACGGAAGCCGAACGGCAGGGCGGGACGATCGAACTGCCCAGCCTCAAGAAGCACCTGGCCAGCCACCTGAACCTGACCAGCGAAACGCTCAGTCGCACGCTCAGGCGACTGAGCGATGCCGGGCTGATCGGCTCCGGAAGCGACGCCGGCGGGTCGAGCCAGGCCATCCGCATCCTCGACGCCGCCGGCCTGGAAGAGGCTGCCGAAGGGGCATTCCCGCGCTTGTGAGCAGGTCAACAACTCCGCCAAGGCCCGGATCAGGCGGCCGACCAGGCCGGTCCCTGAGCGAAGCGAAGGGCCGGGTGATGGCCCGGCGCTTCGCTCGAAGGCGCGCTTTGAACCGGCTTGCCCGCGCGTTCGATTCTCATCGAACGCACATCGCCGCCCGGGCGCACAATGACCGTCATGTCCATTCACCGAACGCGGATCGTGCTGCTGTTGGCCGCGACCGCCGTCGCTTCGGGCCGTTCGGCCTGACGCCTGGCGCATGTCGGTGCGCCCATCATGGGTGCGGGTGGGCGAGCGGGCGTCGATCAAGGCCGGGCGATACGCCCACGCCAGGCAGTTCAAGCGGATGCGGGGCGCGTTGCGGTGCGAAGCCAACCCTCTGCGGGGCAAAGGGTCGGGTCACACGATCCGCACTTCCCCTCTGCCTTGGGTGATCGTGCCGAGGTGGAAGACGGTTTCGCCGGCGCGTTCGAGTTGGTTTCGGATCGAGTTGGCGAAGTCTGGCCGGACGATCAGGCAGAAGCCCACGCCCAGGTTGAACACGCGGTCCATCTCGTCGGCATCGACGTCGCCGCGCTCGGCCAGGAATCGGAAGGCCGGCGGCACATCCCACGCCTTGCGAATGATCTTCGCATCGCAACGATCCGGCAGGGCGCGGTGGAGGTTGCCCGCCAGGCCGCCGCCGGTGATGTGTGCCATGCCCGTCACCACGCGCTTGACCCGGTAGTGCCGCAGGACGTCGAGGATCGGCTTGACGTAGATGCGCGTCGGTGCCAGCAGCACGTCGCCCAGCGTGCGCTCGTCGTCGAGTTCCCGGTAGACCTTGTCGAGCTTCAGTCGCTTCGACCTGACGATCGCACGGATGAGCGAATAGCCGTTGGAATGTGGACCGCTGGACGCCAGGCCGAGCACCACGTCCCCCGCCCGCACCCGCGCCCCGTCGATGATCCGACGGTGTTCGACCACGCCCACAGCGAAGCCGGCCAGGTCGTATTCGTTGGCGTGATACACATCGGGCATTTCCGCCGTCTCGCCGCCGATCAGCGAACAGCCGGCGATTTGGCAGCCATCGGCCACGCCCTTGACAATGTCCGCCATCCATTGCGGGTCGAGCTTGCTGGTGCCGATGTAGTCGAGGAAAAACATCGGTTCGGCGCCCTGGACGAGCATGTCGTTGACGCTCATGGCGACCAGGTCGCGGCCGACCGTGTCGTGCCGGTTCATCTGACAGGCCAGCAGCACCTTCGTGCCCACGCCGTCGGTGCAGGCGACGAGGACGGGATCCTTGTAATTTCGGCGAAGGAGTTTCTCGGCATAGTCGAGGCGGAAACACCCGGCGAACGATCCGTGTCGGCCGAGCACGCGCGGATCGTAGGTCCGCTGCATGTGGTGGCGGATCAGGTCGACCATGCGGTCGCCGGCGTTGATGTCGACTCCGCTGGCCGCGTATGTCATTTTCGCGCTGGACATCGCCGGAGAGTTTACCACCACCCGAGAGCGTGCGAAACGTGCGGCGGTGGGGCGGTTATACTGCGGGCCATGGCGGCGAGACGGCATTTTCTCGGCTACGACGCACCGATGCTGCCGAAAGCGGCGGCGTGGTTGCTGGACCGCCACGCCCATGGTGCGGACGCGGACCTGTCGAACGTCATCGCCGTCGTGCCCGGCGGACGGGCGGGGCGGCGGTTGCTGCAGTTGCTCGTCGAGCAGGCCGAAGACCGGCGGCTGAACCTTCATCCACCGCGAATCATGACCGGCGGTCCGTTGCCCGAGCAATTGTACAAGCCGTCCAGGGCCCTGGCCGAACCGGCGGCCTGCCGGCAGGCGTGGATGGCGGCGTTGCGGGAAACGGACGCGGCGATGCTCGGGCGGATCGCACCGCGACCGCCCGCGGCGGACGACAGACAGGCCTGGTGGGCGCTGGCGGAACTGCTCGAACGGCTGCACGCGGAGGTGGCAGCCGGGGGGATGATGTTTCGCGAGGTTCCCGGTCGCGCCGCGGTGCTGGCCGATTTTAACGAAGCGCCGAGATGGCTTGCCCTGGCCGACGTGCAGCGGGCTTATCTGGATCGCCTGGATGCCGCCGGCCTGACCGATCGTCAGGTCGCGCGGTTGGACGCGCTGCGAGACGATCGGTGTCGCACCGATGACGACATTGTGCTCATCGCCGCGCCCGAAGGGGGGCAGGCGCTGCGCGGCATGCTGGAACAGGTCGTCGACCGGGTCGACGCGTTGATCTTCGCGCCCGAAGCGTTGGCCGATCGCTTCGATGCGCTCGGCTGGGTGAAGGCGGAGGCGTGGCTGGAAGCGCCGATCGAGTTGCCGGAAGATGCGATCGAGCATCTGGCCGATGCCGGGGAGCAGGCCGATGCGGCCGTGCGTTCGATCGCCGATCTGGACGGCCGCTACGGCGCCGATCAGATCACGCTGGGTGTGGCCGACGAGCGCGTGGTTCCGTTGATTCGGCATCGCATGGAGTTGTCGGCGTTGCCGTATCGCTATCTCGGTGGTACGCCGGTGGCGTGGACTTCGCCGTATCGTCTGCTCGAAGCGGCGGCGGAGTATCTCGACGCCCGGCGGTTCGTCGACCTGGCCACGTTGCTCCGCCATCCACACGTGGAGTGGTTCGTCGACCGCGCCGCGGACCGGGACCGGGTGGGGTTGGAGGTGGCCGACTGGCTGACGTTGATGGATGACTACTATGCCGACCACTTGCACGGGCGGTTGTCGGGTCAATGGCTGGGCCCACCGGACCGTCGCCGGCGCCTCAAGCAGGTGCACGACGCGGTGGACGAGTTGCTCGGTGAATTGGCCGGCCCGCCGCGGCGGCTGGGACAGTGGTCGGCGCCGCTGCTGGACCTGTTGGCCAGGGCGTTCGGCTCCACGTCGCTGGATACGACCGATCCGTCGCAGCGGTTGATCTGGCGGGCCTGTGGGGCGATGGCCGAGGCGGTCGAGCAACTGGCCGCGTTGCCCGAGGCGCTGGACGGCCAACCCGTGTCGGCGACGCAGATGATCCAGTTGATCCTGCGCCGCCTGCGCGATGATCGCATTGCCCCTGAAGCCGATGACCCGGCGATCGAGATGCTGGGCTGGCTGGAACTGATGCTCGACGATGCCGAAGCTTTGATCGTCACCGGCATGAACGATGGGCTGGTTCCCGAGTCGATGAACGCCGACCCCTTCCTCCCGAACCATCTTCGCAGCGTGTTGGGCTTGCTGGACAACGACCGGCGCTATGCCCGCGATGCCTATGCTCTGACGGCGATCGCGCATTCACGCCCGGTGGTGAAACTGCTGGCCGCGCGGCGCAGCGTTGAGGGCGAACCGCTTTCGCCTTCGCGGTTGCTGTTGGCCGCGGACGATCAAACCATCGTTCATCGCATCCGCCGGTTCTACCCCGACGCACCGGCGACACGGCGTCCGCTGATGGCGTCGCTTCTGTCGCCGGCCCCGTCGCTGGGCGTGGTGGTGCCGCCCCCGACCGAGCCGGCCGCCGAGCCGATCCGTTCACTGCGCGTGACCGCCTTCCGCGATTACCTGGCCTGTCCCTACCGGTTCTATTTGCGGCATGTGCTGGGTCTGGAAGCCCGCGACGATTCGGCCGTCGAACTGGACGCGGCGCAGTTCGGCAACCTGATTCACGAGGTGCTGGCGGCGTTCGGGCGCGACGAGCGGATCAAGCACGCCACCGATTCCGAAGCCATCGCGCGCTGGTGCGATCGGCGTCTGGACGATCTGTTCGCGCAGCGTTACGGGCGGCGGCCGCAGCCGGCGGCGCTCGTGCAACGGGAACAGGCCCGCACGCGACTGCGCGGTCTGGCCGGGCAGCAGGCGGCCTGGCGGCAGGAGGGGTGGATGATCGAACACTGTGAAATCGACGCCGGCAAGCGCGGCGCGCCGTTTCCCGTTGATGGCGTGCCGTTCGCCCTGCGCGGGCGCATCGACCGCATTGACCGCCATGAATCGGACAACCGATGGCGCCTCATCGATTACAAGACCGGCGATAAGGCGGATGCCCCTGAGCGATCGCCCGATCGCACCCACCGCCGACGGGATGCGTGGGTCGATCTGCAACTGCCGTTGTACCGTCATCTGGCTGCGGCGTTCGGGATCACGGGCCAGGTCGAATTGGGCTACGTGGTGCTGCCGAGGAATCCGGCCAACGTGATGTGGCGCGCGGCGCAGTGGGATGCGCGGTTGCTCGACGAGGCGGACCAGACGGCGCGACAGGTCGTGCGCGCCCTTCGGGCCGGCCGGTTTGAGTTCGACCCCACGCGCCCGCCGCCGCCGTTCGACCCGTTCGGGGTGATCTGCGGGGTCGACCAGTTCGCCGGCACGCCCGACGATTCACCGGATTTCGGCGCGGGGGGTGAATGATGACCGATCCGATCCAAGCCCGGTACGTGTCGATCCGCGCTTCGGCGGGTACGGGCAAAACGTTCCAGTTGACCAACCGCTACCTGGCCTTGCTGGCATCGGGGGAGCTGCCCGAGCGGATTCTCGCCACGACCTTCACGCGCAAGGCGGCGGGCGAAATCGGCGAGCGCGTGCTCCAGCGCCTGGCCCGGGCGGCGACGGATGATGCGGCGCGGGCGGAATTGGGCCGCGGCGTCGGCCGGCCGAACCTCTCGGCCAACCAGGCCGCCGAATGGCTCGGCCGGCTGGTCCGGCGCGTTCACCGGACGAACATCTGCACGCTCGACAGCCTGTTCATCCGTATGGCCGGGTCGTTCGTGCTGGAGTTGGGTTTGCCGCCGGGCGCGGCGATCGCCGAAGAACGCACCCTCCGACGCATGCGACGGCAGGCTGTCAGCGACATGCTTGACGACCAGGAGCCCCAGCGACTGGTCGACCTGATCCGCCTGATGAGCAAGGGCGAAGTGACGCGCGGTGTGGCCGAGCAGATCGACACGGTGGTCGTGCCGCTGCACGAGTTGTACCTGCAGACCGATCCGGGGGCATGGCGTGGCATCGACGTGCCCGAAGCGCCCGATGAAGCGGCGGTGGGGGCGGCGATCGAGGCGCTGGAGGCGCTGACCGATCCGCGGACCCGCTCCGGCACGCCGGTCAAAGCCTGGGCCAAGGCGCGGGCCGAGGCAATCGGCGCCGTGCATCGTGGTGACTGGCTTGCGCTCATCGGCAAGGGCGTGGTGGCGAAGGTGCTGGCCGGACAGACGGCGTTCAGCGGACACAGGATCAACGATGAGGTGCGAAGGGCGTGCGAAACGCTCATCGCCCAGGCCCGGCATGTGTTGTTGAAGCGCGTGGCCGACCAGACCGCCGCCACCGCCGAACTGATCGAGCGCTATCACCAGAAGCTGTGGCGCCGGCAGGTCGAATGCGGAGCGCTGAGCTTCGCCGATGTGACCCGCGTGCTCGGCGGCGGGTCGGTGCTCGGCAAGCTGGACGAGTTGTACTACCGCATGGACGGCCGGCTGGCGCATCTGCTGCTTGACGAATTCCAGGACACGTCGCTCATCCAGTGGGCGGTGCTCGAACCGTTTGCCCGCGAACTGCACGACCGGGCCGATGAGGCCCATACCGTCATGGCGGTTGGCGACCTGAAGCAGGCGATCTACGGCTGGCGGGGCGGGGAAGCGGGCATCTTCGACCTGTTCGAACAGCGTATGGCCGGCGCGGAGCGCCGGACGATCGAACTGAGCTATCGCTCAGCCCAGCCGATCATCGACGCGGTCAACGGCGTGTTCTGTTCGCTCGCGGACACCTCCGCGGCGCGGAAGTACGGCAACGCGATCGGTCGCTGGTCGGCAAACTATCGGCCTCACAAGACGGCCAAGGCCGAACTGCCCGGCCGGGTCTGCCTGCACACCGCCTCGCGAGCCGATGACGACGCCGGTGATCATCAATGGACTGTCACCCTCGGCTGCGCCGCCGACCACATCGCCGCACTGACCCGAGAACATCCGGCCCGGACGATCGGGGCGCTGGTGCGGACGAACGACGCGGTACGGCGTTTGATTTTCGAACTTCAGCAGCGCGGCGTGACGGCGTCGGAAGAAGGCGGCAATCCGCTGACCGACTCGCCCGTGGTGTCGCTGGTGCTTTCGCTGTTGATGCTGGCCGATCATCCCGGCGACACCATTGCCCGGTTCCACGTGGTGACGTCGCCTCTGGCGCCGATCGTCGGCCTGGCCGATGAGCGCGATCACGATGCGGCGCGGGCGTTGTCGAGGCGCGTTCGGCGGTCGTTGATCGAGCGCGGCTACGGGCCGACCTGTTTCGATTGGGCGCGGCAACTGGCCGACGTGTGCGATCAGCGCAACCTGCATCGGATGCTGCAACTGGTGGAACTGGCCGAGCGGTACGATGACGAGTCGACGTTGCGGCCGATCGATTTTGTTCAGCACGTGCGGCGGGAACGGGTCGAATCACCGGTCGCGGCACGGGTGCGGGTGATGACGGTATGGCAGGCGAAGGGCCTGGAGTTTGATGTGGTCGTGGCGCCGGAATTGGACAAGTCGTTGGTCGGCCAGACCCCCGCGGTGATGGTCGACCGGCCTCGCCCGATCGGCCAGCCCCGGGTGGTCGCCCGTTATGCCAACGCCGAGATCCAGGCCCTGAGTCCCCAATTGGCCGACATGGCCGAACAGTGGCGCGACCGCCGGGTGAACGAATCGCTCAACGTGCTGTACGTCATGCTCACCCGGGCGATCCACGCATTGCACCTGGTGATCGCGCCGCCGGGCGAGAACCGTCAGTCGACTCCCCTGACGTTCGCCGGCATCGTGCAGGAAACGTTGGCGGCCGATGACGAACTCGAACCGGATCAGACGTGGGAGTTGTACGGTTGGCCAGACTGGGACGGGGTGCCGGCCGGTGCGGTGAGCGGCGCCGAACCGGCCATCGCCGGCCCCCCGCGCCTGGCGCCGGTCGATTCGCGACGTCGACGACGCCTGCCCGCCCGTTCGCCGTCGCAACTGGAAGGGGGGCAGCGGGTGGACCTTCAACGGGTGCTGCGCCCCGGCCAGGCGGGAGCGACGCGACGCGGCAGCGTGTTCCATGCATGGTTCGAGTTGATCGGGTGGCTGGACGACGGCGAGCCGGACGACGCGGCGCTGCGTGAAGCGGCCAAGCCGTTCGGCGTTCAAGCGGAAGAGGTGGAAACGTGGATCGGCGAGTTCGGCGCGATGCTCGGCGCACCGGCGATCCGCCAGGCGCTGCAGCGTTCAGCGTACCCGCCCGCCGCGGAGGTTCAGCGGGAACGCCGCTTCGCGGTGCGCGATGGGGATGGGCTGCTCAACGGGGCGATCGACCGGCTGGTGGTGGTGCGAGAAGGTGATCGCATCACTGCCGCCGAAGTGATCGACTTCAAAACCGATCTCGCGGAAGACGATGCGGCGATCGAGGCACTGGTCGAGCATTACCGTCCCCAGATCGACGCCTACCGTCGTGCCGCGGCGAAGTTGACGCACCTGCCGATCGAATCGATCAGCGCGAAGCTGCTGTTCGTCGGCGCGGGGGCGGCGCGGACGGTGTGACCGAATCCCCTGCTCGGAGCAGAAGACTCGACACGATCGTGTATCATGCCCTCATGGCCAAACTGCCTGGACACATCGAATGGATCGGCGACGGCGGGTCGGGTTATCTGCGGTTTCTCGATCAGACGAAGCTGCCCGGCGACATCGTGTACATCGACTGCAAGAGCGTGGAAACGGTGTGGCAGGCGATCAAGCGGCTAAGCGTGCGCGGGGCGCCGGCGATCGGTATTGCCGCGGCTTACGGCTGCGTGATCGGCGCCCAGTACGGCCGCTTCGCCGGGGCCGCCGACTACCTGGCGACGAGTCGGCCCACCGCGGTGAATCTGTTCTGGGCGATCGAGCGGATGAAACTGCTCGGCAGCGAGAAGCCGGCCGACCTGTTGGCCGAGGCGAAGGCCATTCACGAGGAAGACGCGCGGATGTGCCGGGCGATCGGCGAGCACGGCGTCGACCTGATCGGTGACGGCGCGGGCGTCCTGACGCACTGCAACGCCGGGGCCCTGGCGACCGGCGGCATCGGTACGGCCACGGCTCCGATGTACCTGGCCCACGAGCGAGGCCGGCGGTTTACGGTGTTCGCCGATGAGACGAGGCCGCTGTTGCAGGGCGCCCGCCTGACCGCGTGGGAACTGCAGCAGGCCGGCGTGGACGTGACGCTGATCTGCGATGACATGGCCGCCCGCGTGATGGGCGAGGGGAGAGTCAAACTGGTCATCACCGGGGCCGACCGCATTGCGGCCAACGGCGACGCGGCGAATAAGATCGGCACGTACGGCCTGGCGGTGCTGGCCAAGTACCATGGCATTCCGTTCTATGTCGCCGCGCCCAGCAGCACGTTCGATCTGTCGCTGCCCGGCGGGCAGGACATTCCCATCGAGCAGCGCGACCCGGGAGAGATCATCAACGGCTTCGGCACGCCCACGGCGCCGGAAAAGATCAAAACCTACAACCCTGCCTTCGACGTCACGCCCCGCGAACTGATCGCCGGCCTGATCACCGAGAAGGGCATCATCTCGCCGGTGAACGCGGAGACGGTGATGGAGATGATCGGTGGAGTTGGTCCCTCGCTGAATGGTTGAGCGGTTGAGTGGCCGGCGCGGATTCCATTGAACCATTCAACCGTTCGCCAAGGACACCATGATCGACACCCACTGCCATCTTTCGTTTCCGCAACTGCGCCAGCAGCTTGATGATGTGCTCACCCGTGCCGAGCAGGCCGGCGTCGGGCGCATGATTACCGTCGGCACGACGCCGGACGACTGTTTCGCCGCTCGCGACATCGCCGAGGCGCACGCCGACGTGTATTTTACCGTCGGCGTGCATCCGCATGACGCGGCGGAGGTCGACGCCGAGGCGCTGTCGTTCATCCCCGCGCTGGCCAGCGCGGCGAAGTGCGCAGCGCTCGGCGAGATGGGGCTGGATTACCACTACCCCGATCCGCCGCGCGAAGTGCAGAAACGATTGCTCGAAGCGCAACTGGCCGTGGCTGCGGGGTGCGATGCGCATCTGCCCGTTGTCATTCACTGCCGCAAGGCAGTCGACGACACGCTGGCCGTGGTTCGGTCGAGCGGCTTCGCGCTTGACCGCTTCGTGTTTCACTGTTTCACCGAGTCACCCGATGATGCCCGCAAGGTGCTCGACGCCGGCTGCATGATCAGCTTCACCGGCATCGTTACGTACAAGAATGCCCCGGAGGTGCGCCAGAGCGCCGGAATGGTGCCCGCCGATCGCATCATGGTGGAAACCGATTCGCCGTACCTCTCGCCCGAGCCGCACCGGAAGGTTCGGCCGAACGAACCGCGGTTCGTGGTCGAGGTGGCGCGCTGTCTGGCGAAGCTGCGCGGCGTGGGGTTCGCGGCGTTCGTCGAACAGTGTGACGCGAACGCCGAGCGATGCTATCGGTGGGGGTGAAGGCTCCTCCCCCGACCGCGAGGATGTCGCCCCGCGACCGATGGGGGAGACGGTTGTTATGGCGTCTCCGGCAGGTTCAGCAATTCGAGGTAGCGCTTGTTGAGTTCGCCGCCGGTGGCCCAGTAGCCGTGGTTGGTGTGGATGGTATTGTCCATCATCTTCAGGCCGCTCACGCTGTAGGCCTGCAGCATGGAGGCATTGTTGGCCACGGTGTTTCGGACCAGCCGCACGTCGGCGCTGTTCATCAGGTAAAACGCGTTGAAGCTGTTGAGGTGGATGCGGCAGTTGTAGATGGTCACGTTCTGGCATCCGTTGACGTGCACGCCCACGGCGCCGCAGCCGTTGAGTTCGGCGGCGTAAAGGGCCACGTCCTGGCTGCGGGCGATCGCGGCGACGCTGCCGTGGCATTCGTACTCGGCCTTGGGCTTGTCATGTCGGAAGTGCCCGCCGACGATGTGGATGTTCCGCGACTCGTTGATCTCTAGCACGTTGGCGTTGGTGTCGCGGCAGTAGATGTAGGTGTCTTCGAAGATGAGGGTCAGGTCGCGCTTGTTGTGAACGGGGATCGGGCCGGACGTGAGGTAGCGGCCGGCGGAAACACGGATGACGCTGCCGTCGCGGGCCGCGGCGATGCGATCGATCAGCCGGCGGCCATCGGCCAGCGACGCCGCGTCCTCGTGGGCCGGACGTTCCACACGCTCGTCCGTTCCAGCGGTGGGGGCGACGGTCTTGTTCTCATCGCAACCGCCCGCGGCCAGAACCGCCAGCAGCGCCAACAGCGTCAAGGTGAGTCTCATCATGGCGTTCGACCTCCCGAAGCACCAGGCAATCCACAGGCGTTATTCCGATGAATCGGCGGTGTGCCCGGATTCTACCACAGGTACCCGCCACAGCGGTGTCGGCAGCTTCTCGCTGGTCGCATAAAGCGTCTTGCCGTCCGCCCCGTAACACAGTGCTTCGCCCTGTTTGCGGTCGGGCATCGCGATGCGCCGAGGCGGTTCAGCGAACGCCTTGGCCCAGGTCATGTCAGGACCCCGCGCAAACTCCCACGCCTCGCCATACGTGCATACCACCGCCCGGCGACCGTCCGGCGAAATATCCATCGCCGTGACCACCGGCGCTTCGACCGCCGCCAGCTTCTTCGCCGTCAGCTTCTCATCGGTCGGTTTCTCGGGCAGCGCCAGCGCATACGCATTGCACCAGAACCCCAGCTTCTTGGTGACGAGAATCACCGTGCGGCTGGTCGGGTCGACCGCCACCGCTTCGCAGTCGTGGGCGCCGTCTTCGTAACCAAACCGAATGGCCTGCGCGATCGGCACGCTGGGCGTGCGGCTGCCGCCGTTCGCGTCGATGGCCGGCTCCTCCAGCAGGTACAGCGTGCACTGCCGCCGTCGATGGGCGTTGTCGCCGATGTCCCCGATCAGCAGATAGTCTTTGCCGTCCATCGTGAACGAACCCATGTCTTCCCAGTCGTGGTTGCGGGCGCCGGCCACCTTCACCCGGGCGACGCGCTGGCCGCTGGTGTCGAAGGCGAACAGCCACGTGCCGTTGCCCGAATCGTTGTGCGTCCAGATCACCCCGTTCCGCCGGCCCCACGCCATGCCGCTGCTCTCTTGGACTGCCGGATCGTCCAATACCCCCAGCTTCACCGGCTCGCCATACCGCAACTTCTGCCCCGGCGCCGAAGCGTCCTGTGCGAACGCCAGCGAGCAACCCGTGGTCACAAACAGCATCAGCGTGCAGACGATCGGGGCGTACCGTTTCATCATGCCTCCGGTGTCGGTGCGTCGGCGGGATGGGGGGTCATCCGTTCGCCTCGAACAGGCCGTTCGTGGCATCGTCCAGTTTCACCGACAGGCCCAGGTGGTCCGCGGCGCGGCGGGTGAGTTGGCGGCCTCGTCTTGTCCGGGCGAGAAAACCGATCTGCAACAGGAACGGCTCGACCATGTCTTCCAGGGTGCCGGCGTCTTCGGAAAGCGTTGCGGCGATCGCCTCCAGCCCGACCGGCCCGCCGCGGTACACATCGCCCAGCGTGCACAGGTACTGCCGGTCCAGTTCGTCCAGACCCGACTCGTCCACCCCTTCGAGTCTCAACGCTTCATTGACCACCTCGGCGTCGAGCCGGTCGGCGTAACGAATCTGGGAGAAGTCGCGCACCCGCCGCAACAGCCGATTCGCCACCCGTGGCGTGCCCCGGCTCCGCGTGGCCACCAGCGACAGCGTCGAATCATCCGCGCCGGTCATCTTCAACAGCCCGGCGCTCCGCCGAAGAATCGCCAGCAATTCCGCCTCGTCGTAAAAGTCCAGGTGATGGGTGATGCCGAACCGCGAACGCATCGGCCCCGACAGCAGTCCCGCGCGCGTCGTCGCGCCGATCAGCGTGAACGGTTTGAGCGGCAACGTGATCGTCTTGGCGTGCATGCCGCTGTCCACGACGAACTCGACCTTGAAATCCTCCATCGCCGAATAGAGATACTCCTCCAGGGCGACGGGCAGGCGATGAATCTCATCGATGAACAGCACATCGTGCGGCTGAAGCTTGGTCAGCGTGCCGACCAGGTCCGAGCCTTTCGTGAGCGCAGGTCCGGAGGTGACCGACAGGTGGGTGCCCATCTCGTGGGCGATCACGTGGGCGAGGGTGGTTTTGCCCAGCCCCGGCGGACCGTGCAGCAGCACGTGCTCCATCGGATCGCTGCGTTGCCGGGCGGCGGCCAGGGCGATGCGCAGCTTCTCGATCAGCCGCGACTGGCCCACGTAGTCTTCCAGTTGCGTGGGGCGCAGCGACAGGTTGAACGCCTCTTCGTGGGCGTTGTTCACCGAGCCGGAAACAATGCGCTGCCTGGCCATGGATCAGAGTGTAACCGCACAGGTTTCCGCGTGCGCCGAAGGAGCTAAGCCACGTCCGTTTCCGGGCCGATCAGGTCGTCGTACGTCTCGCGGCGGCGGATGAGCTTCGCCTCGCTGCCGTGGACGAGCACTTCGGCCGGGCGGGGCGTGGCGTTGTAGTTGCTCGCCATCGTCATGCCGTACGCCCCCGCGCTGAACACGCACAACAGATCGCCCCGCGCCACCGGCGGCAGCGCCCGATCCCGTGCGAAGTAATCACCCGTTTCGCAGATCGGCCCGACCACGTCGCACGGTTCGAGCCCCTCATTGGGCATGTCGGCCTGGCGCGATTCGGGCACGTGATTCGGCGCGACGTTGGTCGGCCAGACGAAATGGAACGCATCGTACATCGCCGGGCGAATCAGGTGATTCTCGCCGCTGTCGACGATGACGAACTTCTTTGAGCCGCCGGTCTTGATGTATTGCACGCGCGTGACCAGGACGCCGGCGTTGGCGCTGATGGTGCGGCCGGGTTCGAGGATGATGCGCCCGCCGCCGTCGACGAACGGCCGAAGCAGCGGCACGATCGCCTCGCCGTACCGCGGGTAGGGCGGGGTCTGGTTGCCGGTGTAGTCGGCCCCGAACCCGCCGCCGAGGTCCAGCGTGTCAATCTCGAAGCCCGCGTCGCGCAACCTGCCGATGAGCACCATCGCCTTCGTCACGCCCTGCACGTAAGGTTCGACGGAGTAAATCGGCGAACCGAGATGCAGATGGACGCCGACCAGCCGCAGGTGCTCGTCCCGGCCGTAGCGGTCGAAGAACCCTCGGGCCCGCTCGATGTCCACGCCGAACTTCGTTTCCTTCTTTCCGGTGGTGGTCTTGGCGTGGGTGTCGGGGTCGACATCGGGGTTGACGCGCAGCGCGCCGCGCGCGGTGGCGCCCAGTTCTCGGGCGAGGCGGGCAATGTTGGCGAACTCGGCCTCCGACTCGATGTTGAAAAGGCCGATACCCGCTTCGATGGCCTGGACGATTTCGGCGTCGGTCTTGCCCACGCCGGCGTAGACGACCTTGCTCATCGTCGCCCCGGCCCGGCGGGCGCGGTGCAGTTCGCCGCCGCTGACCACGTCCATCCCGCTGCCGCGGTCGGCCAGCAGCTTGACAAGGTGCACGTTCCCGCAGCTCTTGATCGAATAGCAGATCAGCGGATCGACTGCCTTAAATGCTTCGGCGATCTTGTCGTAATGGTGTTCGAACGTGCGCCGGGAATAGACGTACAGGGGCGTGCCGACGTCGGCGGCCAGCTCGTCGACGTTCACGTCCTCGCAGTGCAATTGCCCATCGCGGTAGGCGAACCAGTCCATGTGCCAGTGCTCCGCATGGTCAAAACGCTGATTGTAATGGCAGGCCGCGCGCGGCGACAGATGCAAGAGGAATTGGGGTGGCCGCTCGCAGGGCAATCGGCGGCGCCTACTCCGGCTCGGCGGCGCCATCGGGCAGCGGGGAGAGCATGATCCGGGCCAGCGCGGCCCCATCCGCGGCGACCCGTCGCCATTCCCGGTGCAGGGATTCGCCCATTGCCATGGCCACCCGATCGACCAGGACATCAGGCGTCAGCGTCAGATCGGCGTCGGGTTCGTCGGGCGTCGGTTCGCCGAGGCGCGCGGTGAGCAGGGCCGCCACCAGCACCAACGCCGAGGCCAGCGCCGCCGGCCGGACCCAGCGCCCGGCCCATCGCGATTCGGGCGTGATCCGGCCGACCGGATCGTCGGATTCGTTCAAATCCGCCGCGTCGGCGCTCAACCGCTCGGGCAGCGCCCGGGCCTGTTCGTAGAACCACTTGAGCTGCGGATTGCGCTCGATGCGCCGCGCGACAAAACGGGGAAGCGGCCGATCCCGTTCCAGTGACAGGCAGAGGATCCACTGGTGCAGTCGAGTGAACATCAGGCACCTCCGTGCGGTGAAATCGTTAGGTCGTCGGCGAGGTGTTCGGCCAGTTTTCGCCGGGCCCGCAGCAGCATCACCTTGACGCTGACCGTGGTCCGCCGCATGACCCGGGCGATCTGCTTGAGGTCCATCTGTTCGCCGTAGCGCAGCCACAGGGCGGTGCGCTGATCGTCGCTGAGCACCCGGGCCGCGGTGCGCCACAGGTTCTCGCGCGCTTCGCGCTGGGCCAGGGCGTCGGCGGGCGAGGCCTGTGCCGCGGCGAGCGGGGGGGCATGGTCGAGCGGCTGAGTCCGGCGGGCGCGGCGGTGATGATCGATGATCAGCCGATGCGTCAGGCAGAACAGCCACGTGCCGAACCGCCATTGCGGTCGGTAGCGGTGGAGCTGCTCGAACGCGCGGGTGAGCGATTCCTGGGCGAGATCGTCAGCGTCGGCCGCGCGGCGCACGCGGTGCAGGCAGAAGCCCCGGAGCCGATCGTGAAACCGCCGGGCCAGCCGATCGAACGCCTCGCGCGAACCGGCCTGCGCCCGGCAGGCCAGTTGCTCATCGCTCATCGCGTCGAGATCGACGCGGGTCGGGCTGGTTGAAGCGGCGGTGGTCATACGGCCGATCACCGGGCCGGCGCGGGCGGTGGGTTGTGGTGTCGCTGCGGCGCGTTGGCCTTCATCTGCTTGAGCAGTTCGTAGAACGCGTTCGACGGGTAGTCGAAGCCGGCGTGGATCGTGTTCTCTTCCAGTTCCACGGTCACCGCCTGGGCCAGTTTGCTGATCGGCGGCATCGTGCCGTTGGGGCCCGGACCGGCGAGTTGGACCATGGCCAACGGGCCCTGCATGAACTGATAGAGCTTGTTGGCCCGCTCGGCGTCGGGGGCTTCGAGTGTGACGATGGCGTACACGCGCTCGGCCGCCTCGCCCAGTTCGACCACCACCGTCCGGGCGTTCTGCAGCATCAACGAGCGAGGATCCTTCATCGTCGCCAGCTCCAATTCGTCCGCCACGATGAACAGGAAGCAACCTTGCGACGGGCGGTTGGTCAGTACGGTCGAATCGGTGTCGCTGAGATCGTTGCCCCGGCCTTCGAGTCGATCCAGTGTGTCGGCGACCTGCTGTTTGCGGTCGGCGATCACGAGCAGCGTCTGGTCGAGCATGTCATCCGGCCACACGCCGCAGAACTTGCGATGGCCCTTATGCGGCCCGCGCGTTTCCATCCACGAGTGAATCTCGTAATCCCGGTGGTGGTGCAGTTGGTAATCCCTGGCCAGCCGCACCATCTGTTTCAGCTTGCCGGTGGTGGTGCCCATCTGGACCACCGCCACGGCGTTTTGCGGTTCGTAGGCCGTGCCGAACAGCGTCATGCTGCGGAAGTCGGTCAGCGGGTTCAGCCCGTACAGGCTTTTGAACGCTTCGATCTTCTCTTCCAGGCCGCGCTGTCGCATCTGCTCGAGCACCTGCCGGCCCACGTCGCTGTGGACCATGGCCTGTAGATCCAGGTGCATGACCCACTTGGCGTCGGCGGGCACGCGCTGGTGGCGGAACGGCTCGGCGTCGGCGGCGAAAGCCAACAGCCCGACGACGGCGAGCAACACGATAATCTGACGGATCAGCATGGCGAAGGATCTCCTGCGTGGCGCGTGAGGGTTTGGGTTGTCTCAGGGTCTTGTACGCATGATACCCCGTTGGGGTTACATCGCGGTGGTCAAATCCCGCTGGCCGGGGGGCGGGAGCCGATCTACACTGACAGACGATGACCCCCCGCCGGATCGACGACATCGCGGACATGGCCGAAGTGGTCGAGGGCCGGGCCCGTCTGACCACCGAGCAGGCGCTCGCGTTATACCACCACGCCTCACTGCACGAGCTGGGCGAATGGGCCACCCGCATGGCCCGCCGGCTTCACGGGAACAAGATCCGCACCTACGTGATCGACCGCAACATCAACTACACGAACGTGTGCAGCGC
>CAYNCM010000058.1:0-21669 GCA_964395825.1 uncultured Planctomycetaceae bacterium
TCAAGGCCGATCTGCGAGCGTCGGCGAAGTTTCTGCGGGGCCGATTCATGCTCGGAATCGGGCGGCGATCCGGGGCGTGACGGCGGGATGTCGAGGGCCTCGGGCATGCGAGCGAGAAGGCCCGCCGCGCGTCTGTGCGAACGTAGCCGAAGACGAAGCGGCCGTGGCCCCGTTCACGTAAATCCATCGAATACGCCATGGCTTGGGGAAGGTCCGATTTGAATCGGTCGGCGCTTGCGGTCAGAGCCTGCCGATCGCTTCGATCATGCGTCGTGCGGCGGCGCCCCGGTGGCTGATGGCGTTCTTCTGGTCGGGGGCGAGTTCGGCCGCCGAGCGGCCAAGGGCGGCCATGAAGAACAACGGATCGTAGCCGAACCCGTTTTCACCGCGCGGCTCGGTGAGGATGCGGCCGCGCACTTCGCCGGTCACTTCCGCGATGATCTGTTCGCCGGCGCTCAGCGCCATCGCGCAGATGAACCGGGCGGTGCGTTGATCTTCGGGCACGTCGGCCAGTGCGTCGAGCAGTTTCCGGTTGTTCGCCCGGTCGATTTCGCCGCGCGGTCCGCTGACGCCGGCGTAACGGGCGCTGAGCACCCCCGGCGCCCCGTCGAGCGCATCGACCATCAGGCCGCTGTCATCGGCCAGGCAGGTGCGACCGGTGCGGGCGGCGTAGTACCTGGCCTTCAGGGCGGCGTTCGCGGCGAAGGTCGGCTGATCTTCGACAGGTTCGTCGATCGGCCGGTCCAGGGCGTCCAGGCCCTCGACCGCCACGCCTGCGGGGGCGAACACACCGCGCACTTCGTCCAGTTTATGGGCGTTGGAAGTGGCGAAAACGATGGGCTGGTCGATCGGCATGGCCGGAAGGTTACCGGGCGAGCGCATACGACTCAAACCCGCGCCGCTTGATCGGTGGTCGGCAGCGTCTACAATCCGGCGACGATGAACGCGAAGACCGACATTTTCAACGCCACCGTGATCGAGCGCGAGGATCTGCACGAGGAACTGGCGGTCATCAAGCTCCAGCCGGACCGCGGCCAGGTGGGCGAATTCCTGCCGGGCCAGTTCTGCACGCTGGGTCTGCCGCCGGCGGACGGTTCGGCATGGGTCAAGCCGGACGGCACGCCGCGAAACCGCCCCAAGCTGATCCGCCGGGCCTATTCGATCGCCTCCTCGCCGCTGGTCACCGATCACCTGGAGGTATTCGTGGTGCTGGTCGCCGAAGGCAAGCTCACGCCGAACCTGTGGACGGTGGCCGAAGGCGAAAAGCTGTTCATGGACGAGCGCATTCGCGGCGAGTTCACGCTGGAGAACATCCGCCGGGGCAAGGACATGATCGCCGTATCCACCGGCACGGGCATCGCCCCGTTCATGTCCATGCTGCGGACCTACCGCAACACCGGGCGCTGGCGCCGGTTCGTGATGGTGCACGGTGTGCGCTACGAGCGCGACCTGGGCTACCGGGCGGAACTGGAACAGACGGCGGCGGAGGATGACTCGTTCTACTACATCCCCGTCTGCTCGCGGGAACCGGACGAATCAGCCTGGACCGGCGAACGCGGCCGGGTCAACGCCGTGCTGGAAGGGGAGCGATTCAAGCGGTTGACCGGCTTCGAGCCGACCCCCGAACAAAGCGACCTGTTCCTGTGCGGCAACCCCGCGATGATCAACGAGGTGGAACAGATGTTCATCAAGCGCGGCTTCACGACCACGACCAAGAAAGCCGTGGGTAACATCCACTTCGAGCGTTACTGGTGACGCGAGGAGCCGGGCCCCGTCATGCGAGCGAAGCTCGCCCGGGGGGATCGAAGGATGGCGATGCTGCAAGCGTTGCAGACAAGGGCGGCGGGATGATTAGGTTAACCATCATGGCGGGATCGTCAGGAGTCTTCCGATGACAGAGGTGCGACTCGTCCGTCGTGGTTTCACTTTAGTTGAGTTATTGGTCGTGGTGGCGATCATCTCGTTGCTGCTGGGGATTCTGTTGCCGGCGCTGGGTGAAGCGCGGCGGGTGGCGACGCTGAGCGCGTGCCTGTCGAACGCGCGGCAGATCGCCCTGGCCGTGGCGGTGTACGCCAACGAGTTCGACGGTGTGGTGCCCCACGGTCCGGCCGTCGGACAGGACAGGGTCAAGTTCCAGGAACCCAACCCCATGCCGTTTCCCGGCGCGCCGTTCCACGCCACCAGCCAGGTCTGGGCCGCCGCCGCCAACCCGCCGGCGGACCCGACCGGCATGGCCATGGGCCTGCTGATGCACGGCGACTTCAACCCCCGCGCCTATTTCTGTCCCGGCGACGATCAGCTCAACCACATCACCGAACTGCCCAAGATCGCCGATCGGCAGGACAAAGCCGCGTTCAGCTCATACCTCTACCGTCAGCGCACCGAAACGCAGTCCGACCGCCTGGCGGCGCTGGGCGACAATTCGGACGACGTGGCGGCCACGGCACTGGTGATGGATTACAACACGCACCTGCCCGCCTGGGGGGCAAGCGGCACGCGCTCCAACCACGAAGGCCAAATGGTCAACGCGGCGTACGTCGACGGGTCGGCCCATTCACTGGACAGCGCGGACCGCGAACTGTGGCTGCGGGATGAGGACTACAGCGAAGATTCATCCCTGGTCGCTCGCCGGGGCGAGCTTTTCCGCATGGCCGATGAGGCCTATCTGCGCGGCGGGACGTTTGAGCCGATCGACTGACCGGCCATCGCGCTGCGCATGGCGCGCGACCGGGAGGGGTTACTCGTCTTTCAGGAACTTGCGCTGGAACTGGTCGATGTCCAATTCGCCCAGGCCGAGGATTTGCATCAATTCGCCGGTGTCGGAAAAGTCGAGTCGATGTCGGGGGTTGTAGTATTCGAACGCCGCCCGCCAGCTTTCGCCGAAGGCCGGATGCTTCGTGGCTGCCGCTTCGAAGTCCCGATCGCCGCCTTTGCGGTTGAGGTGGCGATTGGCGTCCTTGATTCGGATGTAGTCGGTGTGTTGCCTGACGTACTTCAGCGCGCTGTCCGTGGTCTGATTTTCGTTCCAGTTGCTGTGCTGGACCACGTGCAGGTGTTCGATCAGGTCGACGTCGGGCAGTTTCTTCTCCAACTGCTTGACCACCTTGGCGGTGAGGTCCGACTGGCCGCCTTCTTTCACCCACACCTCGCCGCCGGCGGCGATCACCCGGCCCCATCGCCGGGCCAGCGCGGCTGCCGCCTCGTTGTGATGGTCATGCGCGGCGACCCATCCGCCCAGCGGATTCCACACCGCATTCATCACCGCGTCGGAATCCCGCCGGAAGCGTTTGGCGTTCTTGCCGTAGGCCCCGCTGACCGCCACGACGTGCTCGGCGATCCACTTCGGTGCGAACATCGACTGGAGAATGGTCCGGTCGGCCGCGGCGCTGTGGCCGTCGTCCCGGTCGGGCGCGTGGTCGTAGTGCAGGCTGATCAGGTCGGTCTTGGGGTTGAACTTCGGCCGATCGTCGGCCCCGGCCGTGTTGACGACCAACAGGCACACCGATGCCGTTGCGACGGTGATCGCACGATGGTTCGCGTAGCGCACGGGAAAACTCCAGTGGCGTGGGATGCAAGCGTCGCCGGGCGTTCGGGCGACATTGCACCACCGGCCGAGGGGCGGTCAGTTGTCGTGGTTGTCGGCCTTGTCCATCTCGTTGCCGATGATGTACCCGCCGACGGCCCCGATGCCGGCGCCGATCAGGGCGCCGCGCCCGCGGTTGTTGTGGTCGATGCCCGCGCCGGCCGCGGCGCCGACGGCCGCGCCGCCCAGCCCGCCGGTCTGGGCCTTCGTTTCACAACCCACCGCCACCGTCAGCGAGCCGACCAGAACCGCGATGATGATCAGTTGCCTCATGGCTTTGCCTTTCAGATTCACAGGTGGCTGTGGTTATTATACATCGGCCGATCGGCGGGTCGGATTTTCCGGTTTCGCGTTTTCCGGAGGGCTTGGTCCGGGCGGGCGAACGGCTTATACTGTCGCAGGCCGCCGCCGGGGCGGTTCGCATCCTGCTTTTTTCGGGAATCATCATGCGTAACGTCCCCGACCGCCGCGAGGTGATGATCGCCCAGACCAGCGCCTGGCTGACCTGGGCACTGGACAACGATGTGGACGTGCCTCGCATTCCGCGCCGCCGCGTCGACCAGGGCGGGTTCACCGAGATGCTGCGTGTGCCCGAGGCCCGGGCGGCGGTCAAGTGGTGGTGGTATCGTACGTTTGCGTATCTCGACGGCATGGGTTGAATATCGGACATCGCCATAGGGGAACCTCGTCATGGCTGAAGCAAAAGTCAGTTCATCGTGGACCATGCGGATCGGCCTGATCGCCGTTTTGTTCCTGGGCTTCGGGGGGTTGGGCCTCTACGACGGGTTCGTCAAGTATCCCGCCCAGAAGCAGAAGTACGACGCTTACCAGCAGTACTTCGAGGAACACAACCAATCGGCGACCGGCTGGGACGAATACGCCGCCGAACGCGGCTGGCCGCCGGAAATCCCCAAGGAACGCGACCAGGGCGACATCGTTACCCAGTACGTCATCATCGTCGTGTGCATTCCGATCGGCCTGATCGCGCTGGTCTGGCTGCTGATGCACCTGCCCCGCAAGGTGACCAGCGATGAGCAGGGCTTCAGCGTCGGCCGTCTGAAGGTTCCCTACAGCGCCGTGACCAGCATCGACAAGTCGCGCTGGGACAGCAAGGCCATCGCCGTTGTCCATTACGACCACAACGGACACAAGGGCGAGGCGAAGATCGACGACTGGAAGTTCAAGGGGGCCGGCGAAGTGCTCAAGGACATTGAGCAGCACGCCAACCTCGGCCAGAACGAGAGCGAGAAGATCACCGACGCGGAGCAGTAGACTCGTTCCAGCCGGCGGCTCACAGCCGCCGGTCCGGCGGGCGTGGCCCGCCGGCTACCAAGGACGAGAGCGAGAAGATCACCGACGCGGAGCAGTAGACTCGTTCCAGCCGGCGGCTCACAGCCGCCGGTCCGGCGGGCGTGGCCCGCCGGCTACTCCCTTTTGCTCCCCGATTCCATGACCTGTTCCACCCCGTCCGGATCGTCGGATTCGGTCTTCTTGCGCGTGGTCAGTTCCTCGATCGCGGCGGCGATGCGGTCGTCGGTGCAGTCATCGGCATGGATGAAGATGCCCGGTTCGCGCTTGCCGCGCAGCAGATGCCAGGCGACCAGGTTTGTCCGTTCGACCGCCGGCCGATCCATCTCGACCGTGGGCCGTTGCCAGAGGTGCTTTGCATACTCGGCCAGGTATTCGATCTGCTGATCGAGGGCTTTGGGCTTCATTTCGCCGGGGAAATCGATGACGCCCGGCGCGACGATGAACGGGCGGACCTTGCGTTTGCCGTCGCCGTGCTGCAGGACGAGATAGCCGAACCGTTCGAGCGAGGCGAAGTGTTCGTACCCCGGCGCGGTGGCGGTGCGGGCGCGTTCGATCCGGGTCTTGATGCGGCCGGCCCGCTCGAAATTCAGTTCCGCCGCGGCCGCCTTCATGCGAGCGGTTTGTTCGGCCAGCCACGGCTCGTGCGGTGGGTCGACGAAGCGGATCGCCCGATCAATCTGGTCCCGGTAGGCGTCCATGGTGATCGATCCGTCGCAGGGGGCGGGGCACTTGCCCATTTCCTTGTAGGCGCATGCCTGGCCGTGCGGGGCCTGCTGGAGGATGTCGTGATAGCGGCACAGGTCGAACACATCCTCGAGCATTTCGACGTACCGCCGCGCGGCCGTGGCGCCGGCGACCGGTCCTAATGACGCAGCCGGCGGGCTGGTGGGGGCGTTGGCGGCGACGAATCGCGGATGCCCGGCGGTCGGATCGACGTGGATCCACCAGGCCCGGAAATGTCTGATGAGCCGGCCGTACGTTTCGGGAAACAGCCGGCGGGCGTTCTCCAGGTAGGCCCAGTGGCCCTCGAACCGGCTGAACACCGCCCGCCAGCGGACCCGCCGGGTCACCGCGCGGTAGTCGATGCGTTTGGTCGGTTCGTCATCGGCCTTGCCGCTCAGTCGGCGGACCACCGCTGCTCGCAGGTTGCCCACCACCGCCAGCAGGATCGGCTGATCGTCGCCGTCGCACAGCAGATAACACGCGCCCTTGCCGGGGATCGACAGGCGCCAGTCGTCGATCGGTTGACCGGGGTCGAGGTCGAGGTGGAAGTTGAGGCCCGTTGAACCGTTGATTCGTTAACCCGTTGATCCGTGAATCGGTGGAGACGGAGACGTTGTTGTCGCGTGGTGGGTTATCCCCGCGAAGGCCGGTGCGCGGCCATGACGGGGCTTGCATCCTGCCTGCGCGCTGCACCCTAAATCGGCATGCCCGTGACGGTGGCCTCGAAGACGAGCTTGCCGTGGACCACGCCCTGGACGTCGGCGAGGAAGCGGCGTTTGCCGAAGTTGGTTTCCCGGCCGATCAGGTACAGCCGATCCCCCGGCACGACCTGCCCGCGGAACTTGACGCGGTCGCACCCGATGAACCCAAGGAACACATCGGCATCGAGGCGCCAGGTTTTCATCATGAACGCGGCGAGTTGGGCGGCGGACTCAATCATCAGCACGCCGGGCAGCAGCGGCCGGCCGGGAATGTGGCCTTCGACCCAGAACTCGTCCTCGCCCACGTCCTTGTAGCCGATCACCACGTTGGTTTCGATGTCGGCGTAAAGGATGCCGTCGAGCTGCCGCATGTGCCCGCGCTGGGGGTTGACGGCTTCGATGGCGGCGGTGTCGAAGATCGGCTCGCCGTCGAGGGCGATCTGGTCCAGATCGATGAAAAGCGATGCAGCCATAGCGGGGTTGCTCGGTCAGAGCCCTTTGCGGGGTCACGGCATCACAGTTCTGCGCCCGTTGGGCGGAGAACACCATTGCCTGACGGTCTGCCCCGTTGGCGCGGGCCGGACATCGGGCGGGCAGGGCGGGTGGACGTTGCCACCGTGCCGCCAGCCAGGCAAAGTGGGTATTAGACCCGATTCGGGCGAATCAGGAAAGGCTGCCCCCCGATCTTTTCCCGCCTGGCCGGCTCAGGAGTCTTGATCTCGCCGTTCGAGCACCTGCACCCGCACGGCCTGGGCGGCGGCCTTGATGTCCTGCATGGTCTTGCGGACGCGCGTGCCGGCCGCCTTGTTGCCGCCCTCGGCTTTCTGCAGATCGTCCTCCACGCCTTCAACCAACGCCTTAAGCTGTTCGTAGGCCTCCATTGGAGACTCCTGGAAGAGGTGAAAATGGTTTGGTCCGACATAACCCTGTCAAGGGGTCTAGAACAGGCTACCCCGGCCACAGCGGCCATATCAAGCCAAAACCCCCATTTTCTTCCCGACGCCGCTCGGTCGCATTCGGCGCACGCGGCCGCGTTGGGCCATTGTCCATGGTCCTGAAACCCGCTCCGGCGGCCGGGCAAGGGTCACTTCAACAACGGCGCAATCGATTTGAACCGCTCCGTGCCCGCCTCGTGGACGATCTCCAGAATGGCCATCTCCGCGGTAACCGCAAGGATCCCCGCCTGCCTGAGACGGGCCAAGGCGGTTTCGTGGTCGGCCCGGCGCTGAGAACCGACCGCATCCGCCGCCACCGCAACGACATAGCCCTCGGTCGCCAGGTCCAGCGCCGTCTGGAGGATGCACACATGCGTCTCAATGCCGCAGACCACCACCGTCCGCCGGCCAAGACCCGCCAGCGACTGGCGAACCGGCTCCACGCTGGCGGAGAACTTCACCTTCTCGACCATCGACACAGCCGGCCCGAGTGCCTCGGCGATCGGCGGCACGGTGCGGCCGAGGCCCTGGGGATACTGCTCGGTGGCCAGGATCGGCACGCCGAGCCTCCCGAACGCCTCGATCAGCAGCCTCGCGCGCCGGGTGACCGTTTCGTGATTCTCGATGTGTCCCAGCAGCCGCTCCTGGAAGTCGACCGCCAGCAGCACCGTATCCTCAAGCGTCAATCGCGCAATGGCCATGGCGAGGCTCCTCCGTGGCAACCCCCGGTTGACCGTGAACCGGCCGATGGGCGACCCGATCCCGTTGGTGACCCATCCGGCGCGGTAACGTGGACTCAACGGCGGTCAGGCTCCTGCCGCCGCGCGTTGGCGCGGTGCAGTTCGGCCAGGTTCAGCGGGTCGTCGGGAATGTGGAATCGTCCGCCGATCACCCGCGCTCCGCGCTTCATACTCAACGACGGCGCGCGGCAGTCGCCTTTCCACTCGGCCTTGGCGCCGATGACGACCGGCCCGCCGCTGAGGGCGTTCGCATGCAGCGCCCCGGTCACCTCGATGCCCAGATGCGCTTCGACCGTCTTCGCCGACACCCGCCCGTTGCGCTGAATGATCAGCCGGCCGCACGTCTGGATGGTCTTGACCGGTTTGTAGTTCTTCACCACCACGTCTTCGACGATCACCGGCTTGTGACACTTCGGGCACGAGACACTCATCGCCCGCCCGCCGACCTCGAAATGATGGCGGCACAGGTAGCATTCAACCGTACGTGGGCCGAGGTGCTTGGCCATGGCGCGGCCCCGGAAGATCGCCGTCGGCGCTCTTAGCGCTTGGCGGTCGCGGTCTGGGGTTCCTTGGCCGCTTCGGTGGTTTCGATCTGCGGGCCGGCCCCCGGCTTGCCGCCGGCGCGCACCGCGTCGGGGCCGACCTGAACCTGCCCGGCGAACGCGGCGCCCTCGGCCACCACCAGTTTCGCCGCCGCCAGGTCGCCGACCAGTTTGCTCTTGGCGTTCAGCCGAACCGTGTCGCTGGCCGTCAGGTTGCCCTCGACCTGCCCGTCGACCGTGATGCTGCCGGCGCTGACCTGCGCCTTGCACGAGGCGCCCTCGGCGATGTTCAACTGGCCCTTGGTGGTGATCGTGCCCTCGAAGCGGCCGAGAATCTTCGCGTTGCCGTCGAACGTCATCTCGCCCTTGATATGGGTGTCGGCCCCGATGACCGTCGTGCCGTCGTTGCTGTCCGCCATGGCGTGTTTCTCCGTGAACAAGGGTCGATCATCCGTCCGCCCGTCGCGGCGGGATGGGGGCAGTGTATCGCGCCCGCCCGGCCGGTGCGCGGCGAAGTGCCGTCGACCACCGAATTGATCGCGAAATTCACTTGACTTTCTCCCCGGGTGGGTCACAGTTCATCGCAGGGGTATGGCGGACCATTGTGGGAAAGCGAGAGGGCGCGACCCGACCGAGGGGTGTGCCCGCTGTGCGTTGGGCCGGTGGTGGGCACTTCTTCGATCGGCGGGGTATCGAGTGCATCCGTCCAGTTGATCCAGTTGCGCGCGGAAAGGTTCAGTGCCGTCGCGCAGAAACATTCAGTCGGGCATTGGGAGTCAACGATCATGAAGACGCGAAACATGTGGGTAACGGTTGTGGTCATGGCGTGCGCTTCGGCGGCGTGGGCGGACTGGGACGGGGCCTATACCAAATGGTATCAGCCCGATGCGCTCGATGAATGGGGCTTGCTCAGTCACGCGAACAATGCCTTTGACGTGATGGCGGCCGACGACTGGGAATGCACCAGCACCGACCCGATTGTCGAGATCGGCTTCCACGGCTGGGACCAGTTCATCTTGACCGGCTCCGACCCGCGTATCGCCGGGTTCAACGTGCGCATCTGGACCGATGTCCCGGCCAGCCAGAACGATGAAAGTCATCCCGGCGCCCTGCTCTGGGAACGCTCCTTCGCCAAGGCCCATGATGAGGATCCGCACCGAATCGGCTGGCAGTACATGGACAACTTCGCCTGGAAGATCAACATCGCCCAAGCCGACTGGTTCTGGCAGCAGGGCACGGAGAGCAATCCGATCATCTACTGGATCAGCATCCAGGGCGTGGTGGCCGACGGGGGTGGCTTCTACTGGGGCTTCCGCGATCGCAGCCGGGAGGCGATCCTCGATGATGCGGCCTGGATGACCACCGAAGAGTTCACCGGCCCGACGTTCAAAAGGCCCGGGGCCAGCGAATCCGACATCTACCAGCCGGACATCTGGTACCACACCGGCTGCAAGATGGACGGCGAGACGCTGCTCCCGCCGTTCACCTTCGAGGGCCCCCTGCCGGACGACGGCTCGTGGTCGATCGACATGAAGTACAGCCTGCTGACGATTCCCGAACCGGCCACGTTGGGCCTGCTCGGCGCGGGTCTGGCGCTGCTGATCCGTCGGCGCCGGTGATGGTTGACCCGGTCGGCTTGTATCCGCCGAACACCGCCAGCTCGGACATCGCCACCCGGCCGGGTAGCGCCTGGGGCATCCGTTCAAGGCATCGGGCCGGCAGATCGTCCCGCCAGGGGGCGGGCGTGTCATGGCCTGGCGCAAAAAGCCTCGAACGGTTCATGGCCCACGGCGGTGGTGGCCAGGGCGTTCGGGCGAAGGTTACGGTTGCGGCGCGTCGAGGGCTGGTTCGGACTGGCGATCCGCCAGGGTCTTGATGCGGTTGATGGCGTTCAGGTAAGCCCGGGCCGAGGCCTCGACCACGTCCGTGCTCACCCCGCGGCCGGCGATGAGGCGGTTGCGGTGTTCGACTTCCACGTTCACTTCGCCCTGGGCGTCGCGGCCCTGCGAGACGGCCCGCAGCGCGTAACTCTTCAACGTCACCTGCACGCCGGTGATCTGCTGCATCGCTGCGTAGATCGCATCGACCGGCCCGTCGCCGCAACAGGTGTGCGTCGCCGCCGTGCCCGTGGCGTCGACCAGCGCGACCGTGGCGCTGGCCTCGGCGCCCACGCCGCCGTGGAACGTCATCGGTCCCAGCTTCCACAGCTCGCCGCCCGGCACCGACTTCAGTTCGCTTTCGATCAGTGCCTCGATGTCCTCGTCGTACACGCCCTTCTTTTTGTCGGCCAGTGCCTTGAAATCTTCGTACACCCGCTGGAGTTGCTCATCGTCGATCGTGTAGCCCAACGCCACGATGCGTTCGCGCAGGGCGTGCCGGCCCGAGTGCTTGCCCAGCACCAGTTCGTTCGACCCGATACCCACCTCCTGCGGATCCATGATCTCGTACGTCTGGCGGTGTTTGATCACGCCGTCCTGGTGAATGCCCGCTTCGTGGGCGAAGGCGTTGCGGCCGACGATCGCCTTGTTCCGCTGGACCTCCAGCCCGGTCAGTTGGCTGACCATGCGGCTGACCGGGTAGATGCGCTTGGTGTTGATGTGCGTGGCCAGGTGATAGAAGTCGGCGCGGGTGCGCATGGCCATCACGACCTCTTCCAGTGAGGCGTTGCCCGCGCGTTCGCCGATGCCGTTGATCGTGCACTCGATCTGCCGGGCGCCGTTTTCCGCCGCGGCCAGGCTGTTCGCCACCGCCAGTCCCAGGTCGTTGTGGCAGTGAGAACTGAGCACGATGCCTTTCTCGTCGATGATCGGCAGCTTCTTGCGGACGTCGCGGAAGATGCGGCCGTACTCGGCGGGCGTGGCGTAGCCGACCGTGTCGGGAATGTTGATGGTCGTCGCGCCGGCCTCGATGACCGCCCGCGTGATCTCGACCAGGTCATTCAGTTCGGTCCGCGACCCGTCTTCCGGGCTGAACTCCACGTTGTCGGTGTACTGCCGCGCGTGGGCGACCTGTTCGACGGAGATGCGGATGATTTCCTCGAACGCCTTGCGCAGCTTGTGCTGCAGGTGAATCTTGCTGGTGGCGCAGAACACGTGGATGCGGGTGTTCGGCGCGCCCTTGATCGCCTCGCCGGCCCGGGCGACGTCCTTGTCCACTGTCCGCGCCAGGGCTGCGGTCACCGGGCGCGGCACCTCGTGGGCGATCGCCCGCACGGCGTCGAAATCGCCTTGCGAGGTGATCGGAAAACCCGCCTCAATGATGTCCACGCCCAGTTGATCCAACGCGTGGGCGATCTCCAGTTTCTCAAAATGGTTCAGCGACGCGCCCGGCGATTGCTCGCCGTCGCGGAGCGTCGTGTCGAAAATGCGAACAATGTTGCGGTCTGATTCGGTCATGGCCCGTTTCTCCGGGGCGGAAGATTGTTAACCGCCAAGATGCGGGGTCACCAGGTGCTCAAAGCGCTCAGGGGTCTGTCTTGGCGCCCTGGCGGTCTCTTTGCAGACATCGGCAGGCGGGACGCTGCCCAAACAAAAACACCCCGTCGCGTGGTGCGGACAGGGCCTGGGGTGTTTGCCGTCGATCCCGCTGGGGTCCGATCGCCCTATCCGCAACGCAGGCGCAGCCGTAGCGCCAGGCCGGCTGGAACCAGAATCGCACTCGGAATGGGCCAAGTCATCTTCATCGGACCTGTTAAGCATACCGGCCGAACCTTCCCGGTCAAGCGGAAAGACCCGCCGGATCGATTACACTGTTCCCATGGCTGACATCGACCGGTTCATCACGGTGGGATTGAATCCGGCGGTCGACCGGGTGATCGAAGCGCCGCACTTCACCCCCGGCGCCCATCAGCAGGTCCACCTGCGCCACCGGGAACCGGCGGGCAAAGCCATTAACGTTTCACGCGCGCTGGCCATGTTCGACCGACCGAGCCTCGCCACCGGTTTCGTGGGGGCCGAGGAAGTGGAGATGTTCGACCGTTTCCTCGCCGCGCTTCCCAGGGCGGGGTTGGAGATTGAGCGGCGATTCGTGCCCGTCGCCGGCCGCACGCGCGAGAACGTCACCCTCGTCGATCCGGCGGCGCACGTCGACACTCACCTGCGCGAGGCCGGCTTCGAGGTGACCTCCGCCGATCTCGACCGTCTGCGCCGGACGCTGGGCGAACTGGCCGGCGAAGGCGTGGTGATGTGTTTCTGCGGCTCGCTGCCGCCGGGGGTCGATGCGTCGGCTTTCGCGGATCTGCTGCGACCATGCATCGACGCCGGGGCCCGCGTCGCGGTCGACACGTCCGGCGAGGCGCTGGGGGCGGCGTGCGCACTGCCGCTGTGGCTGGTCAAGCCGAACGCCGATGAGCTGGGCGAAGTCACCGGCGCCGATCGCCAACACATCTTCGACGGTGCGGCGACACTGGCCGCGAACATCGACCGGGTGCTGGTGTCGCTGGGCGCCGACGGGGCGAGGCTGATCGGCGGCGGGTCGGCATGGGCGGCGCGGCTTGCGCTGAATCCAAACGAAGTGGTCAACACGGTCGGCTGCGGCGATTGCCTGTTGGGCGGCTTTCTCAGCGGGTTGGCCGACGGCCTGGATGATCGGGAATCGCTGATTCGCGCGGTGGCGGCGGCGACGGCGAATGCCGCGTCGCTCGGCGTGGCGGGGTCGGATGTCGATCGGGTCCGGGCGCTGGGCCGGCGGGTCGAGGTCGAACCGTGGACGGGCCGCTGATCCGCGCCTAGTGTTGTTCAGTCGTGGGGTTGATTCCCACGGGCATCGGATTTCAGGTGAGCGGCTCGTGCGGGGCGGGTTCGTTTTTGTGGCAGTTTGCATGAACAGCGTCGCCCTGGAAAGCGCAGAGTTTCTTCAACGGGTGCGCCCGGCCCTCGAACGCAAGGACGCCGAGGCGCTGGCCGAGGCGGTGTCCACGCGCTGGACGCCGCCGCAGTTGTGCCGACTCATGCGCGAAGGGACGAACGATGCCCGCAAGGTGATCTGCCTGACGCTGGGTCTGGTGGGCGACATGGCGTGCGCCGGGTGCCTGGTCGAAGCGTTGCACGATGACGATGCCCAGATCAACCGCCTGGCCGAGCACGCGCTGTGGTCGATCTGGTTTCGTGGCGGATCGAGCCGGGCGCTGCCCCACTTCAAGCAGGCCGTCAGTGCGCTGAACGAAGGGCGATACGCCGATTCGCTCGAAGGGTTTCACGCGGCCGTGGAATCCGATCCGTCCTTCGCCGAGGCGTTCAACCAGTGCGGCATCGCGCACTACCTGCTGGAGCAGTGGCCCGAAGCGCTGGCCGATTGCCGCGCCGCGACGCAGATCATCGGTTCGCACTTCGGCGCCTGGGCCGGCATGGGCCACTGTTACGTTCACCTGGGCGAACTGCCCGCGGCCGCCGGCTGCTACCGCCGGGCCCTGGAGATCAACCCCCGGATGCCCGCCGTCGCCGCCGCCCTGGCCGACCTCGACCAACGCCTTCGCCCCGCTTGATACCGCCTGCCCCGCAGAATTTTTCCATCCCGCCAGTTGCTCCAACGGCGTTGGTGACCGCGCCAGGCCCGCTCGCGACCGTCCGCGGATACGCCGGTCCGAATTCCGGGCAATTCCCTCTTGACCTTCCGCCCGGCGGTGCTACCATTCCCGACTTTTATCGGGCCATGGACGGCCGGATGGAAGTTGAACCCGCCAAGCCCCAGACGAGTGCCGGGGGGCCGATTCCAGACGGAGTGCCAAGCCATGGCCTGGTTGACCGGGGCGAGTGTCGTCTACGGCGCCGCCCGACGCACCCATCCGGTGCACGCGCGCCTGTGGTTCGGGATGCTGGCGATGGCCAGCGTCGCGGGCATCAGCTTCCTCACCTTCGGATTCACCCGCGCCGACCTGGGCGCCGCCGATCCGCTGTTCCGCGTCGATCAGCCGATTGCCGGCACGGCGATCGAGTCTTCCGCGCCCGTTGGGCCGGTGATCGAAACCGCCGCCGCCGCGCCGGCGACCGTCGGGCCCGCGGCGCATCGTTCGGCCCAACTCGACCCGTCCGTGCCGCGGTTCAACGGCATGGTCGCGCGTCCGGTCCGCACGATGCGCATGTTGGTCACCGCCTACTGCCCCTGCCGCAAGTGCTGCGGCAAGCACGCCGACGGCAAGACGGCCTCCGGTTACTCCGTGTGGGTCAACGGCGGGAAGATGGTCGCCGCCGACACGCGCGTACTGCCATTCGGCACGCTGGTCAGCGTGCCCGGTTACCATGGCGGCGAAATCGTGCCTGTGCTCGACCGTGGCGGCAAGATCAAAGGCCGCCGACTCGACCTGCTGTTTCCCACCCACGCCCAAGCCAAGCGATTCGGCAAACGCTGGGTCGATGTGCGGGTGTACGAAATCGTCGAGTGATGACGGAGGCCAGCCCCGCATGAGTATGTGGGGTAGGCCGCCTGTTCATGCCGGGCTGTGTTCGAGGGTCACTGCGCATACCGCTTCAGTTCTTCCGGCAGGTGCTTGATGCCGCGGCGCTGGGCCTTGTTCACGGCATATTTCAGGCTTGATTCCACGCGTTTGCGCACGTGGTCGGTGACGTGGAGCCCATGGGCCCGCATCGCCGCCAGGGCCCATTCCCAGGCTTTCAGTTCCTCCAGACAGCGCGGGCGGTAGCGGTTGAACCCGATGGCGTGATGGCCCACTTCGTGCAGGAACACCGCCGCACTGATCGGGCTGCGCGGATAGGGCGCTTCGATCAGCCGGGCGACCGAGCCGTCGGCGTACTCGACCTGCCACGCGCAACCGGTGGTGTGTGTCCGCCACTTCCGCACGCGGATGCCGTAGCGTTGTTTCATCTGGTGGACGATCTGCTGGTAGCGCTGCTGGCGGGCGAGGCGGGAAGGGTCGGCGCGCCGCGCGACACGCGGCGGCGGGACGATGGCGGAGCGCGAATTGTCGCGGCGACGGTGGCGGCGCGGAATCAGATCCCACAACCACTGAACCACCGCGCCTTCGGAGCCGTGGCGCATGGACCACAGGCTAGCAGAACTTCCGACCTCGGCAAGTCGATTTCCGCCTTTGGCCTGGCGCCTTGAGCCTGTTAACCTCATGGCCATGCGGATTGTGTTCATGGGATCGGGCGAGTTCGGTCTGCCCACGCTGCGGGTGCTGGGGGAAGTGCATGATGTGGTGCTGGCGGTCACGCAGCCGGATCGCCCGGCCGGCCGGCGACGTCACCTGACTCCCACGCCGATCGGGCAGTGGGCGGCGAGCCACGGCGTCCCGGTCATCAAACCCGGCAACGTCAACACCGACCCCGTGCGGCAGACGATCGCCGCGGCGAAGCCTGATGCGACCGTCGTGATCGCGTTCGGCCAGTACATCAGACAACCGGTGGTGGGCCTTGCGGCGCTGGGCACGGTGAACCTGCACGGATCGCTGCTGCCGAAGTATCGCGGGGCGGCGCCGATCAACTGGGCCATGATCGAAGGCGAGCGCGAATCGGGCAATACGGTGATCCGCGTGGCGCCGAAGATGGACGCCGGCGACATGCTGGGCCGACAGACGCTGGGCATCGAGCCGAACTGGACGGCGGGGGAGTTGCACGATCGTCTGGCGGCCATCGGACCGGACATGATGCTCGACGTGTTGACGAATCTTCAGGCGGGCACCGCGACCGAGACGCCGCAGAATGACGCGCAGGCGACGCTGGCGCCGAAACTGTCGAAGGCGGACGGCTGGGTGGATTTCGCCGCGGCGGCCGAACGGGTTCGCTGCCGCATTCACGGCTTGACGCCCTGGCCGGGGGTGACGGCGTGCTGGTCGGCAACGCCCGCAGGCGATCGTCATCGGCTGCTTCTCCGCCGCGCCGAGGCGTGGGTCGACCGGCAGCACGATGCCGAGCCGGGCGCGATGATCGGTGACGGGGTGATCGCCTGCGGCGGCGGTGCGTTGCGGCTGGTGGAAGTGCAGCCGCCGGGCAAGCGGGAGATGAGCTGGGCCGATTACACCCACGGCCGCGCCGTGCCGGCCGGGGCGCGGTTCGTCAGCCGGACCGTTTAGCCGTGGCAGGGCGGTCTAAGCCCGCAGCGCCTGAAATTCCTTTTCCAGCGCCTTGATCTGCCGGCGATTGGCGGCTTTGTCCGGGGCGCTCATGCGATCGAGGATCAGCACGCCATCGAGATGATCGGCTTCGTGTTGCCAGATGCGGGCGATCAGGTCGCTGGAGGTGTCGGTGATCGGCTCGCCGTTGCGGTCCAGGGCGTTGAGGGCGACGCCGGTGGGACGCATGATCTGGCCGTACACGCCGGGGATCGACAGGCAGCCTTCTTCGCGGGGCGCGGTTTCGTCGGCGTGATCGCAGAGTACGGGGTTGATGTAGACGCGGTTATCGCCCGGTTCGCCGGTGGGGTTGGCCACGAACAGACGCCAGTCAAGGGCGACCTGGGGCGCGGCCAGACCCACGCCGCGGGCTTCGTGCATCAGTTCGATCATCCGATCGGCGACGGCGCGGACTTCATCGGTCACGTCGGCGATCGGCCGGGCCTTGACCCGCAATGCCGGATGCGGATAGTTCACCACCCGCAGTTGCTGCACCTTGACGTCCATAGGATTATGATAGACCCTGTGGCATGGAGGGCAAGATGGTCGGCTCGCCCACCGGGCGGCGGCGCGGTAGAATGCGATCCCCGATACGCCCGAATGATTCCGGCGGCCAATTCCCCCTTGCTGTGAGAGAACTCCCCGAAGTGGCATTGTTCAAGAAGAAATCAGAAGAGCCGGGCGACAACGGCGACGAACAGGCGAAAGCGGACAAGGCGCCCGATCAGTCGTTCCAGGCCGATGCGCGAAAGGCGAGGCGGTTTTTCGAGCACGCCCAGGCGGTCGCCGACACGCGAAACTACGACTACGCCATCGAGTGTTACGTGCAGGGCCTGCGGCACGATCCCGAAGCGATGGACAAGCACGAAGCCCTGCGCGACGTGGCGCTGAAGCGGAAAGTCGGCAACGGCAAGCCCGCCGGCATGTTCGAGAAGCCCCCCGTGCGCGGCAAGACCGCCCTGGAGAAGATGCTCGCCAGCGAGTATCTGTGGTCCAAAGACCCCCTGAACGCGATGCACGCGCTGGGCGTGATGGAAAACGCAGTGGCGTGCGAGTTGTACGAAGTGGCCCACTGGGTGGGCAATCTGGTGCTCGAAGCCAACCAGAGCGCCAAGCGCCCCAGCAAGCACATCTACATCAAGGCCCGTGATCTGTACACCCAGATGGAAGTCTACGACAAGGCGGTCGAAGCGTGCCGGCTGGCCCTGTCGATGGATCCGCAGAACATGGCGCTGGTCCGCGAGCTGCGCAACCTCGAAGCCGAGAACACCCTGCAGCAGGGCGGGTACGACAATGAAGGCGACTTCCGCAAGGGCGTGCGCGACGTGGCCAAACAGACCCAGCTCAACCAGGAAGATCAGCTCGCCGCCACCGACAGAGTCAAGGATGAAATCGTCGAACGCGCCCGCGCCGCTTACCAGCAGAATCCCGACGATGTCGACACGTTCGTCAAGCTGGTCCGCGCCCTGGTGCGCAAAGAGGAAGACCAGGCGGAGAACGAGGCGATCTCGCTGCTGGAAGACGGTTACAGGAAGTTCGAGCAGTACCGCTTCAAGGTGCAGATCGGCGACATCCGCATGAAGCAGTACGCCCGCCGGTTCCGCCAGCTTCGCCGGGAATACGAGAAGAACCCCACGCCCAAGCTGCGCGATCAGATGAAGGAGTTGGCCGCCGAGCAACTGGCCTTCGAGTTGGAAGAATACGCCCGGCGTGTGGAGAATTATCCCACCGACATGGGCCTGCGTTACCAGCTTGGCCGCCGCCAACTGCTGGCCGAGCAGCACGACGACGCCATCGCCTCTTTGCAGCAGGCCAAAGGCGACCCCAAGCACCGCGCCGCCGCCGCCCGGTATCTCGGCGAAGCCTTCGCCCGCAAGGGCTGGAACGACGAAGCCATCGACACCTTCCGTGAAGGGATCGAAGCACACGGGTCCAACGATGACAAGCTCGCCCTGGAACTGCGCTACCACCTCATGGACGCGCTGGAAGCCAGGGCCCGCAAGAGCAAAGACCCCGAATCGGCGCAGGATGCGGCGAACATCGCCAGCCAGATCGCCCAGACCAACATCAACTACAAAGACATCCGCGACCGACTCGAGAAGATTCGAGCGTTTGCCAGCGAACTGAAGCAGAACGCCTGATGGTTCGTGGTTCGGCTGACTCGTTAAGCCGGTCACTCGTTCGCCCGTGCATGGCCCGGTGCCCGGGACGTGGCCGCTTCAAGCCGGTCCTGAAAGAAGCGAAGGGCCGGGTTCCGATCGCCCGGGTCCCTGATTTTCCGTCCGAGCCCCAAGCCCAAGCCCAAGCCCTCACAGCCCCATGCCTGTCGTCGCCGTCATCCCCGCCCGTTACGCTTCGACCCGTCTGCCGGGCAAGCCCCTGCTCGATCGCACGGGCAAGCCGCTGATCGTGCACGTGATCGAAGCCGCCCGTGGCGCCGAGATGATCGACCGGGTGATCGTGGCCACCGATGACCGGCGCATCGCCGATGCCGTCCGCGCCGCGGGCCACGAAGCCGCCCTCACCCGCGACGATCATGCCAACGGGACCAGTCGCCTCGCCGAGGTGGCCCAAGCCCTGCCCGCCGATGTCGACGTCATCGTCAATGTGCAGGGCGACGAGCCGGAGATCGACCCGCGCCTGATCGACGTGGTGGTCCGCCGCCTCCGCGACGGCGATGAGCCGATGGCGACGCTGGCCGGGCCTTTCGCGCGGGGCGATGAGCCGACCGACCCCAACATTGTCAAGGTGGTCGTCGACCAGCGCGGCCGGGCGATGTATTTCTCCCGCAGCGTCATTCCCCACGACCGCGATCACATCGGCTTCCGCCCGCTCAAACACGCCGGGCTTTACGTCTACCGCCGCGCATTCCTGCCGCTGTACGTCCGCCTGCCGCCCACCCCCGCCGAGCAACTCGAACACCTCGAGCAGCTCCGCGCCCTCGAACACGGTCACGCCATCGCCGTGGTCACCGCCCCGTTCGATCACGTGGGTATCGACACGCCCGAACAGTACGAAGCCTTCGTCCATCGCCACACCAGCGCATAAACAAAGCCCACGCATGGCAATGCGTGGGCGGCAATGCGTGGGCTTTGAAGGTCACCTCACGTCAACGGCGTCCACCGCGCCGATCGCTCAGTTGGTTTCGCAGGTTGAGTCGCAGTCGTAGCCCTTCAGTTCCCGCACCCAGATGTTGCGGAACCGAACGGGGTTGCCGTGGTCCTGCAGTTCGATGGGGCCGGTTGGCGGATGCGGCTTGTATTCGTACACATCGCGGTGGCCGGTGGGCCCGATCAGTTCCGCGTGGTTCTGCACGCATACGCCGTTGACGAACACCGTCACGTACGCCGGGCTGACCAGGGCGTCCCCGTCGAACCGCGGCGCGGTCCACAGAATGTCGTAAATGTTCCAGCTTCCCCGCTTGGCCGCGGCGTTGACCATGGGCGGGAACTCGCCGTACACGCTGCCCAACATGCCGTCGGGATAGGTGGGGTTGTTCCAGTTGTCCAGCACCTGCACTTCGTACCTGCCCATCAGAAACACGCCGCTGTTGCCGCGGCCCTGGCCTTGCGTCTTCTCGCCCTTGTCGTTGACCTGGATGTGGAACGGCGCCGCCCATTCCACGTGCAACTGAATGTCCCCGAACTCCTGCCTGGTGCGAATCTGCCCCGTGCCCTTGACCACTTCCATGTAACCGTTTTCCACCCGCCACTTCAGCGGGCCGCCGTCCTTGCACTGTTCCCAGTGCTCGGCGCTCAGGGCCGAGCCGTCGAACAGCAGCATCGCATCCGATGGCGCCGTGATCGGCGGCAGATCGCTCAGATTGCCCGGCGTGACGATCGGCGGTTGCGGCCGCTCACCGTCATGCACGTGCCATTTCGTTCCCGGAATGATCGGCGTGTCCTGGTAACCGAGTCCCATGGTGACATCCTCGTTGCTGGGGGTGGAATCGTGGCCCGCGAAACCGCTCGCGTGAGTCCGGCCAAGCTACCGCCAAGCTTTTACACATTCAACCAACCCCCCCGCGTGCTCCGCCAATTTCTGAATCCACCCAGGCCGCGGGTTGAACATAGCCAGACCCCGCATTCGGCATTTTCGCCCCGCGTGGCCTCCGGCGAAGCAGGGCCGCGTTCCTCACTCCCCGCTGCCCTGTCCAGAACAGGACGACATCGCGCCGATCGGCGACAAATCGCCTCGAATGGGCGAAAAAATCAGACATCAGGGGGCAAGGGTTGGCCTGTCCCGCCGTGGCGGGGTTTGTTTTGCGGCCCGGTGGGAGTTGTGGTGGAATTGAGATGATGTCGTTGCCGGTGCGACAGGCTGAACAGGGCGAGACGGCGGAGATCGGTGACGTGGCCCGGGCGGCGTTCGGCGGGGCGCAGGGCGATGAGATCGCCGCGGCTACGGCCGGGTGGGGCGTGTTTCGACGGGCGGCTTGTGGGGTGGTTGGATTTCGTGGTACAGTAGGACATGCCCCGCCAAACCAGCGACATTCTCGCCGAAGCCGGCCACAAGACTCAGGAAACCGAATTCTATACGCCTATGCCCGACGGTTACGTCAAGGGCCGCCATAAGTACGTGGTGGTCATGGGTACCGTCATGAGCGGGCTGGGCAAGGGGATCTTTTCCTCGTCGGTGGCGAAACTGCTGAAGGACAAGGGCCTGCGCGTGTCGCCCATCAAGATGGAAGGCTACCTGAACATCGACTCGGGCACGCTGAATCCCTATCGCCATGGTGAAGTGTTCGTGCTGGACGACGGCATGGAAACGGACATGGACCTGGGTACGTACGAGCGGATGCTTGATCAGAACCTCACGCGCGACAACTTCGTGACCAGCGGTCAGATTTACCGGCGGGTGCTGGACAAGGAACGCCACGGCGGGTACCTGGGGCGCGATGTGCAGATGATCCCGCACGTGACCGGCGAGGTGAAATATCTCTTGCGAGAGCTGGCGGTCAAGCAGGATGCCGACGTGGTGTTCGTGGAGGTGGGGGGCACGGTGGGCGACTTCGAGAACGGGTTTTACATCGAGGCGCTGCGCGAGCTGGCGTTCGAGGAACCGGGCAG
>CAYNCM010000059.1:0-20507 GCA_964395825.1 uncultured Planctomycetaceae bacterium
GGGTCGCGGGGGTCGCGGGGGTCGCGCTCGTCGATACCGCTGACCGATACGCATCAACCGCCGCATCGTCGTCGGCAAGATACGCGATCGGCTGTTTCACTGGAATTACGTCGCCGGCATTGGCGACGATGCGCGACAGCCGACCCGCCTGCGTCGCTTCGACCATCATCGTGGCCTTGTCGGTCTCAATCTCACAGATTTCCTGGCCCTCGCTGATCGTCTCGCCTTCGGCGACCTGCCATTCGATGATCGTGCCTTCCTCCATGGTGTTGCCGACCTGCGGCATGAGCACAGGCTCAATGCCGGCGGGCGGTTCGCCGGCCGGGGGGGCTGCGGCGGTCGGTGGGGGCGCGGCGGCGGCAGTCGCCACTTCACCCGCGGCGCCGGGGTTGAACTGGCCCAACTGCCCGCCGACCGGAACCGTCGTGCCCGCCGGGGCGGCGACCGACGCCACCGCACCCGCCGTCGAGGCGATCAGATGAATGAAGCTGTCTTCGGTGTCCAGTTCGACGATCACCGTGTCGGCCTCGACCGGTCGGCCCGGCTCGACCAGCCAACGACGCACCGTCGCATTCGCCACATCCGGTTTAACCTGCGGCATAACAATGGCTTGCATAATGGACCCGCTCACAAGATGTCAATAACCGTGCACGACACCTGTAGAAATTACAGATAATCAGCCGGAAGTCAAGCAGAAATATCCTGATTTATGTTGACATTTGCGACCGGTTATGTCATTTTGTCTGCATGAGCCGGGCCACCCACGAACGCCGCGACCAGGTCATCACCGAGCTGATCCGCCGTAAGCACGTGACCGTCAAGGCTTTGGCGGCCGAGCTGGGCGTCAGCGATGCCACGGTGCGTCGGGATCTGCAAGCATTGGCCGATGGTGGTGAAGTGGAACTGGTTCACGGCGGGGCGCGGCTGGCCAACCACGCCGATTTCAGTTTCCAACGCCGCCAGCACCGCAACCTCGCCGCCAAGCAGACCATCGGGCGGCTGGCCGGTGAAGCGGTCGCCGATGGCGAGCAGCTTTTCATCGATTCGGGCACCACGTGCCTGCAAATGGCGCCCAGCCTGCGCCAGCGCACGGGCATCAGCGTGATCGCCAACAGCGCCCGCCTGGCGCGGGAACTGGATAACAGCGGCGTGGAAGTCATCATGATCGGCGGGCGCTACCGCCCCCAGCGCATGGACTGTATCGGCCCGATCGCCCTGGCCACGCTCGAGCAGCTTCGCGGCTACGTCGCGTTCATCGGGGCGGACGGGTTGTCGAGGGATTTCGGGCCCTCGGCCAACGACATCGACAGCGCCGCCCTGTATCGCCAGGCCGCCAAGAACGCCCGCCGGACGATCCTGCTGGTCGACCAGACCAAGTTCGCCGAGCCTTCGCTGTACAAGATCGTCGAGTGGGATGCGATCGACTGGATCGTCACCGACCAGCGCCCCGCCGGCGAATGGATCGAGTTCTTCGAGCAACATGAGATTGAAGTCGTCTGTCCGCAGACGAGCGATGCGTTAATCCGTGAATCGGTGAATCCGTAAATCCGACACGGATCGACGGGTTCGCTTATTTCTCGGAGTAACAAGGTTAACCGATCAACAGAGTAACGGATCAACGAGGTACACACCGATGCCCAAAGCCCTGATGGTTGTTCCCGACGAAGTGCGCGGCAAGTCGCAAGTCGACTTTCAGCCGATCCCCGTGAACCGGTACGGCCGCTCGATGGCCGATGAACTGGCGTCCGGCGAGTTCAGCAAGCAAGACCTGCTGCGCATCCAGCACGACATGATGGTGATCCGCGCGTTCGAGACGATGCTCGACAGCGTCAAGAAGCAGGGCCACTACCAGAACATTGAATACAACCACCGCGGCCCGGCGCACCTGTCGATCGGACAGGAGGCGGCGGCGGTGGGCCAGGCGTACCTGCTGAACACCGACGATCACCTCTACGGTTCACACCGCAGTCACGGTGAGATTCTCGCCAAGAGCCTCAGCGCCATCGCCAAGCTCGACGATGAATCGCTGCTGTCGATTATGCGCAACTACTTCGATGGCGCGACGCTGAAGATCGTCGAGCCTGATGCCGAAGGCGACGTCAAGGCCCTGGCGATCGACTTTCTGGTGTACGGCGCGCTGGCGGAGATCTTCGCCCGCGAGACCGGGATCAACAAGGGCATGGGCGGGTCGATGCACGCCTATTTCCCGCCGTTCGGGGTATATCCCAACAACGCCATCGTCGGCGGCAGCGGCGACATCAGCGTGGGCGCGGCCCTGTACAAGAAGTGCAACCGGCAGCCGGGCATCGTCATCGGGAACATCGGCGACGCGGCGGCCGGCTGCGGGCCCGTATGGGAAGGTTTGTGTTTCGCCACGATGGACCAGTTCAAGAAGTTGTGGCAGGAACCATACCGCGGCGGGCTTCCGCTGATCCTCAACTTCGTCAACAACTTCTACGGCATGGGTGGACAGCCGGTCGGCGAAACGATGGGCTTCGGTGTGCTCGCCCGCCTGGGCGCCGGCCTCGCGCCCGACCAGATGCACGCCGAGCGCGTCGACGGTTACAACCCGCTGGCCGTGGTCGACGCCATCCGCCGCAAGAAGCAGATCATCGAAGACGGCGACGGCCCGGTCCTGCTGGACACCATCACCTATCGTTACAGCGGCCACAGTCCCTCCGACGCCAGCAGCTACCGCGAGAAGGCGGAAGTCGAAGCCTGGCAGCAGTTTGACCCGCTGACCACCTTTGCCGCCAGTCTCATCGACGCCGGCGTATGCAGCGAGAACGACATCGCCCAGATGCAACAGAAGGTCGATGAACTGATCCTCAAGACCTACCGCAAGGCGATCGATCCGGGCGTCTCGCCGTATACCGATCTCAAGCAGACCGGTTGCCTGCTCGAGCGCACGATGTTCAGCAACCAGACCGTCGAGAAGCGCGACGACCGCGAAGTCGAAACGCTCATCAGCAAGGAGGACAATCCCCGCGTCAAGCAACTGGCCCGTCGCAGTCGCAGCGGGCTGGACGAACAGGGCCAGGCGCTGCCCAAGAGCAAGTGCGTTGGCATCCGCGATGCGTTGTTCGAGGCGATTCTCGACCGGTTCTATGAAGACCCCACGCTGGTGGCCTACGGCGAGGAGAACCGCGACTGGGGCGGGGCGTTCGCGGTGTATCGCGGCCTGACCGAAGCGCTGCCCTATCATCGCCTGTTCAACTCACCGATCAGCGAAGGGGCGATCGTGGGCACGGCGGTGGGGTACGCCCTGGAAGGCGGCCGCCCGCTGGTCGAACTGATGTACTGCGACTTCATGGGCCGGGCCGGGGATGAGATCTTCAACCAACTTGCCAAGTGGCAGTCGATGAGCGGCGGCTTGTTGAAGATGCCCGTCGTCCTGCGCGTCAGCGTGGGCAGCAAGTACGGCGCCCAGCACTCGCAGGACTGGACCAGCATGTGCGCCCACATTCCCGGGCTCAAGGTCGCCTTCCCCGCCACGCCCTACGACGCGAAGGGCCTGATGTATTCCGCCCTGCTCGGCACCGACCCGGTCGTCTTCTTCGAGAGCCAGCGCATCTACGATCAGCCCGAACTGTTCCATCCCGGCGGTGTGCCCGCCGAGGCGTACACCATTCCGTTCGGCGAACCCGACGTGAAGACACCGGGCAACGACCTGACCATCCTGTCCATCGGGGCCACGCTCTACCGCGCGCTGGATGCGGCGAAGGAACTGGAATCGAAATACGGCCTGTCGTGCGAGGTGATCGACGCCCGCTCCATCGTGCCGTTCAATTACGAACCGGTTATCGAAAGCATCCGCAAGACGCGCAAGCTGCTGCTGACGTCCGACGCCTGCGAGCGCGGCAGCGCGTTGCAGACCATGGCCAGCCGCATCACCCAACTGGCGTTCGATGAACTGGACGCCCCGCCGGTCGTGGTGGGAGCCCGCAACTGGATCACCCCGCCGGATGAACTGGAAGACGCCTTTTTCCCGTTCCCGGCCGACATGATCGACGCGGTGCACGAACACATCCTGCCGCTGACCGGCTACACCCCGGCGCGGGACTGTTCGTTGAGCGACATCCTCCGCCGCGAGAAGCTGGGCGTGTAAGGCCAATCGCGCGTCTTGAGCGCCCTGGAGGTCTTGAGGACACCGCCAGCGGCTCAGCGGGCGCCGAGGGCGGCGGGGCTCTGGAGGCGCGGGGCGGGCAGGTCGGACTGGCCCATGAGATATTGGTCGATCGACCGCGCCGCGGCGCGGCCTTCGGCGATCGCCCAGACGACCAGGCTTTGACCTCGGCGGCAGTCGCCGGCGCTGAACACGCCCGGAATATTCGTGGCGTGATCGCCGTATGTCGCGGCGAAGTTCGAGCGATTGTCGGTCTCGATGCCGAGGGCTTCGCCGAGGGCTTGTTCGGGGCCGAGGAAGCCCATGGCCAGCAGAACCAGGTCGGCGTCCCAGACCTGTTCGCTGCCGGGAACCTGGCTGAACGGCGTCTTGTCGCCGGGTTGGGACCAGTCGATGCGGACGGTTTTAACGCCCGCGACATTGCCATCGCCATCGTCGATGAACTCGGTGGTCAACAGCGCGAAACGTCGGGGGTCTTCGCCGAACACCGCCTGCCCTTCCTCGTGGCCGTAGTCGCTGCGGAGGATTTTCGGCCACTGCGGCCAGGGATTGTCGGGGGCGCGTTCGAGGGGGGGCTTATCGAGTAATTCGAAATTGACCAGGCTTCGGCAACCGTGGCGAATGGACGTGCCCAGGCAGTCGCAGCCGGTGTCCCCGCCGCCGATCACGATCACGTGCCGGTCCCGGGCGCTGATGGGCGGGGCGAAGCGATTGTCGTGGTCGGCGTCGAGCAGGGCCTTGGTGTTGCCGTGGAGAAACGCCATGGCGAAGTGGATGCCGTTGAGCTGACGACCGGGCACGGGCAGGTCACGGGGCACGGTGGCGCCGGTGGCCAGCAGGACGGCATCGAACTCGTTGACCAGTTGCTCCGGGTCGACGTGGCGAATCTTCGGGTCTTTGTCCGCGGCGCCGGCGGCGGTGGATTCGTTTCCTCCAACAAAAGCCTGGGGGATGAACTCGACGCCTTCGGCGGCCATCTTGTCCACGCGGCGCTGCACGATACGCTTGTCGAGTTTCATGTTCGGAATGCCGTAGGTGAGCAGCCCGCCGATGCGATCATGGCGCTCGTAGACGGTGACGTTGTGTCCGGCCTTGTTGAGCTGATCGGCGGCGGCGAGGCCGGCCGGGCCGGCGCCGATGATCGCCACCCGCTTGCCGGTGCGCGCCCTGGGCGGCGTGTTTTCGACCCACCCCTGAGCCCAGCCGCGGTCGATGATGGCGTTTTCGATGTTCTTGATGGTGACCGGCGGATCGATGATACCCAGCGTGCAGGCGCCTTCGCAGGGGGCGGGGCACACGCGGCCGGTGAACTCGGGAAAATTGTTGGTCTTGTGCAGGCGGTCGAGGGCTTTGCGCCATTCGCCGCGGTAGACCAGATCGTTCCATTCAGGGATGAGGTTGTCGATGGGGCAGCCGGTTTCGCCCTGGCAGAACGGCAAGCCGCAGTCCATGCAGCGCGCACCCTGGGTCTTGAGATGGTCTTCATCAACCTCCTCGAGGAACTCGTGGAAGTCGTTGATCCGCACTTCGGCATTGCGATAGGGCACGGTGTTGCGGGGGTACTCTTTGAATCCGGTAGGCTTACCCATGGGTCACTCCTTCGGTCTGACTGCCTCCGCCTGAAAGGCAAAGGGCTGGGTGTCTTGCTCCCTCTCCCTTCCAGGGAGAGGGCTGGGGTGAGGGTCTGACTGTCCAGCCTCGTTTCAATATTCTTCCGCCTGTCAACACGTCCTCCAAGTCTCACCCTCACCCGGCCCCTTCGGGGCCACCCTCTCCCTTCCAGGGAGAGGGGGTGCGGTCCATAATCCTGTGGACTTCATCCTCGATCACACGCGGATGACGAAGCAGATCGTCGTTAGTGATCCGCAATACAGTCAGCCCCTGTGCTTCGATGTACTTCTGTCGTCGTTCGTCGCGATCGGCTCGGCCAACGTGGCTCATGCCGTCCAGTTCGATGACCAACTTGAGTTGCGCACAATAGAAGTCGGCCATGTACGAACCGATCGGATGCTGCCGACGGAATTTCAAGCCGTCCAGTTGTCCGCTCCGCAGCATGCCCCAGACAATCCGCTCAGGGATCGGGGCATTTTTTCGGCCGGTGCGGGCGCGATCGGTGGTGTTCGGTCGGATGCGGTGACGTTTGCTCCGTTTGGCAGGTTGGTCGTTGCTCATCGTCTTACCCTCACCCCGGCCCTCCGCCTGAAAAAGCAGAGGAGGTTGGTCAGTGGCTGGCTTCCTCGGCGTCGTGGATGGGGGATTCTTCTTCTTCGTCGTGGCTCATACGTTCGGCGAGGACGCGCTTGTAGTCCACGGGCATGACCTTGACGAACTGGGTGAGGGTGTGATGCCAGTGGTCGAGCACGTGGGCGGCGACGGTGGAGCCGGTCGATTCGCGGTGCTCGTGGATCAGTTGGCGCAGCTCGTCGATGTCGGCTTCCTGTTCGACCTTCTCCAGTTCGACCATGCCGAGGTTGCAGTGGCGCAGCAGCTTGCCGTCGACGTCCCACACGTAGGCGATCCCGCCGCTCATGCCGGCGGCGAAGTTGCGGCCGGTGGGTCCGAGGATGACCGCGCGCCCGCCGGTCATGTATTCACACCCGTGATCGCCGACGCCTTCGACCACCGCCCAGGCGCCGGAGTTCCGCACGCAGAACCGTTCGGCGGCGATCCCGCGGAAGAACGCCTTGCCGCCGGTGGCGCCGTAGAGGGCGACGTTGCCGATGATGATGTTTTCTTCGGGGATGAACGTCGCCTGGCGCGGCGGGTAGACAATCAGCTTGCCGCCGGAGAGCCCCTTGCCGACGTAATCGTTGGCATCGCCTTCCAGTTCGACGGTCACGCCGGGGGCCAGCCAGGCGCCCAACGACTGTCCAGCCGACCCGGTCAGCTTCACGTGAATGGTGTCCTCGGGCAGGCCGTCGGGGCCGTGGGCCTTGGACACTTCATGGCTGAGCGTCGTGCCGACCACGCGGTTGATGTTGAGCACCGGCTGGTCGATGCGGACGGGCTGGGCGTGTTTGAGGGCGGGCTGGGCGAGTTCGATAAGTTGGTTGTCCAGCGCCTCGGTCAGGCCGTGGTCCTGGGGGATCTGCTTGAACAGCCCGACGTTCTCGCGGTCGTCGGGCTTCTCGGCGGGGGTCAGCAGGGCCGACAGGTCCAGGCCCTTGGCTTTCCAGTGGTCAACGGCCTGTTCGGCCTGGAGCAGATCGACGCGGCCGACCAGGTCGGTGAACTTGCGGATGCCGAGCGAGGCCATGAGTTGCCGCGTCTCCTCGGCGACCATGAACAGGTAGTTGACCAGGTGTTCGGGCTTGCCGGTGAACTTCCTGCGGAGTTCGGGGTCCTGCGTGGCCACCCCGACCGGGCAGGTGTTCAGGTGGCACTTGCGCATCATGATGCACCCGAGCGTGATGAGCGGCGCGGTGGAAAAGGCGTATTCCTCGGCGCCGAGGCAGGCGGCGATGAACACGTCGCGGCCGGTCTTCAGTTGGCCGTCGGTCTCCAGCGACACGCGCGAACGCAGGTCGTTGGCGACGAGGGTCTGATGGGTTTCGGCCACGCCCAGTTCCCACGGCAGGCCGGCGTGCTTGATGCTGGTCAGCGGGCTGGCCCCCGTGCCGCCATCGTGACCGGACACGAGAATGTGATCGGCATGGGCCTTGGCCACGCCCGCGGCCACCGTGCCCACGCCCACTTCGCTGACCAGCTTCACGCTGATGTTCGCCGAGGGATTGGCGTTCTTCAGGTCGTGGATGAGTTGCGCGAGATCTTCGATGGAATAGATGTCGTGGTGCGGGGGCGGGGAGATCAGCCCCACGCCGGGGGTCGAGTAGCGCGTTTTGGCGATGATCTGGTCGACCTTATGGCCAGGCAGTTCGCCGCCTTCGCCGGGCTTGGCGCCCTGGACGATTTTGATCTGCAGTTCATCGGCGTTGGTCAGGTACCAACTGGTCACCCCGAAGCGCCCGCTGGCGACCTGCTTGATGGCGCTGCGGCGGAGGTCGCCGTTGGGATCGGGGGTAAAGCGCGAGGGATCTTCGCCGCCTTCGCCGGTGTTCGATTTGCCCTGCAAGCGGTTCATGGCGATGGCGAGGGTTTCGTGAGCTTCGGCGGAGATCGAACCGTAGCTCATCGCGCCGGTGCGGAAGCGCTTGACGATTTCCTTGGCCGGTTCGACTTCGTCCAGCGGAATGGCGCGGTCGTCGCCGCCGTCGCCAATGCGCAGCAGCCCGCGCAGCGTGCAGCGGTTGCGGTTGTCTTCGTTGACGAGTCTGGCGAACTGTTCGTAGGCCTGGCGGCTGTTGGATCGGGCGGCGGCCTGGAGCGCCGCGACGGTTTCGGGGTTAATCATGTGCCGTTCGCCGGAGGCGCGCCAGTGGAACTGGCCGTCGTTTTCCAGCACGGGCAGGCGGACCTCTTCGCGCCGGGGATAGCCCAACGCGTGCCGGCGGAGCAGCTCCTGGGCCAGCACGTTGAAGTCCACGCCCCGCACCCGACTGGCCGTGCCCGCGAAGCATTTGTCGATGACCGGCCGGTCCAGTCCGACGGCTTCGAAAATCTGCGCGCCCTTGTAGCTCTGCAAGGTGCTGATGCCCATCTTGGCCATCACCTTGAGCATGCCCTTGGCCACGCCCTTGCGATAGCCCCGCACCACCGATTCATCGTCCTTGAATTCATCGCCGAGCAGCCCTTCCCGCCGCGCCTGCCACAGCGCCTCGAAAGCCAGGTAGGGATTGATCGCATCGGCCCCGTAGCCGACCAGCAGGCAGTGATGGTGCACTTCGCGAGCCTCGGCGGTTTCAAGCACGATGCCGATCCGCGTGCGCTTCTCGCGCTCGACCAGGTGATGGTGCACCGCCCCGCAGGCCAGCAGCGCCCCGGCGGCCACCCGGTCCGGCCCGACGGCGCGGTCGGACAGAATCACCAACTGGTCGCCTTCGTCGATCGCCGCCTCGGCTTCGGCGCAGAGGCGGGCGAGCGTGCTTACCAATCCCACCTCGCCTTCGCGGCGAGGCCAGGTGATGTCGATCGTCCGCGCCTTCCACCCGCGACCGCGGGCGTGCCGGTCGATGTGCTTGATCGCCGACAGTTCCTGGTTGGTCAGGATCGGATGCGACACCAGAATCCGATGCGCGTGTTCGGGCGAGGTTTCCAGCAGGTTGCCCTCCGGACCGATGTAGCACTCCAGGCTCATGACGATTTCTTCACGGATCGAATCGATCGGCGGGTTGGTCACCTGCGCGAACAGTTGCTTGAAATAGTCGTAGATCAGCCGCGGCTGATCAGACAGGCAGGCCAGCGCCGCATCGTTGCCCATCGACCCGACCGGATCGCGCTTCTGCTGGATCAGCGGAATGAGCATGAACTGCATGGTTTCGCTGGTGAACCCGAACGCCCGCATCCGCGGCAGCAGCGTCGCCGGATCGAACGACTGGCTGGTGCCCTCGGCCACCAGGTCGGTCAGCAGAATGCGCTGATCGGCCAGCCACTGGCGGTACGGCCTCTGCGACGCCCATTCACTCTTGAGCGCTTCATCGGGAATGATGCGGCCGGCCTCAAAGTCGACCAAAAACATGCGCCCCGGCTGCAGGCGGCCCTTGGACTTGACGTTCTCCGCCGCCACGTTCGGCAACACGCCCACTTCGCTGGCCATGATGACCCGGTCGTCGTGGGTCACGTAATAGCGGCTCGGACGAAGGCCGTTGCGATCGAGCACCGCGCCGATGTACTTGCCATCGGTGAACGCGATCGACGCCGGGCCGTCCCACGGTTCCTGCAGCGCCGAGTGGTATTCGTAAAACGCCCGCTTGTCCTCCGGCATCGTCTCGTGGTTCTGCCAGGCTTCGGGAATCATCATCATCACCGCGCCCTGCAGGCTGCGCCCGGTCATCAGGTAGAACTCCAGCACGTTGTCGAACGTGCCGGAGTCCGAGCAGTCCGGCTCGACCACCGGGAAACTCGCCCGCAGGTCTTCAGGCGAAAAACCGTCTTCCCGGGGATCGCGGACCACGCCCTGCCGCGCAAACATCCAGTTCATGTTCCCGCGCAGCGTGTTGATCTCGCCGTTGTGGCTCATGAAGCGATTCGGCTGGGCCCGGTCCCACGACGGGAACGTGTTGGTGCTGAACCGTGAATGCACCATCGCCAGGTGGCTGACGAAACGCGCGTCCCGCAGATCCGGGTAGTAGGGCATCACCTGCTCGGCCATCAGCATGCCCTTGTAGACGATGACCTTGGTGCTCAGCGAGCAGATGTAGAACATCGCGGCCTGGTCCAGGTCGCCGTGGCGCAGCTCATGCGAAGCGCGCTTGCGGATGACGTACAACTGCCGTTCGAGCGCGTCGCCGGCCAGGCCCGCCGCCGCCCCGATGAAAAGCTGCTCCACGACCGGCTCGCTCACCCGCGCCGTGTGGCCGAGGTCCGCCCCCTCGGCGTCGGTCGGAACCTTCCGCCAGCCCAGCAGCACCTGGCCCTGTTCGCCCACGATCCGCTCGACGGTCTTGCGGCAGTGATCGCGCTGCTTCGGGTCGGTGGGCAGAAACACGTTGCCCGCCGCGTACCGCCCGGCCCCCGGCAGGTCGATGTTCAGATCATCCTTCGCCGCGGCGCACAGAAACTCGTGCGGCAGCGCGGTGAGAATCCCCGCCCCGTCGCCCGTGTTCGCTTCGCAGCCGCACGCCCCCCGATGGGTCATGTGGCGGAGCACTTCGACGGCATCAAGAACGATCTGATGCGAGCGCTGGCCCTTGATGTGGGCGACGAACCCGACCCCGCAGCTATCCTTCTCGTAGGCCGGGTCGTACAGGCCGAATGCGCGCGGTCGTTGAGCGTAGGTCATGACAGAGCCTCCGTGGCGGCGCCCGGTTCCCGGAGCGAGTCGGCTGGGGAGCCGCTTCCGGTGGTCGGCAGCCGCGTTGTCTTTCAAGCCGTCGTCGTTGCGGCGGCCGGCTTTTCGGCCTCCGCGTCCGACGATCGGGCCTTGAGCGTCTCGATGAACGAACGCGCCAGCGGACCCAGAGGCCGGTCGCGGTCGTGGACCACGGCCAACGGCCGGGTGAACGTCGGTGCCAGGGCCACCTGCTTGAGCAGACCCTGGGCCACCTCCCGGCCCACCGTGCGCCGAGGCAGGATGGCCGCGGCCGAACGCGTCGCCGCCAGATACGTCTTGATCGTATCAATGTTGTCGAACGACGCGGCCACCTCGGCGGCGGCGCCGTGACTTTTCAGGTAACTGACCAATCGCCGCCGCACCGGCAGATGAGCATCGAACATCACCAGCGGCTGGCCGTCGAGGTCCGATGCGTGCACCGATTCACGACCGGCCAGCGGGTGCTGCGGATGGCAGACCACCACCATCAGTTCATCCCGCAACGGAATCGACGCCAGGTCGCGCCATCGCTGGGCGAAGGCGAGGATCCCGAAGTCGCACAGCCGGTCGCGCACCCGGCGGCAGACCGCGTCCGGCTGAAGGTAGTGGATCAGTACCTGGGTCTGCGGATGAGCCGATTCGAAATCCGACTGCACCCGATTCAGCAGGTCGATGCCCGCCGAATAGATCGCCGCGATGGTCACCTCGCCGCGCAGCGCCGCGCCCGGCCGGCGAAGTTGCGCGCAAAGCCCTTCGTACTGGTCGACGATCTTCCGACAGCCGTTGTAATACACCTGCCCCGCCTCGGTCAGTTGCAGCGGACGATGCGAACGGTCGATCAACCGCACGCCCAGTTCCTTCTCCAAAGCCATCATACGCTGCGAGACGGCCGATTGCGTGATGTTTCTCGCCTCCGCGGCACGCGACACACTGCCCGCCTCGGCAACATCGCAGAACAGACTGATCATCTCCAACGGCATGGCTGATCTATTGTACAATCATCAACGCTAATGTCAATAGACAAGATAATAAGTTCGTCTAATTTAATGGGAAGTCGCCAGTAGCCCGTGCCTCCGGCAAGGGCCGGGGCGGGAGCGGGCCGATGCCCCCTTCTCTTCGGGACTCACCCCCCGGCCCATTGGACATGGGGCGGGTCGCGTGAGGGTTCGGTTGCAGTTGGCCGGTCGGATCGCCCGATAACAGCGACATGACGCGCTATCGGTCTGCGATTGTCGTGGCGGTGGCGGTGGTGGTCGGCCTGGCCGTCGAGCAGGGCGAAGCGCAAGACAGCGCGCGCCCGCGGGGGCCGGCGGACGTTGCCGAAACCATCGCTCAACCGGCCACCGCGCCCGGGCCGGCGGTCCTGTCGAAGCGCGTGGTGCGGCTGTTTGATTTCGAGGAACGGCCACTGGGCAACTACGAGGACATGCCCCGCGACTGGTACCGCATCCATCAGCCGGGCTTCCCGCGTTACACGTTGCAGAACACCGCGTTCGACACGGCGGAGCGGGCTTCGGGCGAGCACAGCCTGAAGTTCGCGCTGAATGGCGGCAGCGCCGGCGCGGTGCTGGAAACCGGGGCGATCGCCGCGATTCCCGGGGCCAACTACATCGTCAGCGCGAAGGTGCGCACCGCTGACCTGCGGCACAGCCGGGCGATGATGGTGGCCTACTTCATCGACGACTTTGGGCGGGTGATCGAACCGAGCATTGCCCGATCGCCCCGGACGATCAACAACGACGCATGGACCACGCTGAAGATCGACCTGCGGGGCGAGCATCCGCGGGCGGCGTGGATCGGGCTGCAACTGCTGCTGCTTCAGCCGGAGCATTTCCCCGGCGCTCCGCCGCGCGATCCCGATGCCGTATCGCCCGAGGTCACGCGGCAGGACATCGGCGGCTCGGCGTGGTTCGACGACGTGACGATCTACCAGCTTCCGCGGATTCGCCTGGCCACGCAGACGCAGACCCACATCATCCGCCGCCCCGACCGCCCGCACCTGGACGTGGAGGTGCGCGACCTGACCGGACAGAAGCTCAGCGCGCAGGTGCACGTGTACGATCACATGGGCCGGCTGGTCGACCGGATGCAGCGCAACCTGGGCGGCGGTCAGAGCCCCCGTTGGCGTTGGTCGCCGCGGTTGCCGCAGCTCGGCTGGTACTGGGCGGACCTGCAGGTTCACGCGCCGGCCGGTCGCGTGGGCCGGCGACTGGTGGCGATGGCGTGGCTGCCCGAGTCGACGACGGCCGGGCGGGCGGAGGCGGGGCGCTTCGTGATCGTCGCGGAAGATCTGCCCGACGCTCAGCGCGACCTGTTGCCCGAGACACTGGGCGCGATCGGCTCGAAAGGCGCGGTGCTCAGCGTGTGGGACGATGACACGGTGTTGCGCGATCAGCCCGGCCCGACGGTGCCCGATCCGCTGGTGCGGCGGCTGATCGATTCGGGCTATCAACTCACACTCAGCCTGTCCGCCGTGCCGCAGGAACTGGCGCTGATGGCGCGGGTCGATCGAGACAAGCCGCTGAGCCTGTTCACGGGCAAGGCGGAACTTTGGCGCCAACCGGTCGAGAAACTGCTCGTGCGGTACGGCCGCGACGCGCTGCGTTGGCAGATCGGGCGCACGGGCACGAACGAAGCATTCTGGCGGGACGACCTGGGCGTGCTGTATCCGAAAGTGGCGTCGCTGTTCGCCCGCTACATCGCCCAGCCGGCGGTGGTGCTGCCGTGGTCGGCCCATGATGAACTGCCGGACGATCTGGCGACGGTGTCGGGCCTGACGATGCACTTGCCGGCGTCGATCCGGCCGGACCGGATCCCCGATTACGTGGCGACCTGGCCGGAGTCGGCGGGCGAGTTGACGCTGGCGATGCAAACGCTGAGCCCGGCGCACTATGACCATGAGGTGCGGGCGGAGGACCTGGCGTTGCGGATGATTCACGCCTGGCGGGCCCAGCCGGATCGACTGGCCATCGAGCGCCCGTGGTCCAGCGCCCAGCCGGCCGGCCGGGACGTGCTGCCCGATCCGCTGCTGGCGGTGTGGTCGAACGTAGCGGGCCAGTTGGCCGAGCGTCGGTTCGTCGGCCCGATGCACCTGGGCGAAGGAATCGAATGTCACATTCTCGAAGGGCGGAATCCGAGCAACTCGGCGCTCGTGGTGTGGAACCGTTCGGCGCCGCGATCCGCCGAGGCACGCGTGGAGTTGTTCCTCGGCGAACAGCCCGAGGTGATGGATATCTGGGGCAACGTGGCGCCGCTGCGGACCGAAGGCGGCCGGCACGTGATTCCGCTGGACACCACGCCGCGGTTCGTGCGGAACATCAACGTCAAGCTGGCGCGACTGCGGGCGGCTTTTCGGCTGGAGCCGGACTTCGCCGAATCACGCTTCAAGGTGCACAAGCACGAACTGGTGCTGGCCAACCCCTGGCCGCGCACGCTGACCGGACGGTTGCGCATCACAGAACCCAAGCACTGGCGGATCAATCCACGACTGATCAATTTCTCGATCCCCGGGCGCGATGAAATCCGCGTGCCCCTGGACATCACGTTTCCCATGAGCGAACTGGCCGGCGAGAAGCACCTCGCAGCGATGATGGAGTTCGACGCCGACCAGCCCCATCGCATCGAACTCGGCGCCCCGCTGCGCATCGGTTTGCAGAACATCCTGATGCAGCCGAGCGCCTCGATCGAACCGGTCCCCGGCGAGCGCGGCGACGTGGTCATCAGCATGATGGTTCAGAACATCGGCGATAAGGCCGAGTCGCTGTATGCCTATGCCACCGCGCCCGATCAGCCGCGGCAGGAACGGGTGATCTCCAACCTCCAGCCGGGCGAGCGCCTGGTCAAGCGGTTCCGATTCGCCGACTGCGCCGCGCCGTTGCGGGGCCGGAGCCTGCGCGTGGGCCTGCGCGAAATGGAAGGCCCGGCGATGTTGAACAAACTGGTCGATGTGCCGTAACGCGGCATCGCCCGTGCAGCCGCCGAACGCCGCCCCCGTCATGGCTGGGCACCTGGGCGGGGCATTGGGATTCGATTTCGCATCGCGGGACCGAAAACGATCATTTCCTGAAGACCCCCCGGCCGTTGGGAACGCTATAATGGCCTCGAACAGGGGGCGCGCGGGCGCCCGGTGAACCGACTCCACTTCGGAAAGGGATTCGACATGGTGCGAATGAGTGTTTTGATGGCCGCGATGGCGGGAATGCTGCTGCTGATCGGTTGCGAGACGATGCCGGAAACGCAGATCGAGCGGGACGTGCTCGAATCGAAAGCGGCGGCGACGGTCAAGCGGTTCAAGCAGGTCGATCCGACGCTGGCCGACACGTTCTTCGATTCGGCGATCGCCTGCGCGGTGTTCCCGAGCATCGGCAAGGGCGGGGCGGGCCTCGGCGGGGCGTATGGGCGCGGCGTGCTGTACGAAGACGACGCGATCACCGGCTACTGCGACGTGAGCCAGGGGTCCATCGGCCTGCAACTCGGCGGGCAGGCGTTCAGCGAAATCATCTTCTTCCAGACCGAAGAAGCCCTGCGAAAGTTCAAGGTCGGCACGTTTGAGTTTTCGGCGAACGCCTCGGCCGTCGCCGCCAGCGCCGACGCCGCGGCCAGCGCCGACTACGACCACGGCGTGGCGGTGTTTATCCTCGCCGGCGAGGGCCTGATGTTCGAAGCGTCGATCGGCGGCCAGAACTTCGACTACGTCGCGAAGTAACCCGCCCCTCCGCGGGGGATGAATCAGAACGGCAGGCCGATCTGTTGGCGCATGGTGTCGAGCACTTTCATGTTGCCCAGCGTGTCGGCGGCGCTGACGAACGGTTCGGTCCCGTCGAGGGCGGCTTCGGCGAAGGCATCGGCTTCCATGCCGTACAGGTGCGTCGGGGCGTCGACGCTGTGCACTTCGGGCACGTGGGGCTGAAACGCCTTGGGATCGCTCTTGGGCGGGTTCATGGTTTTGATGATGTACTGGGCGCCTTCGACCGGCGGCTTCCATGGGATGGGCACGGCAATATAGCCGTCCGTGCCGCAGAGGTAGGCCGTGTTGTCGGTCTGCAGGCTCATGCCGCAGATGAACTGGGCGGTCAGGCGGTCGAAGCGCATGGACCCGGTGGTGATTTCATCGACGCCGCTGTCGTGCAGCGTGGCCATGGCGTGGACTTCGACCGGCTCGGCCCGGGCGAACGTGCGGGCGAAGTGGACACAGTAACAGCCCACGTCCATCAGCGCTCCGCCGCCGAGTTCCGTATTGAAGCGCACGTTGCCGCGCGGGTCGCCGATGCGGAAGCAGAACGCCGCCCGCACCGCGCGCAACTCGCCGATCCGCCCGCTGTTGACCACGTCCAGTACCGCCGCGGTCAGCGGATGACAGCGGTACATGAACGCTTCGATCACCACCACGCCGGCCTGACGCGCCGCGTCAACCATTTCCTCCGCTTCGCCCGCGTTCATGGCGAACGGCTTTTCGCACAGCACGTGCTTGCCTGCCCCGATCGCTTTGAGTGTCCATTCATGATGCATCGCATTCGGCAGCGACACGTACACCGCCTGTACTTCGCGCTCGTCGAGGACGGCCTGGTAGCTGCCGAGCGCCTCGGGAATGTCATGCTTCTGGCAGAACAGGAGCGACCGCTCGAGGTCGCGCGAGCCGACCGCGATCACCTTGCCCCGCGAAGACGCCGCCACGCCCGTGGCGAACTGGTTGGCGATGTTGCCCGTGCCGATGATGCCCCAACGCAGTGGGTCTGTCATGCCTTGGCCTTTCCGCCCGTGTGGGCCTGCCTGAGTTGCTCGTAAACATCATACGGCACGCGCTGGCTGCCGAGGGTGATGTCCTTGCTCGTGCCGTGGAAATCGCTGCCGCCGGTGACCAGCAGATCGAAGCGGCGGGCGAAGGTGCGGCAGGTGTCGACCATGGCGGCCTGGTGATCGTCGTGCCAGGCTTCGACGGCGTCGAGGCCGACTTCGGCAAGCCACGCGATCGCACGGGCCAGTGCCGCATCGTCGGCGCAGCCGAGCAGGGCCGCGTGAGCCAGCGACGCCAGGCCGCCGGCGGCGTGGATCGCCTCGATCGCCTTGTCCGGCTTGACCCGCGGCTTGGACACGAACGCCGGACCCTCCGGCCCCAGGTAACGCACGAACGCATCCTGCATGCTCTTGACGTACCCCTTGTCGATCAACACCCGCCCCACGTGCGGCCGACCGATCATCGCCCCCCGCGCCGCCTGCTCCACTTCACCCAGCGTCACGTCCAGGCCCAACGCGCTGAGTTTGTCGACGATCCGCGGCACGCGCTCGGCCCGGGCCTTGGCCTGTCGGGCCAGCAGCTTGACCAACACCGCGTCTTCGGAATCGATGAAATAACCGAGCAGGTGCATCTCCCCCCCGCCGCTTCCGGGCAACGGTTCGCAGGAAATCTCCACCCCCGGCACGAAGGCGATCTCCGCCTTGCGGCAACCGGCACGGCAGGCATCCAGGCCCGCCACCGTGTCGTGATCGGTCAGCGCCATCGCGCCGACCCGCGCCGCGCGGGCCATGGGGCCCAGGTCTTCCGGGCGCACCGTGCCGTCCGAGGCGGTCGAGTGAATATGCAGATCGCAATACATGCGGCGCCACTATAACACAACCCCTCGGGGCGATGGCCAGAGGCTGGGGCAACGCCGTCGGCTTGGAGAACCTGTCCCGCTTCGGGGCCAACGGTCCGCCAGGCTCGCAGAGCGAACCAGACCCGAGGGTGCATCAGCGGACGCGCCGCCGCGGGGCCACGCCCAGGGAATCGACGAGCATCCCCCCGGCCGGCGCTCGGCGGACCTCGCTTCGGCCACCACCCCCAACGGGCAGGGGTCGGATCAATCACGCCGCCGCGATCAGACCGTTCGTCTGCATGTGGTCGATGATCTGCTTGACCGCTTCTTCGACGCTGGTGGTGGACGTGTCGATGACCATTTCGGCGCTCGGCGGTTCCTCGTAGGGATCATCGATGCCGGTGAAGCCCTTGATTTCGCCGGCGCGGGCTTTCTTGTACAAACCCTTGGGGTCGCGCTGCTCGGCGACTTCCAGCGGACACTTGACGTAAATCTCCACGAAGGGCAGGCTCGCTTCTTCGTGCAGTTTGCGGACCAGGTCGCGGTCGGCCACGTAAGGGCTGATGAAGCTGGTAATGGCGATGCAGCACGAATCGGCGAACAGCTTGGCCACCTCGCCGATGCGGCGGATGTTCTCCGCCCGATCCTCGGCGCTGAAGCCCAGGTTCTTGTTCAGGCCGTGACGCACGTTGTCGCCGTCCAGGCGATAGCTGTTGATGCCCATGTGCAGCAGGGCCTGTTCGAGGGCGCAGGCGACGGTGGACTTGCCCGATCCGCTCAGGCCGGTCATCCACAGCGTCGCGCCCTTCTGCCCGACCAGGTTCTGCCGCTCGGCGGCGGTGACGTTGCCATCGTGCCAGGTGATGTTGGTGGCCTTCTGTTCCATCTTCACGGGTCTCCGGTTCAGGTTTGGGTGAACGGATGATAAGCATCCCAACCGTGCGACGCCAGCGGCCGGGCCACTTGCCCCGCCCGTCGCGGCAGGCGATCATATCGCCATGAGCCAGTCACGGACCATCGTGGGTGTGGGCGAAGCGCTGTTCGACCTGTTCCCGGATTCGGCGCGTCTGGGCGGAGCGCCGCTGAACATGGCCGTCCATGCCCACCAACTGGGCAATCGCGGTCTGCTGATCAGTCGCATCGGCCAGGACGACCTCGGCCGGCGATTGCAGGATGAGCTGCGCCACAAAGGCATGAGCCTCGACCACCTCCAGACCGACCCGGACCACCCGACCGGTACGGTGGTCGTCGACTTCGACGCCGACGGCGAACCCACCTTCGACATCATCAAAGACGTCGCCTGGGATTACCTGCAATACGACTACGACTGCGAGGACGTCGCCCAGATGTGCGATGCGGTGTGCTTCGGCAGCTTGGCCCAGCGCATCGGACAGACCCGCAATACGATCTACCGCTTGCTCAGCAGCGCCCGGCGCGGCATTCGCCTGTTCGATGTGAACCTGCGGCAGACCTGCTACGACCGCCGCGTGCTCAGCCGCTCGATGGAACTGGCCACCGCGGTCAAGCTCAACAGCGCCGAATTGGCGACGCTGCGGCGGATGTTCAACCTGCCCGAAGCCGACACCGACGCGGCCCGGAAGCTGATCCAACAGTTCGACCTGAAGTGGCTGGCCGTGACCCGCGGTGCCGAGGGCACGGCGGTCATCACGCCGAACGACGAGTTTGCCGGCAAGACGGTCGACGCCAAAAACGGCGGCGACGCGGTGGGCGCCGGCGACGCCACGGCCGCGGCCCTGCTGCACGGGGCGACGCGGCGGTGGGACTGGCCCCGTACGATCAAACTGGCCAACGCCCTGGGCGCTCACGTCGCCGGGCAGGCGGGCGCGTGTCCTGAACTGAACGACGAGATCAAGGCACTGGCCGAATAATGGTACGAGTACGCGTCAGACGAATCGGCGGAACGGGCCTGCCCATGCCCGCCGGCGGCGCGCCGCGCCCGCGCGGCGGCGGATGCCTCGGCGCCATCGCCAGATGGTTCGCCTCCGCCGGCATCCTCTACCTCGCCGCGATGTACCTGCCCGCGTTCGAAGTCACCTCTTACGGCCGGGCGCTGATCGTCGCGATGGTGATCGGCCTGCTCAACGTCTTCGTCCGCCCCCTCCTGGTGCTGCTCACACTGCCGATCACCCTGCTCACCCTCGGCGCGTTCGTCCTGGTCATCAACGCCCTGCTGCTGATGCTGGCAAGCTGGCTGCTCCAGGGCTTCGCCATCCACGGCTTCGGGTGGGCCCTGCTCATGGCCGTGGTCCTGGCGGCCAGCAACGTCGTGATCGACCGGATTTTCGGACGATAACCCAAAAGGGGACATTCTACTTTATTGATGAGCACGCGGCTTCATGCTGAAAAAAGTAGAATGTCCCCTTTTCCGGTGTGGATGGGTGGAGATCAGCGGTCGCGGTTGCCGCGGCCCCTGCCGCCTCTTCCGCCGCGGCGGTCGCCGCCGCCGGATTCGGCCGGTTCGTATTCTTCACCGCGTTCTTCGGCGAGCACGGCCTTTCGGCTGAGCTTGAGTCGCCCCTGGTCGTCGATGCTGATGACCTTCACGCGGATCATGTCGCCGAGCTTGACGACATCTTCGACCTTCTCGACGTAGCCGTCGGCCAGTTCGGAGATATGGCACAGGCCGTCCTGCCCGGGGATGACTTCGATGAACGCCCCGAAGTCGCGGATGGTGTTAACCTTGCCGTTGTAGATTTTGCCGACCTGGACTTCCTCGCACAGGCGTTCGATTTCCTCGATGGCCTTTTCGGCCTTGCCCCCGCCGACGGCGGAAACCATGACGGTGCCGTCTTCCTCGACCTCGATGGTGGAGCCGGTGGCGTCCTGGATAGCGCGAATGGTTTTGCCGCCGGGCCCGATGAGGGCGCCGATCTTCTCGGGGTTGATCTTGATGGTGAGCAGTCGGGGGGCGTGCTGGCTG
>CAYNCM010000060.1:0-19966 GCA_964395825.1 uncultured Planctomycetaceae bacterium
ACGGCCGGTTGTAGGCGATCAATCCCGAGGCCGGCGTCTTCGGCGTGGCGCCGGGCACCAACGACGATACCAACCCCAACGCCATGGAGTCGTTCCGGGCCAACAGCATTTTCACCAACTGCGCCCTGACGCCCGATGGCGACGTGTGGTGGGAGGAGATGACCGAGGAACTGCCCGAACAGTTGACCGACTGGAACGGCAACCCGTGGACGCCGGACGCCGGTCGCAAGGCCGCGCACCCCAACGCCCGGTTCACCGCGCCGGCGCGGCAGTGCCCGGTGATCGCCGACGAATGGGAGGACCCGAAGGGCGTGCCGATCAGCGCGATCCTGATGGGCGGCCGGCGCGGACAGGTGGTGCCGCTGGTCAATGAGGCCAATACCTGGCAGCACGCGACCTTCCTCGGATCGGTCATGGCCAGCGAGAAGACCGCCGCCGCCGCGGGCAAGGTCGGCGAACTGCGACGCGATCCGATGGCCATGCTTCCGTTCTGCGGCTACCACATGGGCGACTACTTCGCCCACTGGCTGAACATGGGCGAACAGGGCGGCGCCCAAGGCGAGGACTTCGGCAAGATGCCGCGGGTCTACTACGTCAACTGGTTCCGCAAGAGTCCCGAGGGCCGATTCATCTGGCCCGGCTTCGGCGAGAACAGCCGCGTGCTCAAGTGGGTGTTCGAGCGCTGCGAAGGCAAGGCCGACGCCGTGGAAACCCCCATCGGCAACCTGCCCCCCCGCGAAGCACTGGACACCGAAGGCCTGGACCTGAGCGATGCGGAACTCGACGAACTGCTTAACGTCGACGTCGAGGGCTGGCTGGCCGAAATGCCCAGCATCCGCGAACACTTCGCCAAGTTCGGCGATCACCTGCCGAAGGCGCTGAACGACGAACTGGATGCCCTGGAGCAACGTCTGAAGACTTAAAGCGTGATCCTTGAATCTCCCCCAGCCGGCGGGCCACGCCCGCCGGGCGCCGCGACTTCTGAACCGGCGGCTGTGAGCCGCCGGCTGTTTTTGTGTGACTTCCGAACCGGCGGCTGTGAGCCGCCGGCTGTTCTTGCGTTCAATCTCCCTCAGCCGGCGGGCCACGCCCGCCGGACTTCCGAACCGGCGGCTGTGAGCCGCCGGCTGTTTTTGTGTGACTTCCGAACCGGCGGCTGTGAGCCGCCGACTGTTTTTGCGTTCAATCTCCCTCAGCCGGCGGGCGTGTGTTTTCGCGCTGGGCTTCGGCGGTGGCCGATTCTTCATCGGTGTCGGCTTCGAGCTGATCGGGCTGGCGCTTGGGCGCGTCGGATTTGCGGGCGTGGTCTTCGATTTCGCGGTCGGTCTCCTCGAGATCGTCTTCGATGCCCTTGAGGCCCTTCTTGAACTCGACGATTCCCTTGCCGAGACTCCGGCCGACCTCGGGCAGTCGCCGGCCGAAAATCAGCAGCGCCAGCCCCAGGATAATCAGCAGTTCCTGCCAACCGAAGGTGCCGAACAGCGCCAGTGCCGTGGACATGACCGATTCCTTTGCCCGAGCCGCCCGAGGGCGGTTTGCCAACAGGTCAGTATAACCACCATCGACCTGCGGTTCATGCTTCGGCCAATTTCGGGCAGGGTGAAGACCAGGGGCCATGGCATCGAGGTGCCCGGCCCGGCGTCAGGCCGATCGGCCATTTGCGGCCCGGCGCTGAAGGCTCTAGCATGGATTGTCCAGCGAAGAGGGGAAAAGTGTCGATCAATAATGTTGTGGTTGTGCACATTGCGGCTGGCGATCGGATGGCTTTGGGCCACGCTGAACCTGGCGGTGGGGTTGTATCTGCTTGGCCAGCGCCCGGCCGTGCTCGCGGTGCCGACCGGTGGGGCGTCGCTGTGCGCCGGCATGGTGGTTTTCTGGGTGATGGTGGCCGATCCCCTGTGCCCGCGTCGGGCACGGTGGCTGACCCGTTCGCTGGAAACGGCGATGGCGGGCGGCTTCGCGGCGTGCGTCGCATGGAGTCTCTGGCTGGTGATTGCCGAATGAAGTGTTCCCATCCCGTTCGTCGTTGGTCGGTTCCCTTGATTCTGGCCGCGGTGCTGATCACCGCGACCGCCGGCGCACCGGCGCAGGATGTTCAAGGCGCGACGGTCGAGGGCCAGCGTCTGATGGCCGAGCGCCTGGCCGATCTGGCGCGCGCGGCGCTGGCCCGCCGCCCGCCCGCCCAGGTCGCCCAGGTCGAGCAGGTCGAGCAGGCCGCCCAGGTCGAGCAGGCCGTCATCCTCCTCCGCCGCGCCACCGAGATCGCCCCGGACAACGAAGAGTTGTGGCGGTTGCGTGTCGAAGCGGTGGGCATGACCGACGATCGCGATGAACTGATCGGGGCGCTGAAGGGCTACCTCCGATGCGCCCCGGCCGACGACGTGGCCCAATATCAACTCATCCGCGTGTTGCTCGACCGGCAGCAGACGGTCGAGCAGCGGATCGGCTTCCTGACGCGGATCGCCGATTCGTCGGAGTCCCGTCGCTTCACGCGTTCGCTGCGAAGCCGGGCGGCGTTCGACGCGGCGCTGCTGGCTCGCGAGCAGGGCGACCGCGCCGCGTACGGGCGGCTGCTGAGCCTGGCCCTGGCCCTGGATTCGACGAACAAGCGGGCGGCGTTTGAGGCGTACGCTGAACTGGCCGGGCGCGACGCGCCGATGGATGAGATCGCCGCGGCGATGTTCACACTGTTCAGCGCCGATCCGACCGATCCGCGAGCCCACGTGGCGATCGCGGATATGCTGCTTGGCGTGGGGCTGTACGAACAGGCGGCGGGGTGGTACGAGACCTCCGGCCAACTGGGCCGGGCGGCGGGGGAGCCGGCGGGACTGGACATCGCATCGCGCTGGGCGCGGGCGTTGTGGGGCGCCGGGCGCATCGACGAAGCGCTGGCGATGGTGGGGCAGATCGAACACCTGTACGATGCGCCGCGGTCGCCTGACGAAGCGTCGGCGAACGGGGAAGAAGCCCCTGCCGACGATGCCGACGAGCCCGCCTTGCCGCCGAAGCGTGTGGACGGGGCGCCGGAAGTCTGGCCGCCGCTTGATCTGCAGATGCTGCGCCTGGCGATGCTCGTGTCCAGCGGCAACGCGCCCCAAGCCCAATCGGCGTGTGCCCAGCTTGCCGCGCACTACGGCCAACAGATCGCCGAGGCATCCGCCGAAGATCGGGCCGCGGCCATCGCCGGCCTGGTGTGGGCGCGACTGCTGGCCGAACAGGAACTGGGCAAGGTGGCTGATCGCCTGGCCGAACTCGAACCAATCGTCGGCGCCGAGGACGAACGTCTGACCGTGTTGCGCGGCTGGCTGGCCGTGCGCCAGGGCAAGGCGGAACTGGCCGAGAAACTGCTGCAACCGCTGGCCGAGCGAGACGTGAAGGCGGCGTATGGCCTGGCCCGGGCCCGCATGGCCCTCGATCAACCGGACAAGGTCGCCGCGCTGTTGCGATCAATCCACCAGCGCGCCGCGGGAGATATGTTCGGCCTGATGGCCGCGTCCGACGGCAAACGCCTCGAGGTCGACCTCAGCCCCCCGTCCGCCGTTCGCCCTGTGGGCCTGATGTTCGAGAACATCCCCGAGGAACTGCGCCGCATCGCCGGCAGGGCGGAGGATTTCGTGCTGCTTCGCGCATCGCCGGTCGGCCCCACGTTCGCTTACGGCCAGCCGATCGACCTGACGCTGAAGCTGCAGAACGTCAGCCGCATCCCTCTGGGGCTCGGGCCGGATCACGCGGTGCCGGTGCGCGTGGCGATCATTCCCTCGGTGCGCCTGAGCGGCCAGGACGGGCCGAACCTGCGACCCGTCGTTGTCGACCTGCACCGCCGCCTGCGCCTCGATGCCGGGCGGATCGTTGAGGTGACGATCCGGATGGACAGCGGCGACCTGGGCACGGTGTTGGATCGCAGTCCGCTGGCGTTGGCCGACCTCAGGGCCGTGGTGGTGCTCAGTCCCCGCCTCGGGCCGAACGGTCTGCTGGTGCCCGGCGTGTTGGGCAGCCGGGCAAAGGTGCGCGGCGTGAATCGGCGAAACTGGGTGTTCAGCGAAACGAACTTCGACAACACCCTCGCCCAGGCCGGCAGCAGCGACGCCGGCGATGCCATGCGTGCTTCGGCGTTGCTGATCAACCTCGTGGGGTATCTGAACGAAGAAACCGCCGAGCAGAAGTCGCGCCTCGTCCGCACGTTGAGCACCGCCTTCGAGCGGATGCCCGCGATGCAGCGGGCGTTCGTCGTCTCGCACATCCATCGGGGCGACACCGTGCAGGAGGCGATGAAACCGGTCCTTGACCTGGCCTGCCGCGACGATAGCGAACTGGTGCAGATGATGCTCGTGGTCACGCAGGTCGACCAGGTCGATTCGCCGATTCTCAACACGGCCCTGCGGAGCCGGTCGTCCGATCTGCGACGCTTGGCGCAGGCGGAACGGACGCGGCTCCTTGAGGCGGCCGAAACCGAGGACGAGGCCGATGAGTGAGACGTGGATGCGGGTTTGTCAAAAACGATCGTGGTGTTCCCCCACCCGTTGAATCACTGCTCCCACCATGACCCGCGAGCGGAAGCTCGCGGGTTTGTTCGCGTGCGGACGATGCGTGTGCCGTGCTCTGTGTCTCTGCGAGCGGAAGCTCGCGGAGATCACCGATTCTCGCCTCAGCCGCGATAATTTGGGCAAACTTAGCCGATCCGCGGGCTTGACAGGACAATCCCTCGGGGGGTATGCTTAGCTGTGTTGACAGGTCGGAGGCACCGCAGAACGCCATCATACTTTTCCATTTGTTCGGAAATCCGCATCGTTCGTTCCCGATTCATTCTCTGCACGCCTGATCGACCTGTTCTTGGGATCGCCTGGGGGGCGTGGCGATGATCGCCTGCTGTGGTTGTATCGACGGCGGGCGGGCCATCGCGACGTCAGACTGTCAATTGCGCGAGGGCGTGCCTCGTGCGTACAGAGAATGGGTCAGCCACACGCAACGCAGCACCCCAAACCACTTTGCAGCTTTCCGTGTCAGTTCACCCCGACACGCCGACCCGCGTGGGGTCGGGCAAGTGGACAGACTCGGCTGCTGAGCGTGCGGGCAAGAGGATTCTTTCTTCCGGTTCTATTTTTCAAGGAGTCGCGTGATGAAACGTAAAGCATTCACCCTGGTCGAGCTGCTGGTGGTCGTGGCCATCATCGCCTTGCTGCTCGGCATCCTGCTGCCGGCCCTGGGCCGGGCGCGGGAAATCGCAAACCGCACGGTTTGCGGTACCAACCTCAACGGCACCTACAAGGCCATGTACACCTACTCGGTGAGCAACAGCGATAACTTCCCCAAGGGCCCCGTCGATTCGGCCACCACCGCCGATGTCTGCGACGGCACGGCGCCCACCGGCGCTCGTTCGGGCAGTAATGTCGACCTGTTCGACTCGTCCGGCGGCAGCCCCACCTATGACGCCTACCTCACCGGGTCGATGTGGATCCTGGTCAAGGACGGCTCGACCGGCACCGCCAGTTGGATCTGCCCCTCCTCGGGCAACACCAAGGATCCCCTGACCGACGACGGCACCGGCGCCGGTACCGCCGTGCCCCTGTCCGAAACCGTTGACTTCTGGGATGTGAACAACATCTCCTACAGCCCGGTCAACATCTTCGACGACAAGATCGGCAACAGTTGGTCCGCCGACGTCAGCAGTGACTTCATCGTCATGGGCGACAAGAACTCCGGCGACACCGTCGGAATCTCCGAGGGCAACGATCCGGATTCCGATGAGATCGAAGACGCCAACAGCAAGAACCACCGAGGCGACGGCCAGAACCTGACCTTCGGCGATGGCCACCAGTCCTGGACCACCAATCCCTTCCAGGGCAAGGCCAACGACAACGTCTATGCCAAGGGCAATCCCGACGACGACAACGAAACCGGAGCCGACCTGTCGTTCGACGAGATGGACAGCGAAGACGACGTCATCCTGGCCCCCATGGACCAGAACTGATCGCTCGTTGTCATCACCGGACATGGCTCCGGATCTGATGCACAAAACCACGGCCGGCCGTCGCGAGACGGCCGGTCTTTGTTGTGCTCTGCATATCCGCGAGCTTCCGCTCGCGGCTTGTCAAGACTAAAAAGGGGTCAGGCACCTTTTTTCATTCGCGTGTTGACGAAGCGTGTGCGGTGTTCTGTGTTTCCGCGAGCTTCCGCTCGCGGCTTGTCAAGGCTAAAAAGGGGTCAGGCATGCCCTGTAGAAACCCATCGAACTGACGCCTATTGTACCGCATGAGCACCGTCAGCAGGTCACCACGGAAGGTGGCGGCGGTGGCCCTGGAGGTCGGCGACAGGATGTTGCCGCAGTATGGTCACCGGTTCAGCCGCAGGGATTTCACCCAGCCACAACTGTTCGCTTGTCTGGTGTTGCGCAAGTTCTTCAACACCGACTACCGCCGCATCACCGCCTACCTGGACGACTGGCCGACGTTGCAGCGTGATCTGAAGCTCGCCAAGGTGCCGCACTTCACCACGCTGCAGAAGGCCGAGACGAAGTTGCTGCGTGATCCGCAGGTGCGCAAGCTGCTCAGCGGCACCGTGGCGATGTTCTATGGCCACGATGAGCCGACGTCGTCCGGCGGATCATCCAACAGCCCGAAGGTCGCCCCGCGCATCGAGCAAACCGCCAGCGACTCGACCGGCTTCGAGACCACACGCGCCAGTCGTTACTTCATCCGCCGTCGCCAGCGAGGCCAGAAAACAAGGCAAAATCCCCTGTATCAGACCACCACCTATCGCCGCTTCGCCAAGCGGGGCATCACCGTCGACTGCGATCATCACCTGATCCTTGCCACGCATCGCACCACCGGGCCACACCCCGATGTCGATCAACTCAAACCGCTGATGGCCGGCTTCGTCGACAACGTCATTCCGACTTGCATGTTGCTCGATGCGGGTTACGACAGCGAAGCGAACCATCGACTGCTGCGCGAAACCTTGAACTGCGAATCGTGGATTCCGCCGACCATCGGCCGGCCCACAGACAAGTTGCCTTCCACGAAGTGGCGCTACCTGATGGCCACCGCGTTCGACGAAGAACCATTCGGCCAGCGCTGGCAAAGCGAGACGGTGATGTACATGCTCAAGCAACATCAAGGCGAAGCATTGACCGCGCGAAAGTATCAAACCCGCCGCCGCGAAATGGGCCTCATGTGCATCACCCACAACATCATGATTGTCTACCTCCGATGAGTATTTCTACAGGGCATGTCAGGGACCTGTTTCTTGACGTGGTGTCGGTGTCGGGGTAGATTCGGGGCATGGGCCGCGCGCTTCGCGTTGACGTTGGGGGTACGTGTCCCACGTGGTGAACCGTGCGAACGCGTGGAGGGCGATCTTCGAGGACGAGGCCGAGTGCCTGGCGTTCATCCCGGTTGACCGGAAGAAGTGAGGATGGATTGTGATCAGGCCGTTCACGGACTCTATCTATTTTGGCACGCTGGTCATCGAGCGCAACCGCTGGGGCGTGCGGGATGATGCAAAGTTCACGCACCTTCAGCCGCTGGTGCGTTGCCGGGCGGTGGTGCCGACGGTGCGGGTGAGTGATTGGCTCGATCGTACTGCCGCCGAGGGGTTCGACGGCGTGGAACTGTTTGAGGCCCATGCGTTGTTCGCCAGTGACGCGGAAGTGGCGCGGCTGGCCGAGCACGCGATGCCCGTTGGCGTATTCAACAGCTATTTCGGTCTGGAGGACGACGATGCGGTATGGCGTGATTCGGTGGCGAAGATGATCCATCGGCTTGGTGCCGGCGGCGTGAAGTATAACTTCGGGGGTGATATCGGGCGGCTCGATCATGACCTCGACACGCTCCGTCGTTTTGCTGACGCCTGTCCGGGCGACCCGCGCATGCTCTGCGAATGTCACAGCGGGACCATCACCGACGATCCGGCGACCGTCGAACGCATTGCCCGCCAGCTCGACGATGCCTGTTTCCAGTTCATCATTCACCTGGCCGACGAGCCGAACCGGTTGCGCGACCGCTTCTCGATCCTCGGCGATCGGATCACCCACGCCCACGTCTGGCGGGGGCCGGAGATGGACGCCCCGACCCTTCGTGAGCGTGTCCAGCTCGTGCGCGAGCTCGGCTTTGCCGGCAGCTTCACCATTGAATTCACGCGGGGCATCGGCTTTGGCAAGCCTGATCCGCCCGATCCGGCGGTTCTGTACGAACAGGCGGTCGAAGATCAACGAATTATCCGATCCGTGCGGGTCCAACGGCGATAGACGCCCCTTCTGCCGCCGGGCGGGCGGACTGGCGCTTCCTGGCAGGCCGGACCTGCGCCAGGGGACTCGGCGTGGACTTGACGGTGGGCGGGCGTGATTTAGAATAGTGGCGGACAAACTGCTTCGGGGCGGTAGCTCAGTTGGGAGAGCGCCTCCATGGCATGGAGGAGGTCGTGAGTTCGAATCTCATCCGCTCCACTTGAAGACCCGAAGCTTCGGCTTCGGGTTTTTCGTGGTCCAGGGTTCGGCTTGACCGCTTCTTAACTCGATATCCGATAACATTTTAGCCTCCCGTCGGCCCCGTTACCAAGCGATGCCAGGCCCTGCTGCGTTGCCGCCGCACCTGGCGCGGAATAGAATGGTCAGTCGTCGGCGGGTCCGATCAGGTGGTTGTGTGAAGCAGACCAATTCGACTTGAGAGGTAGAGCCATGTCAGGGGTCATGTTGTGCTCGGCAGGGCGCGCCCGTCGTCGGGTCGCGCAGGTTGTGTTGATCGCGGTTCTGGTCGGTTTGGCCTGTTCGCAGGCGTCGGCCGATCCGGGCACGACGCTGACGCTGACCGCGGCGCCGGTTGGCGGGGTCGTTTCGCAGGGACCGCTGGCCGTGCCGCTCGACGTGCTCAGCGACAGTGGAACCATCACCGTCTACCAGCCTTCGGACGGTCAGCCGCTCGAAATCGGCCCGGCGATGATCGACTACAGCATCTTCGTGAATCTCGATCCGGTCGTTTCGCAGAACCTGGTCGTGACGAACAACACCGCCACTGACCAGTCGTTCACGCTCATCATAGGCCTGCCGCTGGGCAGCACCCCGGTCATGGGGCCGACGGAAGTCGGCGGCAGCATCGACGTGGACGTGCGCGATAACAACGCAGACGGGGCGACGCTTTCGCTGACCGACGGCACCACGCCGCTGTACCTGGCGACCGCCGATGACGGTTACTCCCGGGGCCTGCTGACGGCGATGCCGCCGCTGGTCACCACCGCGTATGGATCGGCCAATGCCGACGACCAGTTCGGCACGCCCATCGCCAGCGCCCCCGGTCCCGGCGGGATTGTCAACGACATCGGCCTCATTCTGCGGTTTGATCTGTCGGCCCAGGACACCGCCACGTTCAACAGCGTGTTCGTGCTGGAAGGACAGCCCATCCCTGAACCGGCCACGTTCGTGCTGGCGGCGTGCGGTTCGATGGCGTTGCTGCGCTGGCGGCGTGGCGGCCACGGAAGTGTCATGTGAGAATCTGGTGAAGGTGGGCGATTGGCGTTCTCTGAGCCGGCTTTGAGCGATGAACTTGCCGATCAGGTCAGATTTTCTTTGCCTTCGGGCGTGCCATCGTTTAATATCAGTGGCAGCAAGAGAGAGCAACCCGCCGGGTTGCGTGAGTGTCGTTCCCACAGCCCCCAGGAGGGAGTGAGCTATGAATGGGGAGAGATCCCGCCTCCAATCCACCGTTTCAGGCCGTACGCTGATTGCCGCCGTGGCCTTGGTGTGTTTGACTGTCGCCTCGGCCGTTCAGGCGGCACCGGTTGTTGCGTTTGAGGTCGACGTAACCCCCGCCGGCGATCTCGGCGCCCAGGGCGCCGGCCAGCCCGAGAACGTCCCGCTCACCGCGATCCAGATCAGCGACACGATGTTCCTCTACAACGGGTCGCACACCACGGATGGCATGTCCATCCAGTTCAGCCACTTCGTGAACACCGATCCGGTGGTGACGAACAACATCGTCGTGACCAATCCCACCACCAGCCCCCAGGTCTACAACGGCACGCTCTACCTCAGCACGCTGGCGGTGGACCTCGAACTGGCCACGCTGGTTGGCGGAACCGTCGATGTCGACGTCCGATCCAACACGCCCAACGTCGCCAGCCTCGATGCCGTCGGGTCCACGCCCGTCTTCACCGCGCTCTATGAACAGAACAGCACCTGGCAGACCTGGACCACCCTGATTGCCGCGTCCGATCTGCCGCTGGTCACGCCTGGCGGATTCGAAGACGCCAACATCGCCGACGTGTTCGGCAATACGCCCGTCATCCCCTCTGACCCCGGCCCGATCGGCAGCTCCGCTTCGCCCATCACCGGCATCGCCATTCAACTGTCCTTCGAACTGTCCGCGCTGGCCACCGCCACCATCAGCAGCGATTTCGTCATGGAGCCGATCCCCGAACCCGCATCGCTCGCCCTGTTCGGCGCGGGGGCCGTGCTGATGCTCCGCCGACCCCGCCGCAAGGCGTGAAACCGACCCGCACGCAGCGATTCCCGTGTACCGTCCGCCACACCAACCCCCGTTCTCACGCGGGGGTTTGTCTTGCGCCGGCCGTCGCTCCGTACGGGCCCAACTTGACCGCCTGGGGCGAAGTTCTACGATTGATACGCCTCGCGATCGCCGATATTCATTCCCGGCCGCGCAAGCCGCCACCTTAGCTCAGTTGGCCAGAGCAGCGGTTTTGTAAACCGCAGGTCGTGGGTTCGAGTCCCACAGGTGGCTTTGATGGCCGGCCATGGCAAATCGTGCCAGATCGTGCTGTCTCATCGGGGATTCCCGGGGATCTCACGGTTGGGTTGGGTTCAGCCAACTGGGCCATGCGATGAAAGGGAATGGTCGCCGCTGAACGGTGTGCGTTGGCCTGTTCGTGGGCCAGCGTGCGGGGTCCTGCCGCCGGCGGCGGCATCCGTGGTGACCGCGGAGCGCTTCGATCGCGACCTGGGCTTTGAAGGCCGCAGAAAGCTGGCTTCCCGCCTCGTCGGCGACGGCCTCTACCTCGTTCTGGCTGAAGGTATCGACGTTGAACAGGCCACCGCTGCGGAGGTTGGTCTCCGTGGGCGCGCGGCCGTCTTGCCCGGTGTTGTGCTTCGGATTCGAAGCCGCCACATTGCTACGATACCCCGCCACAGCGCCACACCCAATAGTGGAACCCAATACGGAAACACGATGTGTATAACGTCCGTCGCATCAGCCTTCCCGACGAGAGGCCATTCCCAGAGGAACTTCTTTTGCAGTAGTGTGTTCTGCAGCACCCAATCGCCAAATGGCCACGACTTAGGTACGTCAGCCAAGAGAATGGATTCCACGGTTGGACTTGGAACAAGGCGTCCCTGTGGATCATGTAGATATAGCAGGCCAAGTCTCCCGTCAACGCTCTGAGCCTCGGGCCCTTCAGACCAGACGCGCGGTCAGTGGATCGGCGTGGAAGTCGGGATCGCCCAGGGCGTCCAACGCGCGGATCAGTTCGTGGCGGATCGGGGCGTGGGCCGGGTCGTCGGTGAGGTTGTGCAGTTCATCCGGGTCGTGATCCACGTCGAACAGTTCCGTGTCGCCGTCGCTGTAGCGGACCAGTTTCATCCCGCCGCGCTTGGCCATCTCCAGTCGCGTGAAGCTCCCGTCGTCGGTCAGTGAATGCCCGTGCTTCGGGGCGCTGAAGAACTCGCTGAGCACCGTGCGCTGACCTGTTGTATCGTCGGTCCACAGCGGGCGCATCGATCGGCCCAGCGGGGCGTCCGGTTGCGGCAGGTTCGCCAGATCGCACATTGTCGCGAACAGGTCCAGGTGTGACGTGTTCTCCCGAACGCGTCGACCGGCGGGAATGCCCGGCCCGGCCAGCAGCATCGGCACCCGCACCGATGGTTCATACATCACCTGCTTCTGCCACAGGCCGCGCTCGCCGACCATCTCCCCGTGGTCCGAGGTGTACATGATCACGAAATCGTCCAGCACGCCCAGCGTTTCCAGCGTGTCGACCACGGCGCCGATCTGGTCATCGAGGAACTGGACCAGCGCCCAGTAGCCTTCGCGGGCGGTGACGCGCATGGCGTCGGTGATGTCGGGCGGTTCGTCCTGCTCCATGCGGCGGCGCATCATCGGCGGCACATCACCGGGCATCTCGGTGCGTGGCAAGCCGATGCGCCCCCGGTACTGCTCGAAGTATTCTTCCGGTGCTACGAAGGGGCAGTGCGGCCCCTTGAATGAGACTTCGAACAGCAGCGGCCGATCCGCCTGATACATCTCATCGATGAAACTAGGCGTGAAGTAGTCGGTCAGGTTCTCCACCGACTCGCGGGTGACCGATCGATCGAATCGCGCGAAGCCGGTGTCGCCCGGCCCGGCGTGCTTCAGCATCCAGGGCGTGTACCCGCCGTCGTCGTCGTAGTTCACGGTGCGCGGGGTTGGCCAGTCCCGCGAAACATCCTTCGACGGGTCGTACCCGGGGATGTGGCCGTGAAAAGCCTGCATGTCGCCATATGGACGGAACATCCAGCCGTGCATCTGCTCCGGGCCGTGGAAATGCATCTTGCCCACACACGTGGTCTGGTAGCCATGCTGGGCGAAGTGTCGCATGTACGTCGGCGTTTCCAGCGGCAGCACCGACTGCAGGTAATAGCGATTCAACTCGCGGGGCAACCGGCCGGTGATCATGCTGTACCGACCCGGCACGCAGATCGGGCTGGCGCAGTAGTGATTGTCGAACACCGTGCCTCGTTCGGCCAGGCGGTCGAGGTTTGGCGTGCGGACCACCGGATCGCCGGCGAAACCACAAACGAGCGGCGAGTGCTGGTCGGAGCAGATCTTCAGGATGTGCGGATGTCGGGATCGGGTCATGGCGTCAGTTGCTCAAGCAGTCTGGTGACCGATCCGCGGGCGAGACCGATGTACTTGTCGGCGGCACCGTAGTAGACCAGCAGATCGTCACCACGGACGATGTTGGCGGTGGGGAAGACGACGTTCGGGATCACGCCGTGCCGTTCCCACTCAAGCTCCGGCTCAAGAAGGAACTGGTCGGTGCGGCCCAGGACACGGAACGGGTCATCGGTCGCCAGCAGGGCGGCGCCGACACGGTAGACATGTCGTCGGTCCACGCCGTGGTAGAGCATGAGCCATCCGGCGTCGGTGTGAATGGGAGGCGCCGAGCCGCCGATCTTGCCCGACTCCCAATCCGCCGCCAAGCCATCGCGAGGCTTCATCAGCAAGAATTCGCTCCCCCGGCCGTAGTCCCACGATTTCAGGTCATCGCTGAATGCGATCCAGATGCTCGGCCGATCGGTGCCGAAGTGGGCATACTGCCACGCGGTGGGACGATGCAGCATGGCGTAGCGACCGTCGATTTTTTCGGGGAAGAGGATGCCGTCACGGTCATCCAGGCCCTGCGGGGTCACGTATCCGAGTGATTCAAACGACTGGAAGTCGCGGGTTCGTAACAGCCCCGTACAGCTCGGGCCCAGGTTCGGGCGATCGCACGCCGGGTCCTGATCGAGCTTGCGCCAGAAATTGAACGCTTTGTATCCCGGTCCGGGCACGGCGAGCGGCGCGGCATAGGACACGAGAAACGCGCCTGACCGGTCGGGGTCGGGCGTGATACGCGCGTCCTCCACCCCGCCGATCTCCCAGTCGAACTGCGGCTGGTAAACCGGCTGACTGACCACGCGCTCGAAATGAATGCCATCGGCGCTTTGGGCATAGCCGAAACGAGACACGTACGGTCCCTGATCGCGAACCGCCCGATAGAGCATATGGACGCGCCCATCGTGATCGATTGCCCCGGGATTGAAAACACTGACCGCATCCCAGTGGCCCGGTCGCGGCGATAGGATCGGTCGATCAGAATAGCGCTTTAGCATCGGCTTTGCCGTCATGATTGTGCTCTGCCATCTACGTCTTGCTGGTCAGGGATTGATGCCGAAGATGTTCCATTCGTCCTGCGGCAGATGGCTTCATCACGGATCGCAGTCATGCGGTCGAACACATCTGTGGCGATCAGCGCCATGATGACCACGCCCCAGCGGCCGTCGGTCTGCAGATTGCTGAGGCGCACGTCCGAAGCCGGCTTCACCTTGGCGAACGACCCATCGGTGTCAATCGTCTGCTGCACCACGACCGGATTCTTCATCAACCGAACGAACGATGCGTCGCCCTCTTTGACCATGCCCCAGCACTCGCCCTGTGACTGCCACGGCTGCTTGGGCGCCCAAGTGCCAGGTTGAAGCAGATTTCGCTCAGCCATCGCGTTGGTGCTCAGCAGCACGAACAGAGCAGCTACCAGTCTTGTACGATGCATGATGTGTCCAGCGATAGGCGGACCGGGTGACGTGGATCGCATGACACCCGGCCCGCGTGGGGTTACTGGCGATGCAGCGGGATGTTCTCGCCCTGGATCTCCGGCTTGACGGGGGCGGGAAACTCACCCTCGGGCTTTTTCCAGACCGAGTAGCCATCTTCGCCGGTCGTTTGTCGCCATTGGGCCAGCGTGCCGTAGTTGCCGTCCATGCCCGACGCCTTGCCGATGTCGAACGCCTGCTGCTTCGCCGCGTGGTAGTAGGTGTTGCCGTTGGCGGTAAGCTGATTGGCCAGCCAGTCAAAGAAGTAGTGGTCGTTGTTGCCCCAGTATCGGCCCTGGTAGAGCTCGACATCAGCCAGTTCCGGATCGGTCACGGCGATGGTGCAGTTGCGGATGGTCGTGGCGATGATGCCTTCGATCCAGTAGCCCTGATGCTTTTCCCCGCCCAGAGGCCAGCGCATCGGTCCGCTGAAGCGGGGGGTGCCCTTGGCCACGATCTTGCCGCGATTGACCATGGGGAAGATGTCGAGCTGCGGGCCGTTATTATTGACGATGGTGCATCCGTCGAGCGTCATGCCGTGGACGCACAGGTTTTCGATACCTTTGCCGTAGTTGCCGATCATTTCCGTGTTGCGGATGGTGACCGGGCCGTAGGTGATCTCCCACATCATTCCGCCGCGCAGGTTGAAGTTGGCCTGGCAGTTTTCGATGAGGACGTGTTCGGCGAGGCCGTCCTGCCGGATGCCCAGGCCGTAGTTGTGATTGAACTTGCTGTTGCGGATGACCATGTGGCTCAGGCCCGTGCCCAGCCCGCCCTGGCCGTGCATGACGTGGTCGGACAGTCCGCCGCGCCAGTTGTTGCGGGTGACGATCATATTCTCGACGGTGGCGAACTTGGCCGCCAGCGAGACGCCGAACATGCCGTTGTGATCGACCGTGCCGTTGCGGAGGGTCAGGTGCTTGACGGGATAAAATCGGATAGCCGCCGCGCCGCCGCCGCCGTCGCTGTTGGATACTTCGAAGTTTTCAGCCAGCACGTTATTGCAGCGGCTGAAGTAGATGCTGGCGATGCCCATGTGTTGCACGCTCAGGTTGCGGATCGCCACGTTGTCCTTGTTCTTGAAGCGGAAGCCTGCGCCGCCTCCCCAGGCCACTTCCACCTGCGCGCTGTCGAAGTCGATACCTTCAGGCAGACGGATCAGCAGGCTGTTGGGGTGTTCGTGGGGGTGGTTGTCGAATTCGTTTTCGCCAGGGCTGAGGGTGTTGACCGCCAGCGTACCGGGTTGCATGGCATCCAGTCCCGCGAAGCCGGTGTAGGTATCGGTCACCCATCGGCGTGTGGAGATACCGCCGTGCTCCCGTTCGTACTTCTCCTGCTTCTTCTCGTGACGATACTGTTCCAGTTGCACCGGCTTGAGCCAGGCGCCGTTGATGAACACCATCACGCGGTGTCGTGAGATCGGCTCGATCGCCGGGCTCCACGTATCCACTGGCACCGGGTCCAGCTCCGTGTGGGTCCAAGGCAGCCGGTAGATGTTGCGTTGCTTGTCGACCAGCTCCCATTCGCCCGGCTGAAACCCTTCGACATGCGAGCCGCGCACCTGGACGCCTTCACGGGATTCGCCTTCAACGACCAGCAGCGTATCCTTCGCCTGGCCGCCGAGTTTCTCGGCATCCAGTTCGAACCAGCTTTCCCCACGATAGACGCCATCCGCCAGGCGCACGCGGGTGGGAATGCCCTCGCGGATCAACCGCCCGGCCTTCTCGAGCGCCGCCTTGATCGAGCCCATCGGCTGGCCTTCGCTGCCATCCCCATCGCCATCCGGCGCCACGTGCACCGTCTGCTGGTAGGCCGTGGGATCCACGTCCGCCTGCCACTGCGTGATCGGCTTCTGGGCCGGCTGCTTGTACCATTCCGCGTGATCGTCGTAATTCACCTCGGCCGCCTTGGCCGCCGCGGTGGTCGTCGCGGCGCTGGCCCGCATCGGCGCTTCGCGCAACTCCGTGGCCGTCAGGGATACATCCGCCAAATCGACCGTGCCCCCGGCCGCCCGGTACTGCAGCCATACCTCGAACGCGTGGACATTCTCCGGCACGTCAAGCGTCTTGCTGAACGTCTGCCAGTCCTGGTTGTCGTGGAAGAACTTGGTCACGCCCTGGCCCTTGATCGCTTTGTTGTTGGCGTCGAGGAACTTGAGCACCAGCGACCCGGTGCCCCAGCGGCCGGCCTTCTTCAGATCCTGTACCCGTACATCGGCCGACAGTTTTACCTTCGCGAACGAACCGTCGGTCTTGATCGTCTGTTGGAGTACGACCGGCTTCTTCATCAGCCGGATGAACTGCTTGCCGTTGTCCTGCTTCACATCCCAGAACTGTCCCTGTTTCTGCCAGCCCTGGCGGGGTTGCCAGGCGTCGGGGTCGATCATGTTCCGGTCGGACTGCGCCCACGCGCTGCCGCAGAGCAACAGGGTGAGGGTGATAAGGCGCATTTCGGGTCTCATAGGGTCTCCTTGTCAAATTAGATAAGGGGGGAAGCGGTAGGTGTCACGGCTACTTCCACGCGGTACCGTTGAACTTCTTCTGTGCTTCCGAAGCCATGGCCATCCACTGGTTCCATGTCAGGCTTTCGGTATGGCCATCGCCCATGACGAAGTTGGCCGCCCAGTCGGGGTGGGCCTCGACGACCGGCCAGGCCGCATCCGACTTCGGGTCCACGCTCCAGGGCCAGACGCCGCGTGTGCCGGTGCCGATTTCCATCGTGTCCCACATTCGGAAATAGGGATCCGCCCATTGCATCCCGCCTTCGCCGAACCAGGCGATATCGCTGGTCAGTCGATTGGTGCGCGGGTCGGGCGTGTCATGCTGGGTTCCCCGCGCCGGCCGCTTGTACCCGCCGAGGGAGGCATTGATCGCGTAATCGACCTCGCGCCGGTGCCCGTATCCGCTGCCCCCCCGCGGCAGCGACTTACGGGCCTGCCCGCATTGCAGCAGACGTTGGGCATTGGCGATGTTGGCTTTGAGTTTGTCGAACCAGAACGTCTCGGAGAATTCGTAGTAAGTCGCCAGGCTCTTGCCGCCGGCCTTGTTGCCCCCGGGCTTGTCCGAGCCGTTGTGCGGCAGGATGCTCGCGTTTTCAGCCGCGTACGTCGTGCCCCACAGGGCGATCTGCCGCAGGTTGGACTGGCAACTGACATGGATCGCCGCCTGGCGTGCCTTCTTCAGCGCCGGCAGCAGAATGCTGATCAGCAACGCGATGATCGCCACCACCACCAGCAACTCAACAAGGGTAAAGGCGGTTCGGCGCGATGGCATGGATCGCTTCCTGATCAGGCGTTCGAGGCGTAAGGTGCGAAGCGCCGATCAAGACGCTCCGCACGAGGGTTCGGTCATTCCATCGCGGCGGACGTCAGGCGCGACCACGGCGCAACATGGCCAGACCACCCAACCCCAGCAGCGCCAGCGACGCCGGCTCGGGCACCAGCGTGAAGTCCAGATCACTGTCGTCGGTATAGGCGTTGTTCTGCTGTGTACCGGCGCGATATGTCGTACTCAGCACGAACTTGTCGCCGGGATCGACGGTGTAGGTTTCATCGATGCTGATCGTCTGGCTTGTGTCGGCGGACAGGTTATCGACGTTCTGGTTCACGATCTCGGTCCACGTGTCAGCCGAGGCGTCGTAGAAGGCGAACACGGTCTTGGAGCGCCCGTCGGTCCTGCTGTGGGTGATCACGATATCGCCGGTCACCTTGATCTCCGCCGTGCCCGCCAGCGGGGTCCGCCATTCGACAATGGGGACGAACCCGGGCACGCGCCCGTTCCCGCGCCAATGGCGGTGATACGCCTGGTAGATATGGTGATTGTCCGTCGAGTTTGTATTGGGATCGGAATCGTCGCCGTCGGCATCCCAGAACTCATCTGAGGAGGTCTCCCAGACGCCTTCGAGGTTGAAGTTCTGGTACCAGGTGGACGAGGTGTCGTCGTCGGCATTGCTCCGCCCGTAGGCCCAGACGGCGCTGCCTTCGGCATCGGCGGTGGGGTTGGGGGTGGTGGCGCCATCGGCGCCGGGCGCCCAGTCGGCGGCGCGGTTCCAGACGAAGCCGGGCACGTAGGCGGCCTGGGCGGTCGCGGTGACGAATGCGGCCAGCAGGGCGACGGTAAGAAAGTGCGTGCGTGACATGATCATGTCCTCCAGAAAAAGGGTTCTCAACTTCTCCGACTCAATGGCTAATCGCGGCGACGGAGCCGCGCGCTTGAACGGGTTCGAACGGCACGTAGAGCGGGGGCAGGGCTTGGCCGCGATCGGCGATGCGCTGCTCGACCTGCTCGACCGCGGCGACGCCCATCGCCCGCATGGGCACGGTGATCGCGTCCAGTCGATGCATCACGCCTTCGTTGGTGTCCACCTCGGTGGCCACGATCGACAGGTCACCGGGAACCGACAGGCCCAACTGATCCGCCGCCCGGCCGAGGGCGATCGCCTCGGGCATGCTGTAGGCGAAGATCGCGGTGGGGCGGTCGGCCTCGCTCAGCCACTGCCGGGCTACGTCAATGTGGTGCTCGGGGTAGTCGTCCGGGGTGTTATCCAACATGCGTGTGTTCAGCCCCGCGTCCGCCATCGCCTTGCTGTAACCGGCCAGACGATCTTCCACCGCCGCCAGGCGTGGCGCCTCGGGTGAAGTGAACGAAGGATTGCTTGGCCCCCGTCCATAGCTGCGCAGATGGGCGAAGGCGATCTTCCGATGCCCCGCCGCCAGCAGATGCTCGGTCGCGGCCCGACCCATGCCCACGTCTTCCGGCAACACGCAGTTGTGCTCATGCCGCACGTTCACCCAGATGGCCGGCACGGCGAACCGATCGAGCAACTTCACCAGACGATCCGGCACCAGCGTGAGGTAGTTGACGATCAACCCGTCGACGCTCAGTTCACTGAGGACGCTGGGGACGTAGTCGTCGTCGATCAGGTGGGTGTCGCTGACCTTGGACAGTTGCAGGCGGAGGCCGCGCTGTTCAAGGGCGTCTTCGATGCCATCGACCATTTCGACCGGATACCAGCTTCGCGGGCCGTAGACCGATCGCAGGAAGGCGACGGCGCCGAATCGCCCGGTGGCGGTGGCGCGGGCGCTGGTGTTCAGCCGATAGCCCAACCGGCGGGCGAGATTGCGGACGCGGCGCTGGGTGTGCGGCGAGGCCTGGGATGTGCCCCGCAACGCGTGGGACACCGCCACCTGGCTGATGCCCAGTCGTTTGGCGATTTGTGCTTGCGTCACTCGCATGATCTGAGGCTCTTTTGGCTGCGAATTTCCGCAGGGCCAAGGCCCGCTTGCGTCTCTTATGCGCAAAGGATACTCTATGCGTAGAAGAAGTCAAGGTCATTTTGAGAATAGTGGTTTTTCTCGTGGTTTTCTGGGTTATTCGGGCTCTTCGCCGCTGCCGAACGCGGCCCAGCGACCACGAGTACGGCTGTCACCGGTCAGAAAGTGCCAACGCATGAACGTTATCCTCATTCTCTGCGACACGCTGCGGCGGGAACAACTGGTGCAACTGGTGGATATCTATCCGACGGTGCTGGAGGCGATGGGCCGACCGGCGCCCCGGCCGAACAGGCCGAGCGCCTGGGCCTGACCGCACCACCCGATCGACATCGACGCGATGGCGCGGCCGCTGCATGTCGCACCGC
>CAYNCM010000061.1:0-19493 GCA_964395825.1 uncultured Planctomycetaceae bacterium
TCCGGAGACATTTTCATTCAACAGCTTCTACGGCCTGTTTTGGACAAGAGTGATAGCATTTGGCCAAGTTCACGAGCCCTTGAAAACGGCAAAAGTCGAGCTGAGAGCGCCGCCCACCGCCCACCATCGTTGTCATTATGCTACGGCGTCTGCAATGGTACTCTGTAGAGTTGCCTGCCGTCGCCGCCGTGAGTCGAATCGATGAACAACGACTTTCCGTCGCGCCCGACACGCGGGTGCAGGTCACACCGCCACTCCCCGGTGTATGCTGGTGGGCTGAGGAATCGTCCCAGCACCGAGGTTCTTCGCCGCTCGATCTCAAACAGGAACAGCGTGATGCGGTGGTCCCACTCGTCTGGATACTCGTCAAAGACCAGAAACCGATTGCCAGACAGGTAGCTCTGATGCCCATCGGGTCGGGCCAGCAGTAGTTCGCGCGTTGAGGCGCCGTCATCCGCGTACAGGTAGAAACCTTGCGGTTCGTCGCCGCTCGGCCCGACCCAGATGTTCAGGTGCGCCGCGTCAACCCAGATGAAGTGCGAGATCACGCGCCCCTGCTCGACAACGCGCAGGTCCGACCCGTCCGGAGCGGCACTGAGCATCCGTGTCGCGAACCTCTTGGCGTCTGGTGAACGCCAGCGATGCAGGAATACGAACCTTGAGCCGTCAGAGCTCAGCAGCACATGGTTGAAGTAGTGCTTGGCGGAACGGATATCGCCATCGGGATGCGGCATGGCGGCGATCTGAGAGATCGGGATCACCAACTCGGATTCACCGCTCCGAAGGTTCACGCGCCAGATGCCCGAATCTTTCGGCGCCAGTACTTTGGCGTTGGGGTCGGGGATTCCGGGATACCCGTACCCCGGTCTCATATCCTGAATCCGGCGGAAGTCTGTCGTCATCGCCGTGTTGCCATCCGGCGACACGGTGTAGACCGGCGAGGGAATGGTTCGCATGGCCTTTGTACGGACGTTGAGAATGTGACAGACGAACCGGTCGCCCTGGCGGTCGTTCCAGAGGATCTCGTCGGCCGATCCGGGGCGCCACTGCAACATACATCCCTGCTGCCAGCACCAACTGCGCGATTGGCCAAGCGCGATCCAGCGGTTGTTGTCCTGCGTGTCGACCATCCCCACGCCTATCACGTCGTCGACGCCCGGAGAACGTCCCTCGAAGTTCACCTCCATCCCCAAAACGTAGCGGCTGGTCGGGTCGGTCTGAAACTTGTCGTAATATCCGAACCAATGATGCTTCGGGCCTTGGGTAAGCTTCTCAGGCGGGTGGCCGATTCCGGCGCGGTCCATCTGCTTCTCCTGTTCACTTATTGCTTGGGCCCGCGATCTCGAGCGACCCTGACAAGGCGCGACGATAGCCCTTCTGCGAGCCAACTGCGTGTTGCTCTTTCGCGGGAGATGTGGTGTCACTGCGAGCGTGCGCAAAACATCCTTGGCGTGGACAGCCGTCGTGGTTCCGAAGGCCCTTTCGCCGCTCAGCGCCCCATGGTGATTTCGAAAACTTTCACTTCATGCGGGGCGAACTCCAGCATCGTTCGTCCATCGGACAACGAAACGATGTCCTGTCGTTGGTTGCGGGGGCGAATGGCCTGGGTTCCATATTTCGACAGATCGATCTCAGCGGCGGTGTTCCTGGAGATGGGGTTGATTATCGCCAGGATCCGACGACAACCGACCTGGCGTGTCCACACCAGGAGCGGCTCAGGCATGTCGAGACGGTCCTCGGGCGTCGGCGGTCGCACCAGGAATTCCTCCAGCGAACGCAGTTCTTTGGACGTCCGCACAATGCCATCCCACGCGTTCGGCGCTTCGATCCGAATGTCGAAAGAGCCACTGTACCACCAGAAGATGCCCTGCACATCGTAGGACAGCGCCGTGAAGGCCATACACCGAGTTTCCTGATACGTGGGACGCAGCATGGGACCGTATTCCTCGAGAGTGTCGTCCCTGTTCTTGATGTATCGGCTGTATCTCGGGTCAGCTCCCTGCAGGATGACCCAGAGCGGTCGCTGCTTGCCATCGGTAGAATTGGTCAAATCCCGAACGCGTGCAATGCCTTGCCGAGGTCTATTCATTCGATAGATGGATCGGGCATCGAGCGGTTCATCGGGCGAATGTCCGAAGAACGGGCCGAGGACATAGCTCATCGGCATGAAGACATCGCCAAAGCGGCCATGGGCGTCGGGAAAGTGTGAGACCATCGTCGTGACCGTATTGGGATCCGTCTCGCTTAACACCTCCGCCATGCGCTGCACGCAGAGTGGGGTGTAGCCGTACAGTTCCGGTTCGTCACCCAGGTACCATGCGAGCAGTGCCGGGTGAGCCGAATATCGCGCTACCCAACGGGCTCGGCAGAGGTCTCGATCGTCTTTGTGCCCCCAGCCTCCCGGATGCCGTATCATGACGTACAGACCATTTGCCTTGGCGCCGTCCAGAAAAGCTTGGGCGTTGGCGTCACTCTCTGCGGAGTAGTAACTGAAGATCATATTCCAGCCGGCTTCGACGGCTCCGTCGAATTCGTCGATTTTGTTGGAGGGATCGCGGAAGCCGCCAATGGGAAAGAACGGCTTACCGTTGACCTCGGTGACCCCGTACTCATTGATCTTCGACACATTGGCGGGGACAACGTTGTTGAGGATTCCGTCCACGTGTTTTGTCTGCTGGGTCGAGGTATCGGTAACAGCCACCCTCAGGCTGTGGACTCCAGGCTTCAAGTCCGAGCCTGGCACGAACGTCAACATTTCGCCGTCAGTCCTGATCAGACTGGCCGAGGCCCCCTCAACCTGAACGTCAACGGAGAAATCAGGTCGCAAGGGGCTCACCCGGACGTCAAAGGGACGTCGAGGTCCAGAGGCCCAGACGTGTCCCGTCGGCCAGACCGCCGGCGGCCATGGTGAGGCGTCTTCCGCCACTGTGAAGCTGCGTACTGGTCCCGTGTTTCCCTTACGGTAGCCTGCTCGCTCCGGGCGCCACGGACGTACTCGCCAATACCAGTCGCCGGGCTCCAAGGCGCGGTTGGGTCGTATTTCTGAGGCTGTCGTATAGACGTAGCGGACTTCGCCACTGAAGTCCCGCGTGCGAGACAGTTCGACCCGATAGCGGGGAAACGCGCCCTGCCAACTCAGTTGAGGTCGCAGTTCATCGACCACTGCGCTCGAAGCAGGGGAGAACCGATCCAATTCCTCGCGGGAACCCAAGACGCAAAGAGCGTCGAAGCATGCCGTACCACTTCCTTCAACACCCAATTCGATCTGGAGGCCTGTCGCCTTCTCCGGTGCAACCCCACTTAGATTCCGGTGGTACTCCCGCCACTTCGAGGTACCCCAAACACTGCTAAGCACTACACTGCGGCCAAGGATCTCGCCGGTTGATGACACATAGTGAGCTAAGACGACCGCCCCACGCTGATGCGGCAGAATCGAAAGAGACCCATCCTGGCCGCCCGGGCCTTCGGCGGTAACGTCCAGTTCGATGAAATCAACGGACTTGTTGCCGCCACTGGAATACCCGGCGACCCCGACCAAGCCGCTGGAATAGGTGGTGTCCTCGACGGCGACCTCGGCGGCAACTTCGCGGAACGTAGCGAGTCGATCCTTGGCTGCGCACAGTCTCTGATAGCTTCCTGCTCCGTATCTGGCTGACTGAAGAATGCGAGCGGCGATGCGACTGCCGTGCGAGTTGATCTCGAGGAGATAGGGGCGTGCTCTGTCGTTCCGTGCCGGCACGTCTACTTTGGCGCGGCCGAGAATTTCACCTTTACCGTTCCAGCCGGAGGCACTGTTCTTCGCAACGATCAGTTCGCCGGTCCCACTTAGATACACGTAGTAGTTCTGATCGCGCTTCTCTCCTTCCAGGCCCTGCTGTCTGAGCAACACGCCAGCAGCAAAGCCGGGCGAAGCCGCTCCATGTTGGCGAACTTGCATCAGTGCACGAATGACGCCATTCTGGACTTGCCGTGCATCTTCGCTCAGATGGACCGCTCGGGCGGGTTGGGTATGGTGGCCACTCCACCGCATCCGCAACGTCGTCATTCCCGCCAGACGGTGAGCCACAAACACATCGCCTGGCGACAACACCTGCCAGTCCGTGTCTGCATCAGCTTTGCCGGTCGTTGCGTCCGGAACCGAAACGGGCCATTCTCGCGTGGTCACGTGATCCGCTCGAAGAGCATAGCTCACAGCGTAGGATTGTCGGGGCTCGATCGGAACGCGGATCTTGGCGTATTGGCGACCTTCTTTGGGCAGTCGCAGTACCAACACACCGCCCTGGCGGTCGGCGTCTTCCTCGATGGACGCCTTGGCCTGACCCTGCGGAAGGATCCAACCGTGATGGAGAGCAAGCGTCTCGAGGTCAATGTCAAAGTCCTGCTCGTACGCAACGACTCTTGGGGCGGATTCCGCCTTGGCTGTAGGGGGCGTTGTCACTGCGGGGATCAGTATCATCAGAGACGAGACAATCCTGGCGCCTCTGTTCCATCGAGACAGTTCCCGGCGCAGACATGGCGATATTCGAGCGAAAAGCATGGCACACCTTTCTTCTGAAGAGAAGAGCCTGTTCTGTTCGCTTGATCCGAGGTGGTCCAGCCGACGATCGGTTATGCCGCAAACGTCAAGGACGCCAGTCAAACGCATCGTAGTAGTATGGCCAATAGAAATCGATCCCCTCGTGCCATTCCACGTGTCCGTCAACGAACGCCCAGTTATTGCCCTGGTCATGGAGATCGACGATGCCGTAGCTCCCCGGCTGCGAGTAGATTTCTGAGTACCCGATGGTGATGTGCAGAGCTTCGCCGATCAGTATGGTCGTTCCAGGGCGTTGCACGTTCACGATCTTCACCGTCGGGCCCTCGTGATCCGGCCAGATACCGTCCGGTTCATCGAGAAAACGGTTATAGCTATATGTAAGGTAGCCGACGGCCTTCGAGAGAGTGTCCGGCGGATCGGACGGGCATGCATAGATTGCACGAGGGAGGCCGCTCTGATCCATGAGGTACGCTGCCCACTGTGCATCGCGATTTGACGAGTTGTACTTCCCCCAACCAGAGTACGGGAAGTGTTGAGCCCAGTCGTTCGTGTAATACATGAATCCGGTGGCGACTCCCCGCTCCTGCGAGAGACAGACCCCGCGACGAGCCAGCTCCCTTGCCCTGTTCAGCGCCGGCAGCAGGATGGAGATCAGCAACGCGATGATCGAGACGACAACGAGCAACTCAACAAGGGTGAAACCATGTAGGGGTCTGGCCCTCCGGGTGGTCCGGCGGGCACAATGGAAGTGTTGTAAACGATTCCCATTCACCCCTACATGGAGAGACTTATCATGCCTCATCTTGCTCGTGCGATCAAGGATCGTCTGTGCGTCGACATCGACCTGCACAAGGACACGATGACCGTCGCCAGCCTCAACCCGGTGACCGGGGAAGTGACTTACCGCAAGCTCGCCTGCAAGTGTCGCGAGCAGATCGTCGAGTTCTTCACTTCGTTGGCCTGGCCCCATGGCGTGGCCATCGCGCGTAAACTGCTGTTGTGTCTGTGGGCGGTGGCACGCGACGGGCAGCCCTATCGACCGGTCGGCCGCACCGAAGATCGACGCGCCGCGTGAATCGTCGGATGAATCGTCGGCCCAATCGTGATATGAACTTGCCGTGTTCTGTGAAGGAATCATCAACTCCGGGCTTTGTCCCGGACCCCGGTCGACGGATGCTTCATTCACCGCCCCCCCTGCGGGCAGGAGAGGCGCCGCTTCGACCGGCTGAGAGGGACCTTGAAGCGCTGAGACCTGATCGTCTGCTCGCTCGGTTTTAGAGGCCATGGCGCAACCCGCCGGTGCTTGTAAGTGTGAAGGGGGGACGATCGGTTCGTACTCGTTCTCATGGGCCGCGGGAACCGGTGACCCGCTCGCTGGAACCTGCCGTGCTCGCATAGCTGAATGGGGCCTTCGAGGCCTGGGCTTCAAGGTCGAACCGCCGAATGCTAACCCCGCTTCGCTCTCGCTCAGCGACCGAGCCATCGCCATGCCCTGATCCACCGGCACTTGACAGGTCCCTACATAGCTAAAACCGTGTAGGGGCTGGGAGCGCTGCCAAAGTAAGCGATTGGCTTCGTGTTCGCGGTCCACGCCACCCAAACCCCTCACACGGAGATTGTCATCATGATCGCTCACACCACCACGCAAGAAGATTCCTCCACCACCACCCCCAACATGCCCGGAACCCTCGCCACCGACGTCGGCCCGGCCTTCGCCGCGTTCGTCGGCGTCGATCTGCACAAATGTACCGTCAGTCTCTCGGCGGCCGACGCCGGTGGGCAGATCATCGCTCGATTCAACCCCAGAGCAGAAAAATGCACGAATCATAGCACCCCTCCGTTGACGAACAGGCCCGGCAGAGATCAGGCCGTGTCGCCGCGCCTGGCAGGCCCGCCGACGCAGGCCTCCACGTGACAGGCTGTGATCTCGCCCCGCTCCAACGACCTGTTGCTCAGTGATGCTCATAGTCCCGTTCTCAGACCATCAGCGATGATCGGCGCCGATGAACATCTGCACGATGCGGACGGGCAGCCGGTCGCCTGGCCGGTGGCGTTGGCCGGTGACAAGGGCTATCGCGCCGCGTGGATCGATGAGTACCTGTTAAACCTGGACATTGTGCCGGTGATCCCATCGAAGGTGACCGAAGATCGCGAGGCCCGGGCGGTCGAGTTCGACAAGCAGGCGTATCGAGATCGCAACATCGTCGAACGACTGATCGGTTGGCTCAAGGAATGCCGCCGCGTGTTCAGCCGCTACGAGAAGACGGACAAAAACTTCGCCGGCATGATCCGCCTGGCCTTTATCCAACGCTACCTGCGACGGGCCGTACAATGAATCACCGCGTTTTCGGACGGAACCTAGTCCGGATGGGCTGCTCCTCCCCGGATTCACGCGATCGCCTTGCCCGTCCCCGTCCTATTGTCGGCGGTGCCGCATCATCAGCAGACCACCACCAGCAAGAAGCACGCTGACTGTCGTCGGCTCGGGAACTCCGATGGCGGCATCGAACGTCGACGCCATCGCGACATCATCGACAAGGAAGATGTCGTTCGAGTCCAAGCCTCCACCGAATCGCCACCCGAGAGAACCAATGAACTGATTCAGCGACTGATCTGTCTCAACCGTTGCATCCGGCGAGCCCTCGTCGCCGACCACCGGATTGACCCAGATGGAAGCCTTGGTGTACCACGTGTCGCCCGCGGTATCCTCGAATTTGGCCACCACCAGATACGTTGTCTGTGCAGCAAACGCTACATTGGGGATGGCCATGTCGCTGCGCACCCGGGCGTAGAAGTCATTGACTCCCGCATTGCCGGCCCGCAAACCCAGGTTGGGGTTGTCGCCATGGCTATCGCTGGAGACGCCGATGGATGCATCGAGCCAGCCAGTCATGAAATCGTTGCTGTCCCACGTATCCGAATCCAGACGCACGAGGAACCTCATATACAGCGGCGTCTGACCCGTCGTTACCGCATAGCCACGGCCGACCGGCGTGAGACTCCCGCTGACCTTTGTAATCTGCAGGGCGTTGCCTCCACCGAGTGCCGAAGCGCCTGCCCCTGCGTTGTAGGTCAGAGGTGTGCTGGGCGCAACCACCTGCGAGTCCTCGGTGTGCCCGAAGTTCTCCCACGCACTCGTCCACCCATCAGTCGCGCCCCCCAAGCCACCTATTTCGCCGGCGGCATAGTTGAAATTGTCCCGTGCGATGACTTCCGCACGAACGGTTGAAGCAGCAAGCAGCATCATTAGCAGCGCCGCCGCCATACCGGTTGTCCTGAGAAATGTCATGCGATTCTCCTTCCACTGTTAGAATTGTTCCGAACGCAACACCGTACACTTGGATCGGTATTTACGACCACTTCGACTCTCTGCCCTGAGATGAAGCCCTCACCTCTTTTATAACGACCTTAATATAACTCGCCGTTGGAAGCCAGTCAACAGGTTTTCCGTGGCTTCCGCCAACATTTTTCGGCGGCTTCCTTCTTGATCGCGGCGCAGTCCGGAACTGCACAACTATTAAATGTTTGTTATCAATATCTTACATGCAACGCTCGTCGTGGGCATGAACTGGAACCCGCTTTGCCAGCGGATATCCTTCTTCTGGGTTCATCGCAGAATACCGGGGAGAATGCCTGTGTCGGCGGTGGAGAACCCATGGAGTCAGCCGGTTCGGCTGGATCGCTTGAGCGGCAAGGCGGTCGAGGTAAACGGTGAGGCCAGGCGACGAACCGCCATGGCTCATCAACCAACTGCCGCTCTTGCACTTACGCCACATGCGCTTGATTCCCCGGAAATCGACGATGAACCCTTTTTCTGCCACGAAGCATTGACAGGAGCGGGCGACCCCTCATACTTAACAACTACATTATTACTTGGGTGAATCGCATGCCCCCGGTCAAACATAATTCCCCTTCTCCGCGAACCAGTCGGAAGCCCATGCCCTCCTACTTGGCAGACCGATTCACCAATAAGGGCCTGGAGAACTCGCTGCCGGTCTTGAGGGCGCTGGAACAAATGGGCCCGATGTCGCAAGCACAGATTGCAGCCCACTTCACGGCAACACAGCCGTTCGCCAACGCGCACTTGCGCCATTTGCACCATGAGGGGTTGGTCTACCCCAAAACCGCCAAGACGCCAAGCGGCGGAGGACGTCCCTATCAACTGTGGGACGTGAACCGGGAATCCAACTTGACGATCGGGTTCTCATGGGACGTCGCCGAGGTCATCATGGGACTGGCGGATTTCACGGGCACGATCGAACTCAGCGCCCGGCGAGCACTCAAGGACGTCCATTCCCACGACCAGATCTTCCAGACAGTTGACGCTTTCATTGACCAGTGCCTGCGCATCGCCCAAAGAACGAACCAGACGATCCGGATGTGTTGCATCGGTGCCGGCGGACACATCGACCCTGACACGGGAGAGATCCTCGATTGCGTCAGCGACCCACGTTTGGACGGGATCAATTTCGAGGAGCATGTTCGCCAGCGATTTGGACTGAAGTGTATGGTGCATGGGAGGTTCGCTCCATGGTACGGCGAGGCAAGGCTGACTGGAGACGAAACGCTCGTCGTGGTCACTTGGGAAAATGGCATCAGTGTTCAGACAGGATGCCAGGACGAGTTGTTCTTTTACAGCGACCAACCGGGAAACCGCTATCGTGGGGCCTGGAGCGTTGGGCACATCGTGGTCGAGAAGGACGGCAAGCCTTGTCACTGCGGGCAGAAGGGCTGCCTCGAAGCATACGTTGGAGGAAGGGCGCTGCAGGAGGCGCTGGATCGAGAAGACATATGCGATATTGCCGACCTCGTGTCGGCCGGGCAGCGCGATGACCCGCAGGTTCTTGAGGCCCTGGGCGAAGCCGCCTATATACTGGGCAAGAGCCTGACCTGGCATGTCCAATTCATGGGTGTGGAGAAGATCGTGGTGACCGGCACTTTGTCGGTGCTGTTCGACAAGGTGCGAGATCGCTTTGTGCAAGGGCTCAGGACGCTCTTGGATGAAGACTGGGTCAGGCAACTTGACCCTCGCCGGCCGAGCGACGATCCGGTTGAACACGCGATTTCAGGCGCCTGTTACATGGCCCAGCGAATGTTTTTCGATGCCAAGCGCTTTGAGAAGATTCGTCGGGAGAGCTCAGAATACTACAAGAACGTGGTCTATCCGAAACGTCAGCACTTGCGGCACGCGGAATCCAGGCATTTCGGCTCCGCTCTACCGTTAACCGCAGAAGCATGTGGCCCTCACATCTGAACGGCCCCACGCCGCAACACCTCCGTCAGCGCGTCGTCGATGGCCGGACTGGGGGTTGCAAAGCGATACGATTCGGTGACTTGCGCGATGTCGGTTCGATCGATACTGTCCTGCATGGTGGCGTACTCCTTGCCCGCGTGGGCTCTTGTGGATTGCTGATACAACCCAAGGTACGCCGCCTTTTTCATGCCGTCATCCACAGGATTCGGTTATAGCTCCAACGCGAGGGGGGGTAACGGAAGTGGTTGCCGTCAGTTGCGGAGGGATCAGGATGCGCTCTGGCGGCAACTTGTCGTCGGATTGCGGACATCGTCGCAAATGGACCATTCGTCGAGCAGCCGTTCGCCCCACCTCCTCGGGGTTCTGGTGCAAAATCGTCAGCGGAGGGCTTAGCGCCTCGATCGACACGCTTGGCCCGAACGCTATGACAGACAGGTCATTCGGGATACGCCGCTCCCTTGCCGCTGCAGCTCGATACACTCCCGCAGCGATCAGATCAGTGGTTGCGATGATCGCGGTCACACGGTCTTTCTCGTCGATCAATCTTGCACCGGCACGCTCGCCGCCAGCGATACCATTGACGTCGCACTCGACCATTTCCAGCGAGGCCCCCGAGCACTGGCGAACAACATCGCGGCAAGCCTGCATCCGGCGCATCACCGTCGGGAATCGGTGCGACGCGACGATACACGCCAGACGACGATGTCCAGCTCGGAGCAAACACTCGGCTGCAAGTTGCCCCCCCAGAGCGTCGTCGCTGCCCACGTAATCGACATCGACCCCGCTCATGTCAAAGTCCACCGCAACCACATCGAGCCCGTGCTCACGAATCTCGGCAAGATGGCGCTTCCCGCATTCCGGCGCTACCGGCCCAAGAATAATCCCGTCGATCCGATGCTCAATAAGACGATGGATCCAACGAAACTCCCGTTCGGCCTCAGACATGCCGGTATCGGGGCCCTTCATGTCGAGCCAACCCCAAAGCGTCACCGGCAGATAGTCGTGCTCTGCCAAGCCCTGATGGATGCCCGCGAGGATTCGGGAATAGTAGCTACTGGCAGCCCCAAATAACACCCCAATGGTCTGAGTCTGATTCGACTGCAGACCGCGCACCAGACGATTAGGACGATACCGCAGTTCTGAGGCAATCCGCAGAACCTTCTCTTGCGTCTCGGGCAACCACCGCCCCTTTCCTCGAAGGATGCGCGACACGCTGGCAACCGTAAGGTTGGCTTGATCCGCGATCTGCTTCAGGTTCACCTGCGGCGAATTTGCGTCTTTTTCTGGATACGACCCTTTGAGCATCTCGTGCTGCTTCCACAAATATGCCATGGTACGTTTAACCAAAGCCACAATGTAAATATTATCATAGCCTATGTGCTGTGCCCTTGCCAACGCAGGAGCTTGGCCTCCGATAAGCCCGATACCGGATGAGGATCTCCCGATGCTGTCCCGTTCACCGTTGGAAGTTGAGTAAAGGGTGATGGCTCCCGATCTCGGTTGACCGGAGCACGGGGTCAAGCAGGCGAAGGTGCCGTGGGCGGGCACGCACAGTCGGTTCACGCTGCTGATGGAGCGGCTGATCATCGACACGCTTCTGGCCAGTCAGTCGGCGTCGCGAACGGTGACGCTGACTGGCGTGAGTTGGGACCAGGCTTAGGCGGTGATGGGGCGGACGTCGAAGGCTGCCATCATCCGTCGCGCCGGATAGATTCAAGACGTGGGAGTCATCACCCACTTCAACTAACGATGAGACATCATTGGACGATCCCGGGCACTGTCGACGCAATCAGGTTGATCCAGCCCGGGGGCCTAATCGCGGTTCAGAAGAAAGGTCATAAGTTACTTGCGGACGGGCCGAGACGAGGGTATTGTGTACATACTTACATGAGGCGATTCCGCCCATTCAAGGACGTTGGTGTAGCGGGAATACTATTTGCTCGCCGGGCCGCAATCAGGAGTAAACGCGCTTTGGATTACAGACAGGGCCTAAAGTTCACGCGTGATCTGCAGCCGGGAGAGATCAGTCCATTCGAGAAAGAATACGACTCGGTCGAAACCCGACGCATCGACGCTGTGTTTAGCCGCCACAACTGCCCGTGGATTGACACGGCTTGGGCTGTGATGCTTATGAAGCAAGGGATCATTCGTCGAGAATGGATTCCCCTGCTGGCGCAGACGCTTCACGCGTTCTGGCAGCACGATGAGCCACCGATAGATCTGTTTGCCAGCGTCGAGAAGTACGCGATCGAGAAACACGGGGTGGAAGTCGCCGGCTCTCTGGGTCACGGGCGCACGATCCCACCGTACATGTTGATGATTCATGTCAGGCGGGAGTTGATGAAGTTGATGTGCCTGTTGTACGACCTGCACGAGTCGACGCTCGACATAGCCGAGCGTTACAAAGCGACCGTCATGCCCGGCTACACGCACATCCGCCAGGCCCAGCCGGAAACATTCGGACACTACCTGCTCTCGGCTTACGACCCGATGGCTCGTATCATGGGCCAGATTGAACACGCTTACCACCTGATGAGCCTCAGTGAACTCGGTTGCGGCGCCTTGGCCGGAACCAGTTTGCCGATCGACCGCGACATGGTTGCCGGCTACCTGGGCTTGGAGGGGGTGATTGAGAACAGCAACGACGCGGTCGCCTATACCGACGGCTATGTAACGCTCGTGACCACGCTGGCCAATCTTGCCACGGTGTGGTCGCGTGTGGCGCTTGACCTCAACTACTGGTCCAGCGAGGAATATCGCTTTCTCAGTTTTCCCTGGTTCTACCAGCATCCGCCGCAGAAAGAAGGTGGCAAGGGCAACGCCCACAGCTACTTCATGCCCAACAAGGTCGACAATTCGCCATATCTTGAGCGAACGCGCGTTGCCGTCGCTGTGCTGCAGGGCTGCGCCGCCGAGGTGCTCGGCCAAGCCAGCCGCGCCCCGCAGGCTGACATGGTCGAGATGATGAGCTTTCGAGAGCCAAGCGAGCGAGCCATCCACGCTCTGTACCGCGTGCTGCATCTCTGGGTGCACGGCCTGCCACGTATGAAGGTCAACGAACAGCGCATGCTCGAATGCGTTAAGCGCGGGTGGTCCTGCGCCAGCGAGTTGACCAATCGGATGGTGTTGGATCACGGCCTGAGCGCTCGCGTGGCCCATCAGATTGCCAACAATCTCGTCTCTGCCGCACGCGAGAAGGGCATTCCCGCCGACCAGGTCACCAAGGCGATACTTACGAAAGCCGCCACCGGCGTGCTTGATACGGACTTGCCGATGAGCGAGGCCGAGCTACGCCGGGCTCTGGATCCGATGCACTTCATTGAGGTTACCACCAGTCGCGGCGGCACCTCGCCCGCCGAGTGCCAGCGCATGATCGACGAGCGTCGCCGTGCCCTCGCCGCCGCCCGCAAGCGCCACGAAGCGCGCATTACCGGTATCGAGCAAAGCAAGGCCCGCATGCTTGCCGATCTTAAGTCGCTCGCGACCGAGCCGGAGGCTGTTGTTGCGCCAGGCGAGTAGCGACACGACGTTGACCGAGGCGTTGGCCAGGCTGGCGGTGCAGACTCCGTCGCAGGAGCGCGCGTTGGCCTCGGCCCGGCAGGCCGTGCTCGACATGTCCCTGACCAAGCGTCTCCAACCCACCTTCGCCGCCAAGATCGGCGTTTGGTCTACGGTCATAGCGCAGCATGCCCAGTTTTCGGCGCCCTACTGCGTTGCTCTGGCACTGACGCCAACACCACAGGGATGGATGCGGTGATGACCAGCGAAGCAAGACAACGATTAGCGAGCGATGTACTTCACACCACCGCCTGCGAGCTGATGCGCCGCGCGGCGGTGGCGATCCCGCCGGACTTCAGAAACGCTGTGCAGAGCGCGGCACAGTCTGAGCGCAACAAGATGTCGCTGTTCGTCCTCGACCAAATCATCGCCAACTATGCCACGGCCGAAAAGGAGGGCCGACCGATGTGTGGTGACACCGGGCTGCCGCGATGGTACGTCAAAGTCGGCGAGGAGTGCCGGCTCGACGGCGGATTCATTCAGCTCGAACGCACACTCCGCCGCGCCACGGCTCAGGCGACGCGAGAGATTCCGCTGCGTCCCAATCGGGTGCACCCACTGACACGCAAAGACCACGACAATAACGTGGGCATTTTTGCCCCCGAAGTCGATTACAGCTTTGAGCCGGATGCCGACTGGCTCGAGTTGACCACCGTGCACAAGGGCGGGTTGTTCGGCAGCGATTACCGCATGTTGTTCCCGGCCGACGGTGAGGCGGGGATTAAGAAGTTCTTCCTCGACACCTTTGTCGAGTTTGGACGGCGCGGCATGGCCTGTCAGCCGGCGGTGGTGGGCTTGGGCATCGGCGGCTGCAAGGACACGACCATGCGTATCGCCAAGGAGGCCGCGTGCCTTCGCCCGGTCGGCGACCGCCACCCGGATCCTGACGTCGCCCGGCTGGAAGATGAGATCAGAGTTCTGGGCAACAGCATCGGCATGGGGCCGATGGGGTTCGTCGGCAACAGCGCCGTGGTCGACGTGCATATCGAGATTGCCTACGCGCACACAGGGGGATTGCCGGTGGCTATGCACACCTTCTGTTTCGCCTCGCGCCGAGCCACGGCCCGCATCAATGGCGACGGACGGGTGGAGTTTCGCACCGATCCTCAGTGGTTCACCGACTATCTGCGCCGGGAGGGGGTCTGACGTGAGTAAGATTGATCTGGATGCGCTGGAGATGCGGCGGGTTGACATAGCTTGTCCGGTGGACGCTGATGTCCTGCGACGCCTGAAGCTTGGTGACGTTGTCTATCTTACCGGGGCGATCTTTACCGGCCGCGAAGGTCTGTACCACCGCTGGCTCGACGAAGGGATTGATCCACCCGTTCCACTTAGCCGGATCAGCAACGTCAACTTTCACTGTTCGCCTGCGGCCGTGCGCAAGGACGACGGGGCATACAACCTCAAGGCCATCACCGGTACCGCTTCGTTCCGCTTCGGCAAGTGGTTCGATGAATTCTTCGCACGCAGCGGGGTCAAGATCATCATCGGCAAGGGCGGGATGACCAGCGCTGATTACCGCCGCTTGTTCGTTCCGCACGGTGCGGTCTATCTGACCACCGTCGGCTACGGATTGGGGGCGACCTATGGCCACGCGGTCCATCGCGTATCCGCAGTGCATTGGCTGGAGGAACTGGGCATCGCGCAGGCTTTGTGGGTGCTCGAAGTCGAACAGATGGGGCCATTTATCGTCGAGGGCGACCCACAGGGCCACAGCCTGTTCGAACTCTCGAATGAGCGGATCAACGCCAGCCTGAGCGACGTCTACGGTGACCTGCCTCAGCCCGTATTGCGGCGCTTCGGTGAAGAGACCGATCGTCAGCAGGAGATCATCTGAGATGAACTCGTCGAACCCGTACACCAAACCGGACTTGGCCACCTACCCGGACTGTGCCGAGTATTTGCCGTCTCTGCCCCCGGAAGGCTTGACCGATGTGGCGGCGAGACCGACCGGTTGGCTCGAACGCGCAGCGCCTTATCTTCCGGGGGTGGCGTTGGCCGGGGCGGTGACCATCGCCAGCTACGCAATGGCAGCCGGCATCGCCTGGGCGATGCGTCAGTTGGAGACAACGGCTCCGCTGAGCCCGATTCTGTTGGCCATTGTGTTGGGGCTGGTCTTGGGCAATCTCGTGTCGGTGCCGGTGGTCTACAGATCCGGGCTTTGGTGGTGTGCCCGCACGGTACTGCGCATCGGTATCGTACTGCTGGGTCTTCGACTGAGTTTGGCCGCGGTCGGCACCATGGCGTGGGCGGCGGTGCCCCTGGTGATTGTGTGCATCGCCGCCGGGTCGGTGATCGTGTTGATCACGGGCAAGTTGCTGGGCTTATCCCCGCGGCTGGCGAGCTTGATCGCTGTGGGCACCGGCATCTGCGGCATCAGCGCCATTATGGCCACCGCCCCAGCGATCGATGCTGAGGACGACGAGGTCAGCTACGCCGCCGGGTGCATCACCCTCTTCGGGCTGATCGCGCTATTGACCTACCCGTGGCTGTCCCATGCCATATTCCACGGTGATGCGACACGGGCAGGGATGTTTCTGGGGACGGCGGTGCATGACACTTCGCAGGTCACCGGGGCGGCGTTGTTGTACAGCCAGCGCTACGACGCGCCGCACGCTCTGGAGGCGGCGATGGTCACCAAACTGTTGCGCAACCTGTTTATCGCAGGCGTCGTGCCGGGGATGGCTCTCCTGCACCGAAGGAAGACCGGTGACCAGTTGCCGCGATGGTGGCGGGCGGTGCCACTATTCGTGGTGCTGTTCATCGTCATGGTCGTCCTGCGCACCGTGGGCGACCTAGGTGAGCGTGCTTTCTGGTTGTTGCCGCGCCAGGCGTGGGGTGAGGTGTTGGGTTGGGGCAAACAGTCGACGACGATCTGCCTGGCTCTGGCGATGGCGGCCGTCGGCATAGGTACGCGCCTGGCCGATTTGCGCCGCCTGGGCATTCGACCGTTGGCGCTGGGACTTGTCGCCGCCGCCGCGGTCGGGCTGGTCAGCTTTCTGTTGATTCGTAGCGGAATGATTCACCCATGAGCAACACGACCACCGTCTCCGTTCGCGTCGCACGCAACCACATCGCTGGTCGATGGCACAACGTCGCCCATGCTGACAGCCTGGACGTGCACAACCCCGCCAATGGTCAGGTCATCGGCCGGGTTCCGCTATCGCCTCCGAAAGAGGTCGACGCCGCGGCGCAGGCGGCCCATGACGCCTTCCACGCCTGGCAACGGGTGCCCGCCGTCGACCGCGTCCAACCCTTGTTTAAGCTCAAGACGCTTCTGGAAGATCACATCCACGAACTGGCCCGCTCGATCACCATCGAGTGCGGCAAGACTCTGCCCGAGTCGCACGGCGAGCTGAGGCGTGCGATCGAAAACGTCGAAACCGCCTGTGGCATCCCGATTCTCATGCAGGGCGACTTCTCGCAGGACATCGCCAAAGGCATCGACGAGTTCATGATCCGCCAGCCGCTGGGCGTGTGTGCCGCGATCTGCCCGTTCAACTTCCCGGCCATGATTCCTTTCTGGTTCCTGCCTTACGCTGTGGCCTGCGGCAATACCTATATCGTCAAGCCGTCCGAGCGCGTACCCATGACCATGCAGCTTCTCTTCGAGCTGATCGACCAACTCGATCTGCCGCCCGGCGTGATCAACCTGGTCAACGGCGGGCGGAAAACCGTGGACGCGATTCTCGAACACCCGCTGGTGCGCGCCGTTAGCTTCGTCGGCTCCACCCCCGTCGCCCGCCACGTCTACACCACTGCCGCCACCCACGGCAAACGCGCCCAGTGCCAGGGAGGCGCCAAGAATCCCGTGGTCATCCTGCCCGATTGCGATCTCGGTATGACCACCCGTATCGTTGCCGACTCCGCTTTCGGTTGCGCTGGGCAACGCTGCCTGGCTGCGTCGCTGGCAGTCACTGTCGGCGAGGCCCGCAAGCCCTTTACTGATGCAATCGCTGAAGCTGCCGCCAGCCGCAAGGTCGGCAACGGGCTCGACGACCAAACCCAAATGGGCCCAGTCATCAGCGCCACCAGCCGCGACCGCCTGCACGAGGCCGTCGATACGGCTGATCAGGGGACGAACCGGTTGCTCGTAGATGGTCGCCGGCCGCATATTCCCGGTGGCAAGAATGGCTATTTTATCGCCCCCACGGTGATCAACGGTCTAGCTGCGGACCATGAACTGGTCAGCCGTGAACTATTCGGGCCTGTACTGGGACTGCTGCACTTGGACAACATAGACGACGCCATCGCCTGTATCAATCATTCTGACTACGGGAACATGGCCTGCATCTTCACCAGCGACGGTGCTACCGCCCGCAAGTTCCGTTCCGACGTCGATGCCGGCAATGTCGGTGTCAACATTGGCGTCGCCGCGCCCATGGCTTTCTTCCCCTTCTCCGGTTGGAAGCAAAGCTTCTTCGGCGACCTGCACGGCCAGGCAATACACGCCGTCGAATTCTTCACCCAGACCAAGATCGTCATCGAACGTTGGCCGAGAAGCTGGTCGAGACAGTTCTGAATCGGCAGCAACACAGGCGCGCCGCTCGCGCCATGGATACGCTCCAGAATGGTCGGATGCACAGGCGAAATGGCAGAACTCACTTTACCGGCAGTCTTCAGCAACCACGCCGTGCTACAACGTGAGCAGCCGATCCAGGTCTGGGGCAAGGCTGCGCCCGGAACGCAGGTCACGGTGGAGTTGGACAGCGTACGAACCGCCAGCGCGACCGCGGACGGTGAGGGGAGGTGGCGGGTGGCATTGCAGTCAATGGTGGCAGGCGGGCCATATGAACTGCGCGTTACCGATGGACAAAGCACCCATACGCTGTTGGATGTACTGGTTGGGGAGGTTTGGGTGTGCGCGGGCCAATCGAACATGGAAATGTGGGTCCGCGACTGTGACGATGCCGAGAATCAGATCGCCACGGCCGATCGACCACAGATCCGCCATCTGAACGTTCCACACAGTCTGTCCGCCATTGCCCTAGAGGACCAGCCAGGACGTTGGCAGGTCTGCCAGCCACAGACCGTCAGTGCGTTCACGGCTGTCGGCTACCACTTTGCGCGTCGGCTGCAGGACAAACTGGGCGTGCCGATCGGCTTGCTCAATTCCACGTGGGGCGGCACTCGCATCGAACCGTGGATTTCGCCGACCGGCTTGGCTCGTGTCCCCTCTCTGAAGTCGATCGCGGACATTGCGGCCCTGAGAGCACCGACCAACCATGCGTACCAGGAGTGCGTCAGGGACTACCTGGCCGAACACGAAGCGTGGGCGGCGCACGCCCAGGCCTGTATGGACCGGGGCGCTGCTGTGCCTCGACCGCCGATGTACCCATTGAAGATCGCCACGCCCCTCGATCGACAAGAACCCACCGTACTGCACAATGCGATGCTGCATCCGTTGATCCCGTACACCATCCGCGGCGTGATCTGGTATCAGGGAGAAGCCAACCGTAGGGACGATCACTACGTCGACAAGACGCGTGCCCTGGTCGAAGGCTGGCGCCAGTTGTGGCGAGCGGACTTGCCCTACTACTACGTGCAGATCGCGCCAGGCCGCTACAACAGGATGGACCCAGATGTACTGCCGCGGTTCTGGATGCAGCAGGCTCGAATCGAACGGGAAATACCCAATAGCAGCATGACCGTCATCCACGACGTGGGCGATCCGGAAAATGTCCATCCCCCACACAAGCAAGCCGTCGGGCAACGCTTGGCAAATCAGGCATTGACGCTGACCTACAGGCGCGATGTTGGCGAATACAAAGGGCCACGTTTCCGGAAAATGAGCGTTCTGGGCAATCGCGTTCGCATCGTGTTCGACCATGTCGGCGCGGGACTGGCTTCACGCGACGACAGACCACTCAGTTGGTTTGAATTGTGCGGCCATGAAACACAATGGGTGAAGGCCCAAGCGGAGATCGTCGCGGCCGACACGGTGGAGGCGTGGTCCGGGCCGGTGGAAGAACCCGTCGCCGTGCGGTTTGCCTGGCACAAACTTGCCCAGCCGAACCTGATGAATCGCGCCGCCCTTCCCGCCGCAGCGTTCATTGCGGGAACGCCATGTTGAGATCGCCTGAAGTGGTCCTAGTACTACACCGCTACAAGCGTGGCCAGTGACACGTTTTCATGTTGCTCAGG
>CAYNCM010000062.1:0-19007 GCA_964395825.1 uncultured Planctomycetaceae bacterium
CCGCCTGAAAATCTTCGCCCTCCACGAAGCCAACTACGCTTTAGTCGGATGAACCCGAATGCGGGCGATTGGCCCGGATGGCGGGATCGAGCCGCCCGGGGCAGGGAAAGGGGACAGGCTGCTGTGATGCTGAGCATGCGGCTTCAGGTTTGAAAAAAGCAGAATGTCCCCTTTTTTGTTTCACGGCCGGCGCTGGATGTAATGTTCGTACCAGATGCCCACCTGGCCGGCGGACATTTCGATGTAATGACCGCCGCTGGCCTTAGCCGCTTCTTCCAGAGCGGCGCTTGACTGGCCGAAAATCACCGCGTTGCACTTGATCTGCCGGCCGGCGAGGCGCTCGGGCAGGGCGGACAGTTGTTCTTCGCCGGGCACGAGGCTTGCGATGACGATCATCTGTTGCGGTTGGGCGGCGAATGCCCGGTCGATCGCCGGCCTGAGGTTCAGTCCGCCGCCCGGCCAGATCGCTTCGAGCCGTTCGGTCAGTGACGCCATGTCCACTTCGCCAGCCGGCTTGAGCGTTTCGGGCAGTGCGGTGATCTGCTCTTCGGCCGCCACGAGCACCTGCACGGGCGTGTCGGGGTCCAGCGTTTGCAGGTTCAGCGGAATCAGCGCCTTAAGCAGATCGAACTGCCGCGACATCGCCGCCGACGCGTCGATCACCACCACCGTCGGATGCGCCACCGGCAGCCCCAGCACGTTGGGCCTCTCCAGCAGGAACGGGTTGGCCTGCGGATCGTACCCCAGCGACTGGGCGGCGATCCGGCCGGCCTGCTCCTCGATCACCTGCCCGGGGGTCGGCGTGTCCTGTTCGATCGTGCGCAGCACGTTGCCGATCAGCACAATCAACCCCACCAGCATTGCCAGCACCAGCGCGATGAACACCACCACCACGCCCACCCGCACGCCGAGGCGCCGTTTTTTCGCCGTGGGAACGCGCGTGAGATCCACCGCCGTCAGGTTGATCTGCCGACCCGAAGTGGTCAGGTAGGTCAGCGATCCCGCCGGCGCCGCCTCCGCCCCGGGCACATCCGGTCGATCCGGCCTCGCCTGCCGGACCATTTCCGCCTCCTGCTGCGCAGGGTTCTCCGGAACCGTCATCAGCGTCCCGCAGTTGAAGCACCGGCAAATGCCCCCGGCGAACCCCGGGTCGATCTGAAGTTCACTTTCACACTGCGGACAGGTGATCTGGATCATGGCGGCATTGTACTGTTGGTTGGTTGATCCGTTAACTCGTTGGTTCGTTAACTCGTTGATTCGTGAATCTGTTAATCTGTCATGCCCTGATCCGTGATGGCTGAGCCCGAACCTTGCCCCCTGAACCCTCGCACATCCCGGTCATGCCCGATGCGGTGGTCGAACTGCTCGACCCGCAACCGGGCGAGGTGATGCTTGACTGCACGGTGGGGCGGGGCGGCCACCTCCGCGCGATCGCGCCGCGCCTGGCGCCCGGCGGGCGTTACGTGGGTTTGGACGTGGATCCGTCGAACATCGATCCCCTGGACCGCGCAAAAGGTGCGTCGCCGATCGCCTGCGACTTCGTCCGGGCCAACTTCGCCGATGCCCGCGCGGTGCTCGACGGGCTGGGCGTGGGTCGGGTGGATCTGCTGCTGGCTGATCTGGGCTTCGCGTCGACCCAGATGGACGATCCTGGTCGGGGGTTGAGTTTCAGCACCGACGGTCCGCTGGACATGCGGCTCGACCCGTTGCTGACCGTCACCGCCGCCGACCTGCTGGCCGCGTGCGACGAGGCGGAGATCGCCGATATTCTCTGGCGTTACGGCGAGGAGCGGCACAGCCGGCCGATTGCGCGGAAAATTGTTGACGCCCGCGACCGTTCGCCGATTAAAACAACAAGGCAGTTGGCCGATCTGTGCGTGTCGGTGTATGCCCGGCGAGCCGGACGGGGACGGGCTCGCTGGCGCATTCACCCGGCCACCCGCTGCTTCCAGGCGCTGCGGATCGCGGTTAACGATGAACTGTCGCGTCTCGAAGCGTTGCTGGGGCAGGTTGACCGGCTGCTCGGCCGTGAGGGACGCGCTGCGATCATCAGCTTTCACTCGCTGGAGGATCGACGGGTCAAGCGTGCCTTCCGCGACCTGGCCGACGACGGGCGGGCCGCTCGCATCACCCGCAAGCCTCGCGTCGCCGCGCCCGAGGAGATCGACGCCAACCCGCGCAGCCGGTCGGCCAAACTTCGTGCCATTCGACTGATCGAACCGCGCACGGATTGAACGACCTGTTACAATGACCGCGTTGCCAGGGAAGGCTTCACCCCATTGTCAGGGACGGACATATCATGGCTCGCGAAACCAAGATCGGATTACTGGTCGGGCTGGGCGTCATCATTTTCATCGGGATTCTCGTGTCGGATCACCTGTCGATCAGCCAGCGGCAGGGCATGGCTGGTCTGACCCAACCCGCCGACGCCCGCGCCGTGGTTTCCCACGAAAGTCTCGACCGGGAACCGCCGGCCCGGCGACACGAAGCGTCCGCCGCCGAGCGCGAAGCACCGCTGCCCGATCCTCAATCCAGCGCCCGGCGCGAAGACCCCGCTCCCGCCGAACCCCGGCCCGCCGGCCGCGGGCATTTGCCCTATCCGATCTACCGCATCGGCGGTCCGCAGGCCGACGCCGGCCACGATGTGCTGGTGATCGGCGAACCGCCCGCCGAAACCGACCAGGCCCCGTCCGTGGCGCCGACCGGCGACCAGGTCCATCACGCCCAGCCCGGCGATACGCTCAGCGGCATTGCCCAGAAGTACTACGGCGACCGCAACTACTGGCGCACCATCTACCAGGCCAACCGCGACAAGATGGATTCGCCCGACGTGGTGCGCACCGGCGTGCGGTTGGTCATCCCGAAGCGCGCCGATCGGCGGGCGCCGGCCGAGCATCGCACCTTCCCGCCTTCCCACGAGCAGCCGCGCCGGGCGACCGGTTACCGCGATTATCGCATTCAGCCGGGCGACACGCTCAGCCAACTCGCCCAGCGCTTCATGGGCTCGCAGCGCCATACCGATGACCTGTACGAGCTGAACCGCGATGTCATCGACGACCCCGATACGCTGGTGGTTGGCAAGACGCTTCGGGTGCCCGCAGACTGACCCGCCGCTCGTGCACCGGACGGAGGCGTGATTCGCATGGCGGCCAAACTCATCGCATTAAGCCTTTTCGCCGCGGCCCTGGGACTGGGGCTGTTGCACCTGCGCCTGGAGCGCGTGCAATTGGCCCGCGAGGTCGCCGGGCTTGACCAGCAGACCCGCGCCGCGCGCACCGAGTTGTGGGCTCAGCAGGGCCACGTCGCCGCCCTGACCGCGCCGCGGGCGCTGGCCGAACGTCTCATCGCCGCGCGCCTGGCCGTCGAACCCGCCGCGCCGTCCGCCGTGCCCGTCCCCCGCGACCAGCTTGCCCGATTCGACGATCACCCTCGGACCGCTTCGCCATGACCCGCGCCCCTGCGCCCCCGTCGCTCGACCCGCCCGATCATCGCCAGCATCATCGCTGCCTGCGCGTGGCCCGCGTGTGCGCGTGGTTGATGACGGTGGCGATGGTCGTGGTGTTCGGCCGGGTGGTGCAGTTGCAGCAGCGTCCGGCCGAACCGGTCGCCCGCACTGCCGCCGCCCGCGCCAGCGAAAGCCGACTGATCGCCCGCCGCGGGGCGCTGGTCGACCGGCACGGCCGACGTCTCGCCGGTTCACGGGTGGGCTATCGCCTGTACGTTGATCCGGTTTCGATCGATCGGCCGGACGTGTTCGCCGCAAAGCTGGCCCGGGCGATCGGCGACGATGCAGCGCGAATCGACCGGGCCATCGGCAACGCCGACCGTGATTGCCGTTACCTGGTGATCGATCATTTGCTTGACGAGCACGAAGCCGATGCGGTGCGCCGGTTGAAACTGATGGGCGTGGTGCTGGAGCAGCGCCTGGTGCGCGCGTATCCGGCCGGCCCGGTGGCGGGACAGGTGATCGGATTCGTCAGCCGCGACCATCGCGGGATCGACGGCGTTGAATACGTGCTGGACGCGGCGCTGCGCGGGGAGGACGGTTCGGTCGAATACATGCGCGACGTCCGCCGGCGGCCGGTGTGGATCGAAAGCGGCACGCAACAGCCGGCCCGGGACGGGCGCGACATCGCCCTGAGCCTGGACGCGGTGATCCAGTCGACGGCCGAAGCGGAACTGGCCGCCGCCGCCGAGCACTACCGGGCCAAGCGCGCCGAACTGATCGTCATGCACGCGGGCAGTGGTCAGGTGCTGGCGATGGCGAACTGGCCGTCGTTCGATCCGAACGAGGGGGCGAACGTCGATGCGGCGTTGCGGCGGAACCGCTGTGTGACGGATCCGTTCGAGCCGGGTTCGATTTTCAAGCCGATCGTATTCGCGGCGGCGACGGGGGCCGGCGTGGCCGAGCCGAGCGAGATGATCGATTGCACCGATGCGGGGTTCTACGTCAGCCCGGGCGGCCGGCGGCTGGGCGACGCCCACGGCCACGGCCGCATCACATGGGATGGGGTGCTCACGTTTTCCAGCAATATCGGCATGGCGATCGTCGGTCAGCGCCTCGGCGCCGAGCGGATGTACGCGGCGGTGCGGGCGTTCGGCATGGGTCAGCCGAGCGGCGTGGGCCTGCCGGGCGAATCGTCGGGCATCGTCAATCCGCTGGAGCGGTGGAATCATTACTCGGTGACGAGCGTGCCGATGGGCCAGGAGATTGCCGTCACGCCGATGCAGATTACTCGGGCGTTCAGCGCGTTCGCCAATGATGGATTGATGGTCGCGCCGAGCATCCTCGCCGCCGACGCCGACCGGCCGATCTACCAGCGTGCGACCGATCCGGCCACCGCGCGGCACGTGCGCCGCGTGCTGCGGCGCGTGGTCACCGAAGGCACCGGCCGACACCGGGCCAACAGCAGGCTTTACCGCCTGTGGGGCAAGACCGGCACCGCCCAGGTGCCCGACCGCGAAAACGGCGGATACCTCGATCGCGCCTACACCGCCAGCTTCGTCTGCGGCGCGCCGCTGCACCATCCCCAGATCATCGTCACGGTGGTCGTCCACCAGCCCGATCCGGCGATCGGCTATTACGGCGGAACCGTCGCCGCGCCCGTCGCCCGGAGCGTGGTCGAAAAGACGTTGGCCTATCTCGGCACACCGCCCGATGCGACCGGCCCGGACGAAGCACCGGCCCTGCAATTCGCCAGCGCCCGGCAGGGCGAGTAACTCAACGTTTTTCGGCGCGGATGCGGTCGACGATGTTTGTTGTACTGCGGCCTTCGATCAGGGGAATGGTCACCACCTTGCCGCCGATCGACTTGACGAAGTCGGAGCCCACGATCCTGTCGTGCGAGGGGTAATCGCCGCCCTTGATCAGCACGTCGGGACGGATGGCCTGGATCACCGCGGCCGGCGTGTCGCCCTCGCCGCCGCGGCCGTCGCCGAACAGGATGATGTAATCCACGCACCCCAGTTCGCCCAGCACGCGAACCCGGTCGGCCTCGGGCACGATGGGCCGGCTGCCGCCTTTCAGCGCGCGGATCGACGCATCGGTGTTCACCGCCACCACCAGCAGGTCCGCGGTCTTGCGCGCTTTGCGGAGCAGATCCACGTGGCCGGCGTGCAGAATGTCAAAGCATCCGTTGGTGAAGGCGACCGTGCGGCCGAGTTTGCCGAACGCGGCCAGCTCGCACCGTAACTGCTCGAGCGTGCGCAGCTTGGTCTCTTCCCCGTCGTGCAACTGGCGCAGCACGGCCAGGTGTAACTCGGCCAGCGGAATCGGCACCACGCCGAATCTTTCCACCTCCAGTCCGGCGGCCAGGTTGGCCAGCTTCACCGCGGCGGTGCGGTCGGCCCCGTTGGCCAAAGCCGCCGCCAGCACGCTGAGCATCATGTCCCCGGCCCCGGTCACGTCGTAGGCGCTGCGGGCGGTGGTTGGAAGAAGCTGAGGGTCGGCGTCGCGCTGGACCAGAATCGCCCCGTGGCGGTCGACGGTCATCATGACCGCCTCGAAGCCGTGCGCGCCGAGCAGGCGTCCGGCGATGTCCGCCCAGCCGTGCTGGTCGTGGACCTGGCGCAGCGTGCCGGTGGCGGTGGCGGCCTCGAAGCGGTTAGGCGTGAGGATGGTGGCCCCGGCGTAGCGGCGGTAATCGTCGATCAGCGCCGGATCGACCAGAACGCGCACGCCGCGCCGCTGCGCCAGGTCGATCAGCTTCCCGCAGAACGACGCGGTGGCCAGGCCCTTGTTGTGATCCTGCAGACAGACGATGTCCGTGTCGTCCATCGCCGCGCCGATCTTCGCCAGCAGCTCCGCCTCGACCGCTTCGTGCAGTGGTTCGGCGCGCTCGTAATCGGCTCGGAACATCTTCTGCGGATGGCGGTGCTGGGCCAGCCCGATGAACGATTGTTTGACGATGGTCGGCCGATCGGAACAGGTGACCATGCCCGCCGTGTCGCAGCCGGCTTCGTTGAGGTGACGGCGCAGTTGCCCGCCCGCTTCGTCTTCGCCCACCACGCCCATGCACGCCACCTCGCACTCCAGCGCCGCCAGGTCGAAACACACGTTCGCCGCGCCCCCGGCGTTCGATTCCTCCCGCTCGATCGCCAGCACCGGCACCGGGGCATCGGGGCACAGCCGGTCGGCGTTGCCGAACATCGCCCGGTCGAGCATGTAATCGCCCACCACCATGATGCGCTTCGTCTGCCAGGCGTCGATCAGTTCAATCAGTTCGTTCATCGGCGGGCCGGGGGTCCTGTGCATGGGTCGGGATCACGGCGGCCAGCAGGCGGCCGGCCAGCGCATCGCGCCCGCGGGAAAATTCGATCTCCAGGTGCGCCCGCCACACCGGCAGCCGCGACGGGTGCGATTCTAGCACGCGGTTCAGCTTCACCCAATCCTTCTCCGTGGTCAGCAGCGCTTTCGCCCCGCGCCGCTCGGCCTGATCGCACAACGCATCGACGTCGGCGGCGGTGTAATCGTGATGATCGGCGAAAGACCGTGCCCCGACCATTTCCAGGCGCGTTTCGATCTGGTGGAAGAACGCGGCGGGATTACCGATGCCGCAGAACGCGAACACCCGCGCCCCGGCGGTGGGGGCGTGGGCGCCGTGTTCGTCCAGCGTGTGGCGCCAGTGATGCACGCACCGCGCGACCGGCTGGCGCCCGTGATGATGGGCGATGCGACGATCGAGCTGATCCAGTTCGGCCAGCGAAACCTGGTCGGCCCGGGTAATGACCACCGCATCGGCGCGGGCCAGCGAATCGGGCGGCTCGCGCAACAGACCCCGCGGCAGCAGATGATCGAATCCGAACGGATTGGTCGCATCGATCAGCACCATGTCGAAATCCCGCGCGATTCGGCGATGCTGAAACGCATCGTCGAGCACCAGCACGTCCACTTCGGGATGGTGCGTCTGGGCGAAGCGGGCTGCGGCCACGCGATCCGGGTTCACGATCACCGGCGCCCCCGGAAGTTCGGCGCCGAGAAGCTGGGCTTCATCGCTGTTGCCGCGGCGGTCGGCCTTGTAACCACGCAGCACCACCGCGGGCTTGAGGCCGGCTTCGGCGAGCCGTTGGGCCACGTGGATCACCATCGGCGTCTTGCCCGTGCCGCCGGTCGTCAGGTTGCCGATGCTCACCACCGGCACGTGAGCGCGATGGGCCTTGCGCCGTCGGGTGTCGAAGCGGTCATTACGCACGCGGATCGCGGCGGTGTAGAACGGCTCGGCACAGCGGGCGACGGCGCGCAGCGCGGCGGCCCCCGGCGTGCGGCGCTCGCCGGACAGCACGGCGACGATCGACGGATTGGCGGCGGTGTCAGTCACGGTCACGATCCCGTCGGACGGGCGAACGCTTCAACGGCGCGGGCGATCTTGCCCATGGGCAGGCCCACCACCGTCGTCGGATCGCCGGTGACGGTGAAGCGCCAGCGCTGGCGAAGCTCGGCCAGATTATACCCGCCGGCCTTGCCCGCCCACGCATCGGATTCGAGGTATTCGCCGAGCGCCGCATCGTCCGGCCGGGCGATCGTCACCTCGGCGATGTCGTGAAACAGGATGTGCCGCCCGTCGGTCGCATCGACCAGCGCCACCGCGGAGATCGCCCGATGCGGATGATCGAACAACTCGTCCAGCATGGCGGCGGCATGTTCGCGGTCGCGCGGCTTGCCGATCGGACGATCGGCGATCGCCAGCATCGTGTCGCTGCCGATCACCAGCCCGCGCTCGATCCGATCGGCCACGCTCGACGCCTTGAGGTACGCCAGCGCCTCGGCGGCGCGGACGAGCGGGGCGTCGGCGAAGTCCACGTGCGAATCGTCGAATCCCGGATCGTGCCGGGTGAAGTCGAATCCCGCTTCACGCAACAGCGCCGCCCGGCGGGGCGAGGTGCTGGCCAGAATGAGCGGCGGATGATCGGGCATGGTCATGGTTCACCGAAAAGCGGACCGACGCGAAGTAAATCACTTCGGCGGGGCGTTCATCACGCGCTCGAGCGCCTGCCTCGCTTCGTCGACAGGGATGCGGGCGATGTACTGCTGGCCCACGTGGTTCTGCTTGTGACGAATGTTTTCGGTGACTTCCGCCTTCACGACGCCGAGGTCGCGGCCGTAAGGCCCGTCGCGCTTCGGATCGGTCAGGCCGTACAACCCCACGCATCGCCGGCCGAATCCCACGGCAAAGTGCAACGCTGCACTGTCGTTGCCCACCACCAGGGCGCATCGCTCGATGATCGCCATGAGCTGGCCGACCGTGGTCTTGCCGACCCGATCAATCACCGCCGGCGTCCCGTCGAGTTTGACCAGCGCGCGAGCCTGGGCTTGTTCGCCGGGCGCCCCGACGATCACGGCATGGTGAATGCCGTGGCTGGGCAGATCGCCGGCCAGTTCGGCGAAGCGCTCGATCGGCCAGCGCTTGGATGCCCATCGCGCGGTGGGGGCGATGACGGCGAACGGCCGGCCGCCGATGCCGTGTTCATCGAGCAATCGTCCGGTCCATTGGCGGTCTTCGGGGCTGGTGTACAGGCGCAGGTCGCGCACCGGCGCGATGCCGTCGGCTTCGAGCAGGCTGAGCATCCGGTCGACCACATGCTCGGCGTCGCCGACGTTGTGAACGATGTTGTAACCGAGTCGCGCCAGTTCGCGGGACTGGGCCATGCCGACCCGGCGCGGCGCGGCGGTGGCGAGGGTGAACAGGCCGCTGCGGGTCAGTCCCTGGAAATCGTAAACCCGATCGTAGTGTTGCCGGCAAAGCCGCACGCACAGGCCGGGCGACCGCCCCCAGCGTCGCCGGTCGAAAAGGATCGGTTGATGCAGGTCGGGGTGATGGCGGATGGTGTCGTCAAAGCCTCGGCGGACCAGCCAGTCGACCCGTGCCTCGGGGAACGCCCGCTTGAGCGAGACGAGCGTGGGCACGGAACGGGCCACATCGCCCAGGGCGCTGGGTCGGACGATGAGGATGCGTCGGGCTGTGGCGTATGGTCGGCGCATGGCGGATGGTGGGGCAGCGGATCAGACCGCGCCGGCGCCGACCAGTTCGGCGAATTTGTCGAAGCTGCGGTCGTAGGTGCGTTCGACCTCATCGGGGAAACAGCAGGCGGGCAGTTGCCGGGCGGCCAGGTGGCTGGCCAGGCAATCGCAGCAGATCCCTTGGCGCGGGCATCCGGCGTAGGTGCAGTTGCAGCGGGCGACGTTCTGTGGTTTCTTGCATTCCATGGCCAGTTCCCTGGGATCATCGTCATGCATAATGTAGTCGAATCGCCATGGCGACCAAAGTCGGCGTGCTTCGGGGATTTGCCCGGCGGGCGTGGGTGGTCCTAAGCTTGAACACCATGAGCAGTTCTCCGGTGGTGGAACTCGAGCGCACGGTGCGGTTCTGTCTGCGGGCGGACGGAACGCTGGACGCCGCCGCGCCGGTGGATAACAGCCACGCCGCCTGGCCGCCGATGCACGGTTTCGGGCGGTATTACGAACTGCACGTGGTCTGCGCCGGGCCGATCGACCCGGTGACCGGATATTTTCTGAACATCAAACGGCTCGATCGGGCGGTGCGGGAGCGGGGTCTGCCGGTGATCGCAGCCGCGGCTGAGCGGAACGAAACGGCGATTGGGCCGGTGCTGCGGGAATTGTGGCGGGTGATCGACGAACCGCTTGAGAAGACGGTGCGCCGGGTGACGCTGCACCTGACGCCGACGTTTGCGGTGATACTGGAGGCCCGAACCATGAACGGATTGCTGCTCAGTCAACGTTACGAATTCGCCGCCGCCCACCGCCTGCACGCCGACGAGTTGGACGAAGCGGAAAACCGCCGCGTGTTCGGCAAGTGCAATAACCCTTCCGGCCACGGGCACAACTACCAGGTCGAAGTCACGGTCAGAACCGCCGGCGACCGCCCGGTCGGGTCGGCCGAACTCGACGGGTTGGTCGACCGGGCCATCGTCGAACGCTTCGATCACAAACACCTGAACGTCGACACGCCCGAATTTCGCGGGGTCAACCCGTCCGTCGAACAGATCGCCAAAGTGTGCTTCGACCTGCTGGCCGGCGAGGTCAAGTCGATCGATGCCGAACTGGTGGAAGTGAAGGTGTGGGAAACCGAAAAGACGGTCTGCACCTATCGGGGGTAGCGTTCGCTTGCCCGCGTTCCGGGGGGGGGCGACGAGTCCTGATGCCACGAAAAACGCCGCCCGGTGTCGGACGGCGGTGGAACCCACTGAAGCTTCAAGCCTCGATGCCGGTAATTTTCACCCGCAGGAAGCGCTGGCGATGGCCTCGCTTGCGTCGGTAGTTCTTCCGACGCTTGAACTTGATGATCGTGATCTTGTCGCCCTTGACCTCGGTCAGCAGGTCGGCGGTGACCTTCGCGCCGTCGAGCGTGGGCGTGCCGATCTTCGATTCGCCGTTCCCGCCGACCAGCAGGACGCTGTCGAACTGGAGCGTGGTCTGGTCCTCGGGCAGCTCGCGCAGGTCCACGCGGATCACGTCGCCTTCGGAGACTTTGTACTGGCTGCCGCTGTCGGCGATGACTGCATACATGGATCGATCCTCGTTCTCAGTCGAGCCGGGCATGATACCACCGCCACCCGCCTTTGCCAAGACCGGTGGAAACTTGAAATCCGAGGCTCGAAAGGGCCTCCATCGGATTCGCCCCCGTTCGAGCGTCGCTTTTGAAGCTTACCCGCCCCTCGGCTGATCGACCGTTCGCCGAAGCGGTCGCGGATGGCGCCCAGCGTGTCGTCCAGTTGCCGCCGGCGGGTTCGGCGATCGATCACCTGGTGGGCAGGCCCAGGCGTTCCATCACCGCCTGCAGGTCACTCCAGACGCGCTGGCGGTTTTCCCGGCTGTACTGCCGCAGCAGGTACGCCGGGTGGAACGTGGGCATGAAGTCGATACCACGAAACGATTTCCACTGACCGCGGGTGCGCGTGATGGCCAGCTTCGGATCGTTCAGCAGATATTTCACCGCCGTCGCGCCGAGGCCCACGATGATCCTGGGGCGGATCAGTTCGATCTGGCGCAGCAGGTAAGGCATACATGCATCGGCTTCGTCGGGGGTGGGGACCCGGTTGCCCGGCGGGCGGCACTTGACGATGTTGGCGATGTACACCTCAGCCCGCGACAGGCCCATCGCCGCGATCTGCTTATCGAGCAGTTGGCCCGCCCGGCCGACGAACGGCTCGCCTTGCATGTCCTCATCGTGCCCCGGCCCTTCCCCGATGAACATTAAATCGGCGTTCGGGTTTCCCGTGCCGAATACCGTGTTCGTTCGGTCCCGGCACAGGTGACACTTCTCACAGCCGATCACCTGCGTGCGGTTCAGTTCTTCCAGCGAAGCGGCCTGGTCCGTCGCATCTCCATCGCCGCCCCCGCAAGCAGGCGCGGACGTGTCGGGTTCGGTGGTGGGCGAATGGGCCGCAGCCGGCGCAGTGCCCAGCGGCACGGCGTCCTGGCCGAGCAGGGCGTCAGTCTTCAGCGTCTGGCGGATTCGGCGGGCGCGATGGGGGTCGTTCATGGGCGCTGCGTAAAGTGGCAGATTCCCCGGTCGAACGCAACTGCGACCCCCTGCGCCTTCAAGGAACACGGAAAAGGCCCATGCGGGTTCCCCGGTATGCAAACCGCGGGGCAGAAATTGCTTGACACCGGCCGGGCGGCGCGGTTTATTCGGGTAGTCGCAGAACCTGATTCCTCCTTTCCTCCTCTTTGATATTGCGGCGGCCTCGTCGGCCGCCGCTTTCGATTGCGCTGGATTGAACGGGCCGTTACCGGCACTGGGGCCCGGCCCAGGCGGAAGGCGCCTGTCGTCTATCGTTGATGACGGGCATGCCGGCAACAGCGCCTACTCGGCGGCCTGTTCCTGTTCGAGCAGTTGATCGCGCAGTTTCGCCGCTTCCCGGCCCGACTTTGTGTTCGGGTAGTCGCGGGCGATGCGGTCGAACGATTTGCGGGCCTCGTCCTTGCGGCCGGCGGCCATCAGCAGTTTGGCCAGTCGCAACTGACCGGCCGCCTCGGGATCGTCGGGCAGATCGCCGGCATCGCCCGCGTCCCCCGGGCCGTCGTCCGCATCCCCCGCTTCGGCGGCGGCGCGTTCGACCGCTTGGGGAACCGCCACGCCCATCTTCTCGAGCATCTGCCGCGCCTTGGCGCCGGCGTCGGTGTCGCCGTACTGGCGGACGACGTCGACGAGCATCTGCCGCGCCGCGTCTTCCTTGCCGGCACTGAGCGTCAGCCGGGCGATCTTCAGTTTGCCCATCGCTTCGGTTTCCGGATCGTCGGGGCCTGCGCCGGCCACGCCGGTCATCATGCCCGGCTGCACCGTATCGCCGATCGGCGAGTAGTCCAGCCAGGTCACGAAAAACTTACCCGGCGAAACGACCTGCGACTCGCCCATGGCCAGCGTTTCGCTGCTGAGCTTCCACACGCGGATCGGCTCGAGACGGCCGGCGGCGTTCTCCGGGCGGCGGGGCACGGTGGCCATGCGCCGGTCGCCGGGGCCGGCGGCGATAAACGCGGTCGGCTGGGCGTCGGGGTTCAGTTGAAGCTGGTCAATCCGTCGGCCGTCGCGCATCCGATGCACCGCGACCCAGCCGGTCGGCTCGTCGATGAGCATCACCAACTTCCGACGTGCGTCGATCAACCCATCAGTCGCGGTCCGGGCTTCGATGACGGCGTGAACCTTGTCGGCGGCGGGCTCGACAATGCTGGCCGGATTGAATGGATCGCTCGACACCAGCACGTAGCGCCCGTCGGCGCTGAGGTGCCAGATCGGCCGTGGGTAGCGGTGCTCGGCGGTCATGCGCCAGGTGTCGGTGTTCCAGACAGTCAGGCGCTTGCCGGCGGCGATGAGCAGTTGATCGCCATCGGGCGTGAAGCGCAGTTGATCGACCGCGCCGGGCGCTTCGGTGGTCAGTGTGGCCAGGCGGTCACCGTCTTGGGCGCTCAGCACCCCGGCCAGCCGATTGCCCGCGCCGGACCCGCCGACGGCGATCCAGCGTCCGTCGTCGGACCACGCCAGGGCCCGTGGCAGGCCGAGCGCCTCGGCGTCGACGCGGCTGGTCCACGCGGCGGTGGAGGCATCGGCTCGCCACAGGTGCACCATCGAATCGTCGCCGCACACCGCCAGATCGGCGCTGATCGGCGAATAGGCCATGGCGCTGATGAGGCTGCCGCCGGCGTTGAGGGGGCGGATCACCTCGCCGCTGCGGACGTCGCTGATGCGAATCCACGTGGACGAGCCCATGCGATCGGCCACGGCCACGCGCGATCCGCTCGCCGGAAGACCCACCGCCAGCGTGCGGCTGCGGGCCGGGCGATCGACGTCGGCGATCTTCACCAGCGCCTCGGCGTCCAGTTCGTCGGGCGAGTCGATCGGGTGGGCGCGCAGGGCGGCCTGATCCTGCCACGCCACCACGTATCGTTCATCCTGTTCCATGGTCACGACCACGCGGTGGCCGTCTTCAGCGAAGCGGATGTCGACCGGTCGGGCCTGCTCGAACGGCGCGGCGACCAGGCGGGCGCCGGTGGTCACGTCCCACAGCAGCAGTTGCTGGCCGCCGCCGGATCGCCGGTCGTAGGATCCGCCGTATCCGCGGTCGCCGCCGTCGGGCGGGTCGGCCCAGGTGGCCAGCACCGTGCCATCGGGGCTGAACGCGGGCATGGCGACGCCGCCGCCTTCGAACCCGAACCGCCGGGCGGCCAGGCCGGTCGTCACGTCGGCCAGCACCACTTCGCCGCGGCGGTCGTCGGCCTGTTCCACGCCGGCGAGGTAGCGGCTGTCGGGCGAAAAGACCAGGTCGGTCATCGGCTGGGTCGAAGCGACCGGTTCGCCGGTCTGCAGGTCGTAGATGCGGATGTTGGCGATATCGTCGGACGACTGGAAGCCGCGTCGGCCGCGGCGCCGGACGGTGTTCGAGCCTTGCGGGGTGGCGATGGCCAGCAGCTTCCCGTCGGGCGACATCGCCGGCTCGACCGCGGATGGCGGATACTCATGCACCAGCCGCAGCGAACGGGCATCGAACTGGTAAAGCCCACCGTCTTGCTGGGCGACGACCAGCACGTATCGGCCATCCGGCGAGTAGTGCAGCGCTTCGACCCGCGCTTCGACGAGGTCTTCGGTGTTGCGACCCACCGGTCGGCCGCTGCCGGCGCGGAACACGTACAACCGGCCTTCGTTGGACATGGCGACGTAGGCGTTCAGTGGCCCGTACGCCGCGTGTTCGAACGCGACGGTCTTGTTCTGGCTGATCGGGTCGTCGTACTCGACCAGCGACTCGGTCGTGCCGCGGCGGCGCAGATGCGTGTTCAGTTCGTGCTCGAGGCGCTCCTCGCGGCGGCGGGTATCGGTCAGGTTGCTGCGTGGGCGGTCGCCGGAGCGCGAACTGGTGCGGCGGTCGTCGTAGCGACTGCTGCTGCGCTGGGCGATCTCCCGGCGGCGCTGTTCACGCTGACGGGCTTCTTCGGCCGCGGCGCGGCGGGCTTCCTGGATCGCCTGCACGCTCGAAACATCCACCACCAGAAAACGCCCATCCGGCGATGCGGCCAGCACCTTCGCCTCGTCTTCAACCACCGGCTCGAGCATCGCGATCGTCGGCAGGGCGCGCTGGCGGGCGTCCAGATCGGGCAGGTTGTAAACGTGCACCACCCCGTGGGCATCGGCGCACACGATGCGGGCACCGTCGGCGCTGGAGGCGGTCATGCCGGCCGGACTGACGAATGGCGGCACATCCAGCGGCAGAAGGGTCACCTCGGCGCGGCGGTTGTCGCGATCGGGCGGCACGAAGCGGTCCATGCGGGCGAAGCTGTCGTAGCCCCGGCGTTCGGGTCGGACATCGGTTCGACCGCGCCCGTCGGATTCGGCGGCCCAGGCCAGTTCGCCCAGCGGTTCGCGCCGTTCGACATCCCAGATGATGATCCGCCCATCCATGCCGGTGGTCACCAGGCGGCGGGCCTGGTCGATGAACAGCATCTGACGCACCGCGCCCTGGTGGCCAACCAGTTCGCCCACGTCGGTGCGCAGGGATACGTTAATCAGGCGGATGTTGTGGTTATTCCCGGCCGTGGCCATGAGTTGCCCGCCGTTGGCCAGGCCCGGCAGCGGGGCGGCGGTCGTGCGCGAGCGATGGTCTTCGAACAGGTCGTCTTTGGCGGCGATCACGGGTGCGTTGGGCGCCGCCCGGCAGATCGCATCGCCCAGCAGGGCCGCTCGCCCATCGGGGCTGATCGCCACCTGCTCCTCGAGCGGGCGATGGGCCAGCAGTTCGCCGGAGTTGATGGCCCACAGCGCCGACCACGCCTGATCCGACTGCCCGGTCGCCAGGGCGGCCCGGCCGTTCCGCGACAGCCACAGCCCGGTGAACTGCGATGGGGAGACGGGCCAGTCGGGATTGGCATCGGCGGGTTGACGATCGCGGATCGTCGACACATCCAGTCGCCGCACCACGCGCCCGTCGGCGATGTTCACCACGTCCAGCGCCAGCGTCCCGCCTCGTCCGCCGGCGACCAGCAACCGTTCGCCGCCCGGCAGAAACTGCACGTAACCCGGCGCGGTGCGCAGCATGGGAATCGACACCTGCGGGGGCGCATCGGCCCGGCCCACATGCCACACCAGCACGTTGCCGTGCCGATCCAGCGTCACCACGCGCTGCCCGTCGCCGGTGATATCCAGCGACTGCACCACGCCGGTGCGCCCGTGCAACTGGGCCATTTCATCCTCGACCAGCAGGTCGGTCACCACCTGCGGCTGGGGGGTGGCGCGGCGGGCCAGCTTCAGTGTCGTGGCAATCAGCCCGGCCTGGCCGCGCACGGTCACCGTGGTCTTGATCGCGCTCAGCCGACCGCTGCGATCGATTTCGCGTTCATGTTCCACCTTGGCGTCGGCGGGGATGATGATTTGCTCGGTCTGCGGTTCGTTGGGGCGGCGGGTGTAGGTCTGCACCTGCGGAGGTTCGTGGACGGGGGCCAGGCCGGTCACCTCGGCCACGAAGCCGGCGTTGCGGTCGTACCTCACCACCACCTGCCCATCGCCTTCGAGTTGATCGGCGAACGGCAGTCGCTCCAGCCCCGACGCGGCCAGGGCGCTCAGCGGCAGTTCGATCCGCATCTGGTCGAGTTGGCGGGTCGGCCCGGTCCAGCGCAGGTCGGCGATGTCGACGGTCCATTGCCCTTCGCTGAACGCCGCGCCAAACCGCGCCTGGGGCAGGCCGAGGCGCTGGGCGCCCGGCCGGCCGAACGCATCGGCCCAGGCCGCCTCCAGAAACACCTGATATTCACCGGGCAGGTGTGCGTACTCGGCGGGCAGTTGCGTCGAATCGATCGTCGGTTCGGTCGCTTCGTCGGGCGGCATCCCGTAGCGCGGCGCGTCGGGGGAAGGCGGCGGACCGGGTGGCGGGCCCACGAAGCGCTCGGGGGTTGGCGATTCGCTGGGCAAAGTGCGATCGGGGGTGTCGGTTTCAGGAGCGGTCGAGGGCGCGTCCGGGCGCGCCGGTTCGGTCGGACGGTTGGCGACGGACGGGCGACCGGGGCGCACCGGGCCGGGCCGGTCGTCGCGCCCGTTGTGGTCGTCGTCGGTGAACATCATCACCGCCACGGCCACGGCGCCGGCGATCACCAGCAGGGCGACCAGCACGCCGATCTTCTTACCTAGTCCCGATCCTTCGGATTGGCCGCCGATCGGCGAGGCGCCGTCGAACACCGCGCTGCCGGGAACCGCGTTGGGCGAGGCGCCGGCGGGCGTGTCGGGCGCCTCGGCGAGGCCCATCGAATCGTCGTTGGAAGGTTCGATCAACGAGGGGGCCTCGGATGGCGGCGGGGGCGGCGCGGCATCCGGTGCTGCGACCTGCACCACCTGCCCGCACTGCGGACACTTTACCTTCCGGCCGAGCAGCTTCTCCGACGCCTTGAGTCGTTTTCCGCATTCAGAACAGGTCAGTTCGATGGACATGAAAAGCATCTCTCCGGAGGGACAAACGTGCGGCGAACGCCGACGGGCGATCCGGCCGACGCGGCGGATGCAGCCATTATAACCGTTCGCGAGAAACCGGCAGCACCGGTGATCGGCCGGCCGGTCGACGGTAGAATCGGGCCATGGCCAACCAGCCCGCCGCATCCCCGCCGTCCGCGATGGTCGACTTCGTCCTGCGCACCATGCAGGTCAAAACCCACGTCTGCACCTGCCAGCGCCACGAACACGGCTACCTGCTCAAACCCCGCCGGGTTCGCGATTACAACCTGCTGTTCGTCACCCGCGGTCGGCCAATCTGGATCATCGACAGCAAGCGGCACGAGATGCAGCCGCAGCGCCTGCTCGTCGTGCGCCCCGGCGAACCGCATCGCGCGATCTGCCGCACCCGACGCCTGACGCTCCTGTCGCTGCATGTCGAAGCGCACCTGCCCGGCGGCGGCGATGTGTTCGATCTGCTCCCGCCACCGCGCCTGCAGGCCGTGTGGCCCTCCAGTCGGCTCGACAGATATCTGCGCGGCGCGATCGACGAGTTCAGTCGGCCCGATCCCCAACGCATCGGCCTGATGATGCGGAGTTGGGCGCGGCTGGTGGTACTCGAACTGTTCGCCGACAACGCCGCCCGGCGACTGCTCGCCCATCGACAGGTCGATCCGCTCATCGCCGCGGTGCTTGAGGAACTGACGCGCCATCTCGATCAACCGCCCGCGCTGGACGATCTGGCGGCCTGGGCCGGGTACTCGCCGCAGCACCTCAACCGAACCTTCCGCCGCACGCTCGGCGTCACGCCGCTTCAGTACCTCGCCCGCATGCGCATGCAGGCCGCCTCGCGCCTGCTCATGGAAGATCGACTCAGCGTCGCCGCCATCGCCCGCAAGGTCGGCATTGACGATCCATACTACTTCAGCCGCCTGTTCAAACAGCACTTCGGCCAGAGCCCCACGCAATACCGCGACAGCGCCGGTTCAGATTCTCCATCCTGATCTTCAACCATTCCATGGGCCCGTCCGCGCCGCCGCCGTAGTATGGCATCCGTGTTGTGAATAGCGGCCAACCTGGCGGGGCCAAGGAGGTGCGTGATGCAGGCAGCGATCGACGACAGGTCATGGCGGCGGTACGAACGCGATGGGTATCTCGAACTCGGACGGATGCTCGACGATGAGCAACTGAAGACGATGCAGCAGCGCATCGACGACATCATGATGGGAACCGCCTCAACCAACTACGACCGCATGATGATGCAACTGGACAGCGCCGACGGCGCGTACGAGAGCGCCGGCGAGCAGAGCCGCGGACACAAGGGGGCCACGCTCGGCTATCGCAAGATCCAGGACCTGGAATTCGACCCGGTGTTCCTGCGATTCATGCAGCGGCCGATCTTCCGTGACATCTGCGCCCGCGTCTACGGACCCGACACGCCGATCAGTTGCTTCCGGGCGATGTTCATGAACAAGCCGGCCCACAAGGGCACGTTTCTGCCCTGGCACCAGGATCGGTGGAAGTCGCTGGACCGCGATCCGCGGGTCACGATCTGGCTGGCGCTCGATCCGGCGACGAAGGCCAACG
>CAYNCM010000063.1:0-18988 GCA_964395825.1 uncultured Planctomycetaceae bacterium
AGCTCCACAATGATCACGCCGCAGCGTGTCGCAGAGAATGAGGATAACGTTCATGGGTTGGCACATCCCTTTGGCCGAGCGGCGGAAACGCCCGAAATCCCCCGGAATCCCCCGAATTGGCGGGCCGGATTCCCAATCTTCGGAGATTTCGCTTGACTTCCTATTCGAATAGGATATCCTCTACGTATAAGGGATGCAAGCAGTTCTTCGTTTCACCGGCATCCAAGGCAGGCAGGGCCACCGATCATGCGTGTGACACAAGCACAAATCGCCAGTCGTTTGGGCATCAGTCAGGTGGCGGTGTCCCATGCGTTGCGGGGCACTTCCCAGGCCTCGCCACATACCCAGCGCCGCGTCCGCAATCTCGCCCAGAGGTTGGGCTATCGGCTGAACACCAGCGCCCGCGCGACTCGCACCGGCCGCTTCGGCAGCATCGGGTTCCTTCGGTCCATGGTCAGTTACCGCAGTTGGTATCCCGAAAGCTTGCTCGAAGGCATTGAGGATTTCTTGGAGGCCCGTGGGCTGAGGCTGGTGATGGGCCGCCTGACCGACCAGGAACTGGCCGACGATCAGCAGTTGCCGCATGCGCTGCGCGAATGGTCGGTGGATGGTCTGATTGTGAACTACATTTCATCCTTCCCCACCTGGTTGGAGCAGCAGTTCCAGCATCTGCGTGTCGCGGCGGTATGGGTCAACGTTCGCAAGGAGACCGATTGCGTTCACCCCGATGATGTGCATGCCGGGCGGACGATGTGCGAACACCTGCTGGACCTTGGCCATCAGCGGATCGCGTTTCTGAATATGGGCGTGCTGCCTGACGGTTCACATTCGCATTACAGCAGCGCCGACCGGCAGGCGGGGTATGAGCAGTCGCTGGCCCGCGCCGGACACGAGCCTGTGATCTGGTCCCCGGCGGGGCAGATGAATCGCCGTCAGCGTTTCGGGCTGATCCTGGAGTGGATGCGATCCGCCGATCGTCCCTCGGCGGTGATCTGCGCGTCCGATCGGGAACTGGAACAGGTTCTGCACGCGGCCGATGCGTTGGGCGTTTGTGTGCCCGATGAACTGTCGGTCATCGGTGTGGCTACGAGCGACCTTCTGCACAGCCATTACGGCGCCACCACGCTGACCGTTCCCGAACGCGAAATGGGCGCCGTCGCTGTCGAGATGCTTCTGGAAAAGATTGATCAGCCGGACCGCGTGCTTGTCGCACGCACACTCGCCGGCACGCTTGATCACGGTCGAACCACCGCGCCGCCGGCGCAGCCGTGAGAGAGACCTGTCTGTCGGGCTGCCTGACAGCCCCAATTCACTGGAGGACCACATCATGTCCAAGCACTTCACATCCGTTATGGCGACCATGCTGATACTGGGCTTGGTAGCCGCAACCGCCAATGCCGTGATGATCTATAGCGATCCCGCAGATGGTGGGGTACGAAGCACGGGGGCGGTGGAAGCCACCGACGCTTCAGTCAACGTGTACAAGACCGGAACGAGCATCTATCGCAGTGCGGTGTTCGCATTTGACCTGAGTGGGGTGGATACGATCACGGCTGCTGAGTTCGGGGTCTTCGTGATTCAGAACAAAGTGAATACCGGCGTATTCGCGAGTCTGCAGGGCGTTGGTTACGGCGCGACGGCGGATGGTTGGCAGACCACCGTTTCGTACCACAACAGCGACACGCCCGAAACAGGTAATGTTCTGATTGACAACCCGATCCTGGCTCGCAATGACAGAAGTTTCGATACAGGTCTGGACAACCAGTACCAGACGAGCAGCGCCGCCGCCTTGGTCGATTACCTGAACAATCGCACGGCGGACTTTGTCTACCTGCGGATCAACAACAATCAGGAGAATGCCGCCAACGGCAAGTACTGGGAAGTGGCGATGGCCGAGGACGCCACCGGCCTTGATGGCACGGATCGAGACCCATACCTGAACATCACCGAGATTCCCGAGCCGGCATCCATGGCGTTGCTGGCCCTGGGTGGTGCCGCAGCGCTGCGTCGTCGTCGTTGACCGATCCGTCCGATCGATTTCCGTGGCGCGCCGCCTGGCCGCGGCGCGCCACATTGGCCCGACATCCACCTCTGATCAAAGGGTAAGACGATGCGCCCCAGCAAGTCTTTCGGATTCACCTTGGTCGAACTGTTGGTGGTGGTGGCGATCATTGCGTTGTTGTTGAGCATTCTCCTGCCGGCGCTGACCAAGGCGCGGAGGGCGGCGATGAATGTCAGTTGCCAGTCCAACTTGCGCCAGATCGCGGTCTGGGGGATGATGTACTCTTCGGAGAACGCCGGGGTCCTGCCCACCAATGGGGGACGCGACGCCGGAAGCCTCCATGAGTACTACGACGATGATGGCGACGCCGATGATGTCTATCTGATCGGCAATGGTCACTGGTTCGACAAGTACTTCCAGTCCACCGGTGACGGGTCGCCGAAATGGCGGAATGTTCAATGCCCCCAGGCTCGCGGCACCGCCGGACCGCGCGTCGCCAGCGGCATGTTGGAACGCTACGAACTGGACTACAGCCTGGCCTATCGCATGGGGGGCGTGGAGCGGCTGACAAAGAATGTCAAGAAGCCCCTGCCCCTGCCCTCGATCAACACGGTGCAGCAAGGCGCGATCTGGTTCGGCGACATGGGCACGAACGAACCGTCGGACGGGACGCTTCTGGCCTGGGCGGAGTTCCGGTTCGGCAACAGCGGCGTGGCTCGGCCATGGAACTGGAAGTGTGGACCCGATGGCGAGCGAGCCGGTTATCGGGAAGGACATCCCGAATACGTCAACAACTTCAGCCACGTGGATGGACACACCGAGAGCATGACATTCAGTCAGTGGCTTGCGCTGGGGGACAGTGAACGTGACCGGCTGGAGAATGTACAGGATTAGAACGAGCCGTACGACGCCGACGGCCAGGACAGGCGGCGTCACTCAACCCGACGAGAAAGGGAATCGACATGCCTCGCATTGTCAGCATTGTTATTGTGCTTGCGCTCGCCCATATCGCCACCGCGGCGAACCTGATCCAGTCCGATCAGTGGCAGGCGAAACAGAGATGGATGCGGTCCGGCTCACACTATGAACAGATGACCGAAGGCGATCGGACGTTCATTCGGCTGAAGAAGTCGCCGGTCCTGCTGCAGCAGACCATCACGGTCCAACCCACGATGGCTGCGGTGAAACTGGCCGCCGTGGTGCGGGCTCAGGACCTGAAGAAAGATGGCCGCTGGGGCGGCGGGGCGATGCGTCTGCGGTTCCTCGACGCAGCCGGCAAACCGCTCAAGGGTGACGGGGCGGCGAAGTTCTTCCTGCGTGATCAGGACTGGGAGGCGGTGGAGCGGGAGGCCGAAGTCCCCGATGGCGCGAAACAGATCGAGGTGTGGCTGGAGTACCGCGCGCAGGCTGGAACCGTGGATTTTGCGGAAGTGACGTTGCAGACCACCGAGACCCAGGCCGCGCCGCAAGCAGCCTCGGCCCAGGCGACCAGCGCGGCTCGCGAAGCTGACGCCAAAGCAGCGACACCGGTGAAGGCCTCGGACCGACAGAATCTGCTTGAGTCAACGAAATGGGCGACGAACCAGCCGTGGCAGTCGCAGGGCGAATACTGGGACAAGGTTAAGGACGGCGACGCCTCGTTCATCCGCCTGATGAAGAAACCGGTTCTGCTTCAACAGAAGGTCAACACCGCTGGTTCATTGGCCAAAGTGGAGTTGGCTGCGGACGTGCGCATCAGCGATCTTCAGACTGATGGCCGCTGGGGCGTGGTGACGATCGCGTTGAAATGCCTCGACGCCAACGGACAAGTGATCAAGGGCGCCGGCGGCGCCACGCGTTTCCGTGGCGACCAGGACTGGAAGCATGAGCAAGTGCAGGCGGAGGTGCCGACCGAGGCGCGCGCCATCGAGATCTGGCTGGACTACCGTGCGGCCAAAGGCCATGCCGATTTCGCCAACCTGAGTCTGACCGCCACCGAACGGCGCGAAGCATCGGGTCAGACCGGGGCTCAGGCCGCCACGACGGCCGGCAAGCAGTCGACCCAGGCACCGGCGCCGGTGAAGGCCTCCAAGCAGCGCAACCTGCTGGAGTCCGACGCCTGGGCGACCCGGCAACCGTGGCAGTCGCAGGGCGAGTTCTGGGACAAGGTTGAGGAAGGCGACGCGTCGTTCATCCGCCTGATGAAGAAGCCGGCCGTGGTGCAGCAGACGATCCAGACCGACGGCTCGTTCGCCAAGGTGAAGCTGTCGGCGGACGTGCGTATCAGCGATCTTCAGACCGATGGGCGGTGGGGTGTGGTCACCATGGCGTTGAAGTTCCTCGACGCCGACGACGAAGTGATCAAGGGCTCCGGTGGCGCCACCCGATTCCGCAACGACCAGGACTGGAAGCATGAGGAATTTGAGGTGGCGGTGCCGACCGACGTGTACGGCATCGAGGTGTGGCTGGATTACCGTGCGGCCAAGGGCCACGCCGATTTCGCGAACCTGTCGCTGACCGCCACGGAACTGCGCGAAGCGCCTGCGCGGGCGTCCCGGGCGGCCGCCGGTTCAGGGCCGTCCACGCTCGAATATGACGAGAACGCCACCTGGTACAAGGATCCGGTCCAGAGGCCGGTCACCGAATGGAAGGCGAGTGTCGATGTCAACGCCGTCCGACAGACGATCCACGTGGCCCCGGATGGGAACGGTGATGGCAGCGCGGCCAATCCGTTCGGATCCATCCGGGCGGCGCTGATGCGGGCCAGCGAACTGGTGCGGGACGGTGTGCCCACGAAGCTGTATCTGGCCGATGGCATCTATCGCCAGAGCTGGTTTGAACTGCGGGCCGCGAAGGTCGGCGGGAAGGCGGCCGAGACGCTGCTGGTCGTCGAGGGCCAGTCAACCGACGGCGTGCGGATCCGCGGCAGCGAAATGGCCGGCTTCCAGCCGGATAACTGGGCGCTGGTCGACAAGGCCCGGAACATTTACCGTCTGGATTGGACCAAGTCCGAACTGGCGCCGGTCCCCGAAAATGCGTGGAGTCCGGCCATCCAGGCGATCAGTCGGCATCGCGTGATGGTCTTCGTCAACGGTGCGTGGCTCAAGCCCGTTCAACTTGAGCAGTACACGCATGAGAAGACCCGCGAAGAGAAGTACGAGCGGGAACACGGCGGCATCTCCACACGCCGCACCATTGTCGACACCTACACGGGCTTTACGGGGCTGGACGCGATGCCGGTCGGCAGTGTCGCGGTCAATACACTTGGACCCGGAGAGAACGCGTTCGATAAACATCCCCATGCGTACCCCAACAGCCTGTTGATTCGACTTCCAAAGGACGTGGACTTCGCCAAGGCGCAAGTCGAGGTGGCCTACGGCGCCAGCAGCGCCTTCCGATTCATCGGGAAGAACAATATTGCTGTGCGGAACCTGACGATTGAGCACATGGGCATCGCAGGGCTGTTCATCAAGAATTCGGACAACGTGCTGGTGGAAGGGGTGGATGTGATCAACAATGACGGCGGCGGCGGGTCGTGCGGTCTGCGGATCATGAAGTGCCGCTATGTCACGCTCCGCGATTCACGGGTCAACCATAATGGTCCGTTCGGCCTGCACCTGGCGTGCAAGTTCGCCACCGTCGAACACGTCCAGGTCAACGGCAACAACTGGCGCGGCGGGCTGAGCGGGCACGTCATGCACGCCGGGGGCGGATGCAGCGGCAAGTTCAGCCACATCCAGTTCCTCGACAGCCAGTTCAACGACAACTACGGCTTCGGTCTGCGCCAGGATGGCATGGGCGAACATGCCGTCATCGAACGATGCCAGTTCAATGGCAATCGGATCAACGGCGGCATGATGTGGGAGATCACCTACGGGCCGATCAACGTCCGTGACAGTCAGATAATCGCAAACCGCGGCGTTGGAATCCACCTGACGAGCGTGCACGGTTTCACACTCGAACGTTCCACCGTCGTGAACAATGCAGAAGGGCAGATCGAACTGCATCCCATGCTCAACCGCGGCAAGATCATCGCCAAGGGCGTGCCCCGGTTCAGCGGACCGACACGCTGGCCGTTGAACGCCGAGGAGGACAAGGGGTTCTGGATCGAAGGGATTGTCGCCACCACCGTTTCCGAGAGCACCATCGCCGTGACGGACCCGTCGGTCACGGATGTGGCGCTTTACCACGGCAAATACTGGCCCAACAACATCCACTACTACGAGGACTGGCTGGCCAACCAGCTTCAGGCCAACCGCAACGTGTACTGGCATGCCGCGGGCGAGCACGCGTTCGACGCCGGCAAGGCCCAGGGCGAGCGGACCAACTACAGCACGCTGACCGAGTGGCGTCAGATGACCGGCGAAGACGGCACCAGTGTCTGGCGGCAGCCCGACAGCGTCTACCCGTTGCCTCCGAAGGCCGAGGTCGGCAGCGAAGATATTCCCGTCCACCGGCAATGATTCGGCGGATGGGCGGGCTCGCCGACGTAAGATTCGATGCACGCGGCGTAGCGCTCCGGAACGGGGCGCTGCGCCCGGTGGAGCCAGTACATGAACAGTAAGCCTAACGTGATCTTCGTGTTCGCCGATCAGTGGCGGCAACAGGCGACCGGCTATGCCGGAGACCCGAACGTCCGCACCCCCAACCTTGATGCCCTGGCGCCACGGAGCATCAACTTTACCCATGCGGCATCCGGCTGTCCGGTGTGCACGGTCTATCGCGCCAGCCTGATGACCGGGCAGCAGCCGCTGACGCACGGCGCATTTCTCAATGATGTGTGTCTTCGGCCGAACGGTGCGTGCGTCGCTGAGGTCTTCGCGGAGGCGGGATATGACACGGCCTACATCGGCAAGTGGCATATCGACGGGCATGGCCGGTCCGAGCCGATCCCCCCCGACCGGCGCCTTGGCTTTGACTATTGGAAGGTGCTCGAATGCACGCACAATTACCGCCGGTCGGCCTACTACGAGGGCGATTCGACCGAGAAACAGTATTGGGATGACTACGATGCGTTCGCCCAGACACGCGACGCCCAGCAGTACATTCAGAATCACGATACGCACAGGCCTTTCCTGTTAATGCTCTCATGGGGTCCGCCGCACGGTCCGTATCGGCTGGCCCCGGAGGATTACAAGGCGCTGTATGACGCCGACGCGCTGCAGTTGCGGCCGAATGTCCCGGCGCACATCGAGGCCGAGGCGCGTGAGGCGATGGTCGGGTACTACGCGCACTGCACCGCCCTGGACAAGTGCGTGGGCGATCTGTTGAACACGCTCGCGACGACCGGACGCGACCGAGATACGATCTTCATCTTCACCTCGGATCACGGCGACATGCTCGGATCGCAGGGCGAGATGCAGAAACAGCGTCCCTGGGACGAATCCGTACGCGTGCCGTTCCTGCTTTACTGCCCGGCCATGCCCGGGTGGCGGCCCCGTGAATCGCAGGCCCCGATCGACGCGCCGGACATCATGCCCACTCTGCTGGGATTGTGTGACATCCCGATCCCCGATCACGTCGAAGGCGTCGACTATTCGAGCCACATCCTCGGCGGGCAGGACCCTTCCGATGGCATGGCGCTGATTACCTGCCCGCATCCCTTCGGGCAATGGAATGTGCCCGAGCACGGCGGCCGGGAGTACCGTGGGCTGCGCGGCCCGGGGTATACCTATGTTCGCGACCGGCAAGGGCCGTGGCTGCTCTACGACAATCAGCACGATCCTTATCAGATGCACAATCGCGTGGACGATCCAGCACTGGCCGATGTCCGCGCGGAACTTGATCACGAACTGCGGCGTCGACTCGATGAGCATGGCGACGAATTCCGCCCGGGCATGGATTATGTCCGCCAGTGGGGATATCCGGTCGACGCGACTGGCACCATGCCCTATACGCCTTGACCACCGACGTCACCAGACCGAGGCTCGACCGTATGAATTTCGTCTTCATTATCTGTGATGACCTGGGCTATGGCGACATGGGCTGCTTCGGCGGTCAGGACATCGCCACGCCCAACCTCGACCGGCTGGCCGATGAAGGCCTGCGATTCACCGATCACTACTCCGGCTCCACCGTCTGCGCCCCGGCCCGCTGTGTGTTGATGCAGGGGCTGCACACCGGCCACTGCACCCGCCGACTGAATCGCATCGTCGGCCGACCCCTGGTGCCGCTCGGACCGGATGACCCGACCATCACCCGCTTGCTGCATGAAGCGGGACACCAGGTCGGCGTGGTCGGCAAGTGGGCGCTGGGCAACCCGGGCACCACCGGTGCGCCCTGGCTGCATGGTGTGGATGAGTTCTTCGGCTTCTGCGATCAGGTCGCCGCCCACGATCACTATCCCGGCGCGATCCATCGCAATGAAGAGATCATCGACATTCACGGCAATGGGACGAGCCGACGGAAGGTTTATATCAATGACGTATTCTGTGACGAAGCGGTGAACTTCACCAAACGCCACGCCGACGTGCCGTTCTTCCTTTACTTCCCGTTCACGCTGCCGCACGCACCGTACGAATGCCCGGATCTCGGCCCCTATGCCTCCAAGCCCTGGCCGGAGATCGCCAAGCATCGGGCGGCGATGGTCAGTCGTCTGGACAGTTATGTGGGCCGGGTGAAAAAGGCGCTCATGGACGCGGGCGTCGCCCAGGACACACTGCTGGTATTCACCTCAGACCACGGCCCGGACAGCAAGGACGCCGCGGCGCGGGACGGCGCATTGCGCCACACCCATGGCCCGTTGCGGGGCGGCAAACGCGACATGCATGAAGCCGGTCACCGCGTGCCGACCATCGCCTGGGGCCCTGGACTGGTCAAGCCCGGTGTCACCGACGCCCTGACCGCATTCTACGACTGGATGCCCACGTTCGCGGATCTGGCCGGAGTTGCGTGCCCGGACACCGATGGACTGTCTCTGGCGCCGATGCTGCGCGGCGAACGTCGGGTGTCGCATGACTTTTACTACGCCGAGGGGTATGGCCATCAGGTCGTACGACGCGGTCGCTACAAGGCCATGCGCCCCGCGGGAACGTCGACCCCGACCCCGGACGCGCCGTTCGAACTGTACGACCTGGCCGAAGACATCGGCGAGACGACCAACCTCGCCGATCAAAGGCCGGACCTGCTCGCGGAGTTGATCCGGATCATGGATCGCGAACATGTGGAGAGCCCCGAATTCCCGCTGATTGTGGCTGGTGGCGCCGACGTGAATGTGGTGTCCAGCCCGACTTGAACAAGACACACCCAAGAGAGAAAAGTAATGGATACGTACCTCGCAGGCATGGCCGTCATGATGCTCCTGATCCTTCCTGTCGCCGCAGCGGAACTGGGCCAGGGCATCGCCGATGAACATCGAGTGCTGGTGGAGACTGTGGCCGATCCATCAGGTTGGGGCGCACAGATCGACGAGTCGGTCGAACTGACCGTGCTCCACGTGGATGACGACGCGCTCGAAGCATCTGGTGAGCCGGGCAGCAAAACCCATCCCTACCCCACGGTTGGCCAGGCCATGCATGTGGCCCGCGAACTGCTCAAAGCGGGTACGCCCGTCAAGGTGCTGATTCGCGACGGCGTCTATCACGAAGGCAACCTGGGCTTCGACGCCCAGGCCATGGGCGGCAAGGCGCCCGATACGCTGTTGGTCATCGAGGGCGAGGCACCAGGCAAGGTATTCCTGCGTGGATCGGAAACCGAAGGCTTCGAGCCGGCCACGTGGACGTTGGTCGATCCGGTGAAGAAGATCTACCGGCACGACTGGAAATGGAACGGCATGCCGCCGGTCGATCCCGACGCGTACAGCCCGCCCACTCACGCGATTTCCCGGCGGCGGGAAATGGTGTTCATCAACGGCATCTGGCTCCGCCAGATCCTGCTTGAGCAGTACGATCATGAAGTGAAGATCGAGCGGGTCCCCAAACCCGGCACCCCGTGGGGACGCAAACGCACGATCGTGACCGACACCTACGTTGGCTATCGCGATCCGGTCCAGACGCTCCAGCCGGGGCAGTTCGGGGTGGCCGATCTCGGCCCGGGCGAGAAGGACTACAACGGCCATCCCCACCCCAACAGCATCTTCCTGCGACTGCCGGAGGGCGTGACGACGCTCGAAGGCGCTACGGTGGAGATCACCCACAAGGCGGTCAACGGACTGAAGTTCCAGAACAAGAACAATCTGGTCATACGCAACCTGATCGTCGAGCACTACGGCGCCGCGGCGATGATGACCCGGTACTCCAAGAACGTGCTCGTGGAAGACTGCCTCATCCGCTACAACGAGGGCCCGCGTGGGGCGTGTGCTCTGCGGATCATGAACAGCACCCATGCCACGGTGCGCCGCTGCGAGGTGACCTGGAACGGGCCCTTCGGTTTCCACGGAGCATTCTGGAACGGCCGGGTCGAGGACTCCATCTTCACGTACAACAACTGGCGCGGCGGGGCCAGCGGGCACATCATGCACGGGGCCGGCGGCGCGACCATCAAAGGACGGCAGCAGTACTACAGGAACTGCAAGTTCGATCACAACTACGGGTTCGGCGCCCGCCAGGACGTGCAGGCTGAGAACTTGATCTTCGAGAACTGCAGCTTCAATCAGAATGAGCGGAGCGGCGGGCTGATGCTCGAGATAGCCCTTGGGCCGGTCCTGGTCGAGAATTGCCAGATGTTGGGCAACGATCGTGAGGGACTGCACGTGCTGAACGTCCACAACGTGACGGTCAAGGACTCGATCATCGCCAACAACGGCATCACTCAAATTGACTTCTTCCCCATGCCGCATCGTACGCTTCCGGTCAAATTTCAGGAGAACCTTCAGCCCATCGGCGGCAAAGCCGCCGAGATCCCGGTCGTGGGCATCCAGCATTTCAAGTTGGAGAACTCGGTGCTCAGCACGATGCGCGGGGCCGACTGCAAACTGATCCACTGGGAGTACTGGGGCAATAACAGGGATCAGTACCTGGATAGCCTCGCCACGTTCCGAGCCAGCCACAACATCTACTGGAACCCCGGTACGACTGACGTGTTTGGCGGCGGCGGCAAGAACCCTTCAGAGGGCACGTATGTGGATCTGGCACAGTGGCGGCAGATGATCGCCGAGGATACCGGCTCGGTCTGGAAGAAGCCCGAAGGCCTCGCCATCACCGGCATCAGGGATGCGGATCGCATCGGTATCCAGGGCGGCGAGGAGATTCCGGCGTGGGAGCAATGAGTGATGCAGCGATTCACGGCTGTCGTTGTCTGCCATGGCGGATCGGACCATCTTCGGCCCGTCAATCGGCGCCGCGCGGGTACGTCCGGGCGCATGGGAATCTCGTGAAAGGAGCGACCGGTTCATGAGCATCCTCACGCACGATCAGGAAGTGTTTGGCGGCCGATGTCGAGCGATGGACCGGATCATCGCAAGACTGCGTCATGTGATCGCCCGTGATCAGGAAGCGACCGATGTGCCGCCGCATGAACCAGCCCTTCAGCAGACTGAACTGGCTCTGCTCGAACAACGGGCTCGCACCGCCGGCGTCCGGTCGTCCGACGCAGGGCATGGGATCAACCTGGCGGACTTCGGCGCCCGCGGCGATGGCGTCGCGGATGACAGCGCGGCTTGGCGAGCCGCCCTCGCGGCGCTGCAGCACGCCGGTCCCGGTGGCGTGCTGACCATTCCCCGAGGCTGTTACCGTCTCTCGAAGGACCATCGTCCGTTCCACCTTGAACTGATCGGCCTGGAGGACGTCACCCTCGAAGCCGAGCCGGGCACAACGCTGTTGATGGCTGACATTGGAGGAGGGATACTCCTCCGCGAAAGTCGAAACGTCACGGTGCGTGGGCTGACCATCGATTTCGTTCAGTCGCCCTTTTCGATCGGCCGGGTCGTGCGTGTCGAACCGGACCGGGCCGCAGTCGTATGGCGCGTCAAGCCAAACCAAGATCCGCCAACCGCCGATCGCTTCGCCAGGTCCCGGCTAATGCGTGGCGTCGGCTTTGATCCGGACACCGGCGAGGTCGCCCCCGGCGTGGACATGCGGATTCGATCGGTCGAGCCCATGGTCGATCGATGCTATCGCCTGCAGGTCATGTCGAACGCGGGTGATATCGATCCCCAATTGCTCACACGCGTACGTCCCGGCATGATTCTTCCGCTCAGCGCATGCGGTCATCCTGAAAGCAAGCCCGGCGTGAGCCTGCACCACTGCTGCGATGTTCTGCTTGAGGATGTCGTCATCCATGCTTCGTACCTGCATGCATTCTTCGGACTGGCGAACGACGGCCTGGTATTCCACCGTTGCGCCTGCGAGCCGAACGCCGACCGGGGCCACATTGTCTCCAACCCTTCGGACGCCTTTCACATGCGGTCCAACCGGTTTGGCCCCGTGTTTGAAGCCTGTCGCGTTCGCCATTGCTATGACGATGCGATCAATGCCTACGGCCAAGCCCATTCGGTTCTCACCGTCCAGGCTGACCACACAGTCCTGTTGGGGCGAACGCCTCTCGCGGAGACATCGATCGCGCCCACCTGGCAGATCGGCGATCTCGTGGCGTTTTACAACCCCAACTCCAACCGGATCGACGCCACCACGCGCATCGCCGCGATCAGCAAAGGATCATGGCAAGGCGATGACTGGCTTGGTCTGAAGCTTGAACACACGCCGGTCTCCCTGGTCAGCCGCAAATCACTGGACCTCGGGCCCGTCGGCTACCGTGAGTTCGTGTGGTCGGACAGCGCCCGACGTTATGAGCATTTCGTGATCAACCTGCAAACCAAGAGCGACGGGTTGGTCGTGCGAGGTTGCACACTGGCGCCGGCCCGTAGCGGAGGCCTCAAACTCAAAGCCAGCAATGCGATCATCGAAGACAACGACTTCCACTCGCCCGGCTTCCCGCTGCAGGTGTGCATGCGCATGACCTGGCAGGAGGCCTATGCCCCCCGGAATGTCATCATCCGACGGAACCGGTTCCACGCCGGAGGGATCATGCTGGACTGCACGTCGCCCCGGGGCCCCGTCGCCAGCCTGCCGCTGATCCGACACGTTGAGATTTCTGAAAACGAACTGTGTGCGGCGACTGGGATGCCCGTGGTGTCCGCCACCGAAGCCGACCGGGTCAGGATCGCCCACAATCGGTTTGCGGGAAGTGATTGGATTTCGATTCAGCGCTGCGGCCAGATTGGTATTGAAAGCAATCAGCCGGTGGAACGCGACGCCACTCCCCTCGCTGGAAACAACCAAGGGACGCAATGACTATGCCGAACAAGCGGGACATCTCCGAAACCACGGATCGACCGAATTTCCTGTTCATCGCTGTGGACGATCTGAACGACTGGATCGGCTGCCTCGGTGGACATCCGCAGGTACGAACGCCCAACATCGATCGCTTGGCGCAGCGCGGTCTGGTGTTCGCCAACACCTCCTGTCCCGCGCCGATCTGTACCCCGGCGCGGACCGCTGTGCTCACCGGCATCCATCCAGCCAACAGCGGCCTGTACTTTCTACAACCATGGCGGTTCCGCGAGGTCACGGCCCTGCGCGACGTGGTCACCTTGCCGCAGTATATGGGCCAGCAGGGCTATCATACGATGGCGGCAGGGAAGGTGTTCCACGGCGAGAACGACCCGGCGTCGTTCAGTGAAATCGCGCAGCTTGATACCTCGGGATGGAAGCCCGACCACCCGGTGAGCTACGCCGAGAAGGGACCACTGTGGGACTGGGGCATGGTCGAAGCCGGCTCCGGGCCGACGCCCGACGAAGCGGTCGCCAACTGGGCCATCGACCGATTGCAGCACGAGTACGATGCACCGTTCTTCATGGGGATCGGTTTCGTTCATCCGCACGTCCCGATGTACGCCTCGCCGGAATGGTTTGATCTGTATCCGCCCGGCCAGACCATTCTGCCGGACCCCGGCGATGAAGCGATGGGCGGCATTGGTCAGTTCGCGCTGCAGCTGACCTACTCCAGCCCCGCTCCGCGACATGAGGATGTGGTGCAGCGCGGCCTGTGGGAATATGCGGTCCGCTCCTACCTGGCGACGATCAGTTACATGGACGCCCAACTCGGCCGGGTACTGGAAGCACTCGACGCCAGCGTCCATGCGGCGAACACCATCATTGTCTTCTGGGCCGATCATGGCTTCCACCTCGGGGAGAAACAGCGCTGGGCCAAACGCTCGCTCTGGGAAGAATCGGCGCGGGCGCCGATGATCTTCGCCGGCCCGGGCGTTCAACCCGGCCAGACCGACCTGTCGACCGGGACGATCGACCTGTATCCGACCCTCGTCGACTTGGCCGGCCTGCCCATGCCCGATGGCCTGGATGGGCACAGCCTCGTGCCCCTGCTGCAGGGCAGGACGGATCATTGGCGCGACGCGACGATTTGCACGTTCGGGCCCGGCAACCATGGCGTGCGTTCACGCCATTGGCGGTACATCCATTACGCCGATGGCTCGGAAGAACTGTACGACCACACCCAGGACCCTGATGAACATCACAATCTCGCCGGGCAGCCGAAATACGCCGAGGTGATCGCCCGCCACCGCGAATGGTTGCCGGCCGAAGACGCACCACTCGTGCCCGGCAGCGGCGGGTCGGGGTCGCCGCTGTATCGTCAAGCCGAAGCGGGGCAGTCCGCATGAAGGTCCGGGCACCATCACACTGGAGCGACAACTCATGGCCGTCGACCGCCCGAATCTGCTACTGATCATGACCGACCAGCAACGATGGGACGCTCTGGGATGCGTCAGTCGCTGGATTCAGACGCCCAATCTCGATCGTCTGGCCGCCGAGGGTGTGCGATTCAACCAGTGCGTGACGACCAGCCCGGTCTGTCTGCCGGCTCGCTTCAGCCTGGCGCTGGGCCAGTATCCACACAACACCGGCATCTGGCGGAATGGATACTACACGCTCGATCCCGATTGTCCGACGTGGATGGCCGCCATCCGCGACGCCGGATACCGCACCAGCCTTTTCGGCAAGACCCACCTGCACGCCGATCGGGATGGCGCCGACCTGCGCGACAAAGAGCACCTGCTGCATGCCTACGGCCTGGATGATGTGAATGAGACGCCCGGGCCCCGCGGGTGCGCGTCGATGGCCTCGCATATGACCGCGCACTGGCAGGAACAAGGTCTGCTCTCCGCATTCCAGACCGACTACCAGAAACGTTTCGCGACCCAGCCGACAATGGTTCGGCCCACGCCACTGGGCGCTGAAGCGTACTACGACACTTACGTCGGCCAGCAGGCCCAGGCTTACCTGGAAACCTATCGGCGTGATGAACCATGGTTCTGCTGGGTCAGCTTCCCCGGGCCGCATGAGCCTTGGGACACCCCCGAGCCATGGGCGAGTCTGCACGATCCCGCCGACGCGCCAGCCCCACGTCCCGCACCGACAGCGCTGGCCGACGATCGACCACGCGGCTGGCTTGACGAGCGTCTGGCTCGGGAGCAGCGGACCTTCGAACCCGAGCAGGCCCGGCAGCTCTGGGCGAACTACGCTGGCGAAATCGCTCTGATCGATGACCAGATCGGTCAATTGCTCCAGACCCTCGAAGCACGTGGCGAACTCGACCGGACCGTGATCGTGTTCACTTCCGATCACGGTGAGCATAGCGGCGACGCCGGACTCGTTTACAAGCAGACCTTCCTTGATCCGGCGGTGCGTGTGCCGCTGATCGTGCGGGCGCCGCAGTATCCGCAGCGCGGTGTGGTCAGCGACGCACTGGTCGAGTGGATCGACGTCGGGCCGACTTTGGCCGAACTCGCTGGAGTCACGTTGGAGTACCAGCAGTTCGGTCGATCGCTCACGCCGGTCTTGAGCGGGTCAACCCAAACCCACCGCGACGAATCGATCTCGGAACTGCATGGCGAGTTGATGGTCATGACCGAACAATGGAAGGCGATGTTCAGTCGCCGGGGCGAACTGTATTCCCTGTTCAATCGGCTGCGCGATCCCCTGGAGTCGACGAATCTGGCCGGGCTGCGTGAACATGCGCAGACGACCGCCGATCTGACCGCGCGCGCCTTGGGCCGCATGTTGAAAACGCAGTTGTATCAGAATCCCGCCCGCGACCGGAAACCGCTGCACGTATGAACATCACCCTCGTCCTCCGCGACGCGCGAGCCATATGAGGTCACTGAATGTCCGCCAAGTTCCATGTCGGCGTTGGAATCGAGAATACATGGGTTGTCGACCCGGCCTCCCGGTCGCGGTCCGACCTGCGCCCGTTGGATATCTACGCATTGATGCAGCACGATCAGCAATGGCGCAGCGACCTGCAACTGGTCCGCGAACTCAGCGTCAGTGCGATCCGCTATTCCGTCCCGTGGTACAAGGCGAATCCCGCACCCGGATGCTACATCTGGGACGAACTGGATCGGGGGGTCGACTGGCTTCTGGACGCGGATATCGTGCCAATCATCGATCTGCTGCATTACACGCCACCGACCTGGATGCACGGCGGACTCATCGATGAAGACCTGCCACGTTGGTTCGCTGAATACGGTCATGCGATGGCGAAGCGGTTCCACGGGCGGATCAACCATTACACGCCGGTCAATGAGCCACAGACGGCGGCCATGTTTGCCGGATTCCAAGGACGCTGGCCTCCCTACCTGCAAGGCGCCAAAGGCTGGTGTCAGATCAGTGTGCGGCTGGCCGAGACGATGGTGCGGGCCTCCCAGGCCCTGCGCCATGCATGCCCCGACGCAATCCTCATATCCGCCGACCATTTCTGGAACCCCGCGTGGGAGAAACTGGCCGAGCAATCGGGTCAGTCGACGCCCGAGCACGACGCGATCGACGATCTGCTGTTGTCATATTGCGCCGCATCCCTGGCATACGGAAGAATCCCCCCGGACTCAACCCTCGCCACATTCCTCAATGGGCTCGGGTGCGACGACGAGCGGCTGGAGTGGTTCGCCCACAATGCCCAGGCGCCCGACATCTTCGGCGTGAATTTCTACCCATATGGCTGGGACGGCAGCGAAACAGGCTGTCAGCTCAAACAGGACGCCCTGATCGCGCGATGCCTGGCGGTCTCCAGCGTGTTCAAACTGCCGATCTACATCACCGAAACAAGCGGTGGCGCGACCGACCGCCAGAAACAGATGTGGATCGATGTCCTGCGAGAGGTCACCGCTCAGTTACGGGCGTCCCATGTTGACCTGCGTGGCATCAACTGGTGGCCGCGGTATGAAACGGTTCAATGGGACTATCGCGAGAACGGCGAGAGTGTGGCTGAATGCATCCGACCTGGCGGATGGAACAACGGCCTTTATCGCACCGAACCGAGAGGCGCAGTGCTGGCACGCATTCCGACCCCTGCCGCTGCGGCATGGGCCGCGCTGGCCAGGGACATGGCCTCGGGCAAAACCATCAGAACGTGAGTGGAGGCGATTACGATGAAGATCGGCGTATGCGGCGTGCGGGGCATGGGCCGCGATTTCCTGAACCTGTTTCTCCTCCACCCCGGCGTGGAGAAGACATATGCCGCTGACTTGTCGCCAGCGGTGCGTCAAGAGGCAGCCACGCGGCCCGGCCATTTGACCAGCGAAGGCACGGCGACACCGCCATTGAATAGGCTTCGCTTGCGACCGCGCAGGCCGCCTGTCGATCCGCGATTTCGGCCGTTGTCCTGCAAAGTGTCCGAGCCTTCTGGCCCGTTGTCGGAGCAGAACCAGACCATCGTGTCCTCGGCCACGCCCAACTCCTCGAGCAGGGCATTAAGCCGACCGACCTGTTCATCCATGGCGGTGATGCAGCCGTAGTAGTGCTGTTCTTCCTCGCTGTAATCGCTGTACATGGCACGGTACTCCGGCCCTGCGACCACCGGTGTGTGCGGGGTATGAAACCATACGACCGACAGGAAGGGCATATCCTTGTGCACACTCTCACGGATGAAGGGCTCGGCCCGGTCCATGATCACGCGGGAGTCGTCTCCCTCGAGGTTGTCGGTGACAATCTCGCTGGACTCGTTCCAGTAATGGGTGCCAAAAGGGGTGCCCGGTTCGCCCCAGAGGTAGTCGCCGTTCCGCTTCTCATCGGGTGTCACCATCGGGTCCCAGGTGGGAACCTTTGCTTCGGCACTGAAGCATACGTCGAAGTTGTGATGCCATGGGGGGCAGAACACATTGGCTCGCTCAGGGCCGCCGCGATTGCTTTCGCGTATCTCCGTGGTGAGCGTACCCAGGTGCCATTTGCCGAAGTAGCCCGTGCGGTAGCCGTTGCGCTGTAGCAACTGCGCCCAATGCGGCCGCTCGCGGTCGATTTGCACCTTGTCGCGCGGCTGGCAGTGGGCGACCTGGATCACGCCGTGGCTGTGCGGCTGCAAGCCCGTCATCAGGCTCGCCCGCGCCGGCGAGCAGACCGGGTTGGTCGTGTAGGCGTTCGAGATGCGCCGCCGCCGCGAAGATCAGCCCCGCGATGCGATCTGTCTGGACCAGTTCGATCAGTTCGTGAAAGTCGTTGACGCTCTCCGCATCGTTGGGGTTATAGAAATTCGAGAACTTCAGCCCACTGCCGCTACCGCTCTCTGCATGCTGCTCGGCCTCACTTTCCAGTGCCATCCAGAACTGCGGCCAATACTTACCCCGGGCGCCATGGGGATACTCGAACACCAGCCCGAAGTGGGACAGGTGCGGAGGATTCTCCACCACGAACGTGCCCGCGCGGCCCTGAGAGACCACGAACCCGTCTTTGTGCAGTTGATCGAACACACGCTGCACTGTCGCGGAAGTCGACCCAAATTCCTTGCATATCTCAACCCGGCTGGGCAGCCGACTACCGGGCCCATAGATATCAGCCACCATCCGCTCTCGCAAGACTCGGCAAATGTCCTCACTCGTCCAATGCTGGTGGGGCGAGGACCGTTCGCCTGCGACTGTAAGTGGTTTGCCCGTAAACACCATAGCAAACAGAATGCTATTCGGCGGTTTCACCCCTGTCAACCGGGCACGCGTTACATTGATCTCTGATCACTGCTGTCCAAAACAATTCCTGATCGCACATCTGAGCCCTGATGGTAACC
>CAYNCM010000064.1:0-18979 GCA_964395825.1 uncultured Planctomycetaceae bacterium
CGCGACGCCCCCGAGGCCTGGTCGGCCCCTTTGCCGGCCTGGCGGGCGCTGGGCGGGGTGATGACGGGATTGCTGGTCGGCGGGGGCGTGGTGTGGATCACGCGGATCCTGGGCACGCTGGCGTTCGGCAAAGAGGCGATGGGCCTGGGCGATGTGCACCTGATGGCGGCGGTGGGGGCGGTGTGCGGCTGGCGGGTGGCGGTGCTGACCTTTTTCGTCGCCCCGTTCATCGGCCTGGCCTATGCGGCGGTCAGCCAGGGCGTCGGTCGGATGCTGCACCGGCAGGTGAAAGTGATCCCCTACGGCCCGCACCTGGCCGCGGCGGCGATGATTGTCTGCATTTTCCGCGAGATGCTGCTCGAAAAGTTTGGTATTCTGTTGGGGGTATGATGCCCGGCAAGGCGAACCGCCCCAAGTGAGCCGAAACGGACTTCGCCGACCTCGATACCCACGGCACGCCGGGCTGGCGCTCGAACGTTCACGGATGGACCGATCACTTTCACGCAACAGGAAGGACCGTACCATGATCAAGGGGACTTTGAACAGGCACAGCACGTGGATGGTGGTGCTGCTGATCGCCGCGGCCGGACTGACCGGCTGCAACAACAAGATCAAGGCCGAGCGCGACCGGCTTTACGCCGAGAACATCGAACTGCGCCAGCAGCTCGACACCGCCAACGCCGACCTGCAGGCCTGCCAGAGCGACCGCGATGGCCTGCTCGCCCGCCTCGGCGACCTGGAGAAATCCACCGGGCCGGCCGCGGCGGCCAACACCGGCTTCGAGCAGATCGGCGGCATCAGCGTCGAGCGCGGCGCGGCCGGTGAAATCACCGTTCGGGTGCCCGGCGACGTGCTGTTCGCCAGCGGCAAGGTCGACTTGAAATCCACCTCCCGCCGCACGCTGGCCGAGATCGCCTCCGTCCTCAAGACGCAATACACCCACCAGACCGTGCGCGTGGAGGGCTATACCGACTCCGACCCGATCAAGAAGAGCAAATGGAAAGACAACCTCGAGCTTTCGCTGCAACGGGCCGCGGCGGTGGCGCGTTATCTCGAATCGCAGGGCGTCTCGAAAGACCGGATGTACGCCGCGGGTTTCGGCGCCACCAGCTTCCGCGCGTCCAACGCCACGCCGGCCGGAAAGGCCCAGAACCGCCGCGTGGAAATCGTGGTCATCATGAACTGACCATGCGCCGATGCCTCCCCTTTGCCCCCACCGGCCCGCGAATCGCTCTTCGCGGGCCCTTTCAATGACACGAACGCCCATGATCGCGATCATCGACTACGGCATGGGGAACCTGCGCAGCGTGCAAAAGGCGCTGCAGCGCCTGGGCGCCGAGGCGCGGTTCGTACAACGGCCGGATGAAATCGCCGCCGCCGACCGGCTCATTCTTCCGGGGGTGGGCGCGTTCGCCGATGCGATGGCCAACCTGCGCCGGGCCGATCTGGTCGAACCGATCATCGACTTCATTGCCACCGGCCGGCCGTTCCTGGGCATCTGTCTCGGCCTGCAGTTGTTGTTCGACGTGTCGGAAGAAGACGGCGAGCACGAGGGGTTGAAGGTGTTCAGCGGCCGGGCGGTGCGGTTCGAGCCGACCGACCGCACACTCAAGGTTCCGCACATGGGCTGGAACGCGCTGCGGTTCGTGCAGCACGACTGCCCGCTGTTCGGCGGTCTGGAGGACGAATGTCACGTCTATTTCGTGCACTCGTACTTCGCCCGTCCGGCCGATCGGTCGGTCGTGGCGGCGGAAACGGATTATGATGGACGTTTCTGCGCGGTGGTGCGGCGGGACAACGTGCAGGCCACGCAGTTCCACCCGGAAAAGAGCCAGCGCGTGGGGCTCAAGATGCTGGCGAACTTCGCGGGGCTGTGAGGTGAAGCCCGGCGCCCGACGCGGCGAGCGGCGTCGCCGCCGAGACTTCGGCGGTCAGTGACCTTCCATGCCTTCGATTTCGCCTTCCTCGATCTGGATATCCTCGCGGCGGTCGATGCGGTCGACCATGCCATCGCGGATGCGAAGCACGCGGTCGCTGTTGGCCAGCATCTTGTGATCGTGGGTGGCGGTAATGACGGTCACGCCCTGTTCGACGCTCAGTTCCTTCATCAGGTTGATGATGTCGCTGCCGGTTTTGAGGTCGAGGTTGGCGGTGGGTTCATCGGCCAGGAGGATGGCCGGGTCGTTGACCAAGGCTCGGGCGATGGCGACGCGCTGCTGCTGTCCGCCGGAAAGCTGGTCCGGCCGGTGGTCGAGCCGATCGCCGAGGCCGACGCGGGTGAGGGTCTTGCCGGCCGCGTCCATGGCTTCGCTGTCCGGCGCGCCGCGGAAGATGCGGGGCAGGGCGACGTTGCGCAGGGCGGTGAGTGAAGGGATCAGGTTGTAGGCCTGGAAGATGTAGCCGATGTAGTTGCAGCGGATGTAGGCGAGTTGGCGGCGGTTGAGCTTGGGCAGGTTCAGGGGCCCGATCTGCACGGTGCCTTCACTGGGCCGGTCGAGCGCGCCGATGATGTTGAACAGCGTGCTCTTGCCCGAGCCGGACGGGCCCATGATCGACAGGTATTCGCCGCGGTAGACATCGACGTCGATGTCCCGCAAGGCCCACACTTCGTTTTTCTTCGAGGCGTAGACCTTGGAGATACCGCGGACGGTGATGAGCACATCGCCGAGGGCGACGGTATCGACGGATTGGGTTTGGGTTTGCGGGTTCATCCGTTGTCGTGTCCTTGCGGGCATGGGGTGAAACTAGAACGGGAGTTTGAACACGCTCTTCATGAGGAAGACGAAGCCGATGCTGAACGTGCCGACCAGGCCCATGCCGCAACTGAACCCGGCCATGACGACGGGGATGTACTGCCGCCACTTGAGGCCGAGACGTTTCTGGAAGTAGAAGCGGCCGATCAGGGCGCCGAGCAGTTCGGGGATCACCGCGTGCGGGGCGGTCTGGCCCATGCCGCGCACCACGCCGTAGACCAGGAACGTCGGCGCGCCCAGCCAGGTGAACGTGCTGAACACGATGGTGCCCAGCGCCAGGCCCACACTCAGGTATTCCCAGCGGAACGCCTGCTCGAACATCGAGTACGACCCGAGCGTGGAGGAGTAGATCACGGTCATGTTCTCGGCCTGCAGCTCCCACATCTTCTGGGCGTAGGGATACTGGGCCGAGGGGATCGCGGCCAGGCCCCAGATGAAGTTGGCGAACAGCAGCCCGCTGATCAGCACAATGGGCGTCAGGATGATCTGCGTCTTCCACAGGCTCCAGAAGCTGGTCCCGGTCAGTTCCGCCCGGCGGTAGGAGACCGTCTGCATGCCGTAGTTGTGGAACGGCAGCGGCAGGAACCATACCGCCACGCCGCGATAGCCCGACAGAATGAACGCCGCCTCCTTGACCATGGGAATGGCCACCACCTGGCCGGCGATGCCCTCGAGGCGCGCGGTCACGTAGCTGATCAGCGGGGTGTAGAGGAACCCGTAGAAGAACATCACGGCCATGACGCCCATGTGTATCCGGCCGTCGGCCAGGTACAACATCCAGGCGCTGACGCCGATGTAGGCCATGGTGGTGATGATGTACACGCCGACGATCCACGGACCGGGAATGTCGCCGCGGCCTTCGGGCACACCGACCGGCTCGTGCGATTTCTCGCCGGCGGCGATCGCCTGCTTCCGCCGCCACGCGTCGCGGAACCCGCGATACGCCTGCCACAGCCCCACGACCGCGATCGACAGCGACACGCCGATCATGAAGCTGAAGTAGAAGTCCACGTTGTCTTTGAACAGCGTGGGGATGGTGTCGTCGGAAGGGTTCCAGGAATGCAGAATGTCGGCGTGGTAGAGGATGGGGTTGGCGATGAAGGTGATCATCAGTCCGACGAAGCTGCCGATAATGGCGTAAAACGGCAGGACCATGCCCATCAGGACAAAGGTGAAGTCGAGCGACAGGCCGGTGGCGACGGCGGGCAGGAAGTCGCTGGTCTTCTGCGTCCAGTCGACGAAGGGGATGGTGAGGATGACCACCGGTTCTCCGACCAGGGCACCGGTGACAATGGGCAGGGCGAGGTAGATCGTCCCGAACGTCAGGCCGATGACCGTCCCGATGGAAAACACCCGCCAGCGCCAGTTCTGTTTCTGCTTCTCGGCGCCCGGACCATCTTCGAGCTGGTCGCCGCCCTTGCCTTCCTCCTCCTGTTCCTCGCTCAGGGCCAGCACCCCCTGGGCGCCGATGGGTGCGATGGGAAACGGCAGTTTCTCGATGTCGCTGGCGATGCGGAACAGCCCGTAGCCGAGCACCATGTTGTCCAGCTTGCCGATGATGGTGGTGAAGGTGGCCAGCAGAATCGCCGGGGCCCATTCCCACATGAAGAACGACCGCTCGGCGAGCACTTCCTGATCGGGCGCGACGAAGAAGGGCAACTGCTCGACAATGCCGCTGGACTGGGCGGCATTGGACTGGGCATAGAACTGGTTCCACAGCAGGTGGAAGATGCCCTCGTTGTGCGGCGACAGCGCGTGGGTGCCGGCGCCGGCCATCACCGCGGCGGTCAGATAGAACAGCGTGAAGATTTCGGCGCGTTTGAGGCTCTTGTTGGCCCGGCGGGCGACTTCGATGAACAGAATCATCGTGACCCAGCGCGCCGCTTCGTTGATGTTCGACCCGGCCACCAGCGCCATGTAGATGGCCCCGGGCACCATGATCGCCGCGACAAACAGCGAACCCAGAAACGCCGGCCAAGTGAACCCGTCCTCGAACGTCGAAGGCGGGGTCATCAGGTTGCGGAACTCTTCGAGTTCCTTGTCGACGCGGGGGCGCTTCACTTTGTTGAGCAGGTTTTTGATCACAGCATTTGGCCCGAGCTATCGGTGGTCTGGGGGTCCGAGTCCTCGCCGGTGACCGAGGCCGACGCCGCTTCACCCAGCGTCTCCAGGGTACGGATGCGGTAGCTTTCGATCGCCTCGGCCGACAGGGTTCGCCATAACAGAAACTGCTTGCGCAGATCCTGGATGAAGGTGCGGTTGCTTCGCCGCCAGTCGCCCGTGGTGCCGCTGGTGCGGTGGGCGTGGATCATCACTTCGTCCACGCCGGGAATCTCCGACGGCACGGCGGTCAGACGGAAATCCTGCGTCACGCCCAGATCGAACGGCGCCAGCGCCAGGTGGGCCGAAAGATACAAATTGTTCGATTCGGCGTCCCGTCCGATCCGCACGCCCGACGCGGCGAACACCCCCAGACCCGCGTCGTCGTGCTGGGCGAAGTGCTCGGCCAGAAAGCTGATCACCCCGGTGATGTCGTAGGCCGACACGGTGAACGGGAAAACCATGTCGAGGTCGTCGCCCTCGGGCGCGGGCATGCGCCACGACCGCTGCACGCCGGGGTTGGCGCTCTTGCTGGCCCGCAGGGCCGGATACACCGCGCTCAGCAGCACCGTGGCCATGGTCACGCCGAGGGCGAACATCGCGTTGGTCGAAGAGAAGTTGATCGACGCGGGGCGGATCACGCCCATCTCGGCCAGTTTGCCGGCCGCCAACGCCACCGCCTGGGCCAGTAACTGCCCCGCCAGGCCGCCGACCACCGCGTACACCGCCGCCTCGGCGAAGAACAGAAATCCCACGTGCGCCGGGGCCAGCCCCAGCGCGCTGAAGGTGTAAATCTCCTTCTCGCGGTCGGTGATCGAGCCGAGCATCGTGCCGAAGATAATCAGCCCGCCCAGCACGATCGGCACGACCAGTTCCAGACCGCCGCTCACCTCGGTCAGCGTGGTGAAGATCATCCGTTCCACGCCTTCCGCGGTCCGGCTCCAGATGGGCATGTTCAGCACTTCAGCAACCGACCGGCCGATCTGCGCCGGTTCCGTGTTGCGGCCGGCGTAGATGTTCACCACGTGCAGCTTGCCGCCCATCTTCCGAACCAGGTCCGCCCCGGCCACCGTCACCTGGTTGGGACTGAGCCGAACGAAATCCTTCATCACCATCTCGTCGAGCATTTGCTGCTCTTCGTCCTGCTGCTGAGTCGACGCCTGGGCACTGACGTCCTGAAAGTCGACCGGCAGGATCGGCTTGCTGTCCAACTGGTTGAGCCGCTGAAGCGCGTTGGCGTTAAGGACCCCGGCGAACGTCACCCGGTAGCCGTGCAGCAGCACCTCGTCGCCCACCTCCAGCCCCAGCTCCTCCTGAATGATCGCCGGCAGGAACACGCCGTCGCCCGCCAGGGCGTTGAGTTTCTGTTCGTCGGTCGCATCGCCCAGCGCCGTGCGCAGGGCCCGCCACTGCTCGACTTCCGCGGGGCTGACGCCCATCACGCCGTCGACAAACAACGAAGCGCCGGTCTCGGGATGGGCGATGCTGAACGGCGGCGCGCCGGTCTGTTCCCGGGCCAGCCACCACTGTTGGGTGATCCGTCCGTCGACGCCCTCGAACCCGGCCACCACGTCCGTCACGTCCGAACTCATGTCGCTGTAGTCGAGCATGCGGATGAACACATCGGGCGCGACCTGCTCATCCGCCGGACCTTCATACACCCGCCGCACGCCCAGCCCGCTCGACAGCGAGGCGAAGCACAGAATCGTGAAGGTGAGAATCACCACCGTCACCGCGGTCAGCGTGGTGCGCAGCGGCCGGCGACGCATGGTGCTCATGCCCATGTTGACCGCGGCGATCAGCGTGCCCATCCGCGACACCTGCGCCGAGTGCATCCGCGAGCTGCGCCCCTGCATCGCCGTCAGTTCCGTCTTGAACTTGCGGATGACGATGTAGATCACCAGGCTCGACAGCAGGATGATCGCGAACGCCAGGAACACGATCAGCGGCGTGGACGCAATCGCGAAACCCGGATGCATCCAGTACAGCAACGCAAACGTGGCCAGGAACATCACGGTGAAGCCGAGGATCCGGCCGTAAATGCTGCTCGAACAGACCAGCAGCCGCTCCATGGCGAAGGCGAAGGGAATCGCCAGCAACAGCAGCCACACCACCGCGTGGACCAGGTCGTCCATGGACTGGCGCAGGGGGGTGTAGACGCGGCGGCTCAGCGCGCTGGACCGGGCGAGTTGCGCTTCGCGCTCGGCGACCTGATCGGTTTTCTCCGCCCGCTGCAGGCCGAGCGTCGCCCGGCTGTGCAGCGCTTCGAGGTCCGGCCGGGTCACCGAACGGCGGCGCAACATGCTCAGGCGCGTTTCGTTGAGCTGGGCTTTGTCCTGGGCGGTGATCTGGCCGACCGGCGGCGGCGTTTCGAGCCGCGAAAGCTCCACGCCGCGCCCGTACGGCGCCTGTTTCGTGATGCCCAGCAACACCGGGCCGGTCTCCTGGAAGACCTTGATCCGCCGGATCGACGTGGTGGTGGGCACGTAGAAGAAACCGATGCCGTCGACTTCCCCGTCCAGCGTGCGGGTGGCCCGCAGGGGCGAGTCGCTGGCCGCGTGGAGCACCTTCCAGGTGCGCGGATCGCTTTTGCCCAGCAGCGGGTACCCCAAAGCGTAACCCTGGGCGGGAAACAGGTTGGCCCGCGTCTTGCCCGGGGCGTCGGACCACAGCTTGTCCTGGTTGGAAATGGCGCTGACCTGGCCGAATTCGTCGAACTGTGCGCCGAGGTTGGTGGCGTTGTTGTGCTTGTCCTTGCGCAGGCCGATCATCGCGAAGTTGCCGTTGGCGTTGGCCGGTTCGAGGATGAGCGGGTTGTAGGCGAGATGGTGCTCGATCTGGGCCAGGCGGGTCCAGGGCTGGGTTTTCATGCCGCCGGGCGTGGAGAAGGTGGCGATCAGGGCGGCGGCGGCGGCGCGGTCTTCCTTGAGGCTGCCGGTGACCTGCAGGCCGGCGAAATTGCCGCTGCCGTTCTTCTTGTGGTCATTCCACCGGATGGGTCGGTCCAACGCCACGGAACCGAACATGCGGCGTACGGACAGGCCCTCGAAGCGCACCGCCGCATCGAGCAGCACGGTAGCCTCGGCGGCGTGGCGCTGTATCTTCGCCGCGTCGAGCCGGTCGAGCGTGTCGGCCGGATGCCCGTCGCGCGGCCGGGCGTCGTGGCCGGTCATCAACTGCACGTTGAAGATGCCGTACGTGCCGGCGGGGGTTACGGTGGAAATCACCTCGCCGCACACGAACGCCGGCCCTTCGTCCGGATCGCTGAGCGTGCGCGTTTCGATCGCCAGGTCCCGACCCAGTTGTTCGTAGGTTCGCCGGAACGCCGTCAGCACCCGCGAGTAAAACCCCGGCGCATCGGAACTGCTGCTGCCGGCGCCCCACAGCGTCCGCCGCGCATCGCCGACCACCACGCCCCACGTCGGCCCGCCGTCGGAGAAGTTGAACCCCACGTGCAGCAGGATGTTCGCCTCGCCCAGCGCTTCGCGCAGCCGGCGGGTCTGCTCATCGCGCCGCCCGACCAGATCCAGTTCCTCGGCCCGATGCTCGAAACGCCGCGTCGTCTCAGCCAGCACCGTCCGCAGCTTGTACGGATTGAGCGTCAGGCCGTCCTGGCTGTCTTCGTGCTTCAGGTGCGCGGCCATGTCCAGGCTGTCGTTGTCCAGCGCCCGCTGCGCGTCGTCCCAGGCAAGGATCCACGCCTCCATGTGCGTGCGCAGGTCCAGCGCCCGCAGCACTTCGCGACCGATCGCCGCGCTGAGCCGCTCGTCCACGTCGGGCAACGGGGCCAGTCGCTCCAGCAGCCCAGGCTCGGCGTCTTCGTCCGCATCGGCCGGCCGACGCCACGTTCGTGCGATCACGAATTCGTACTTCGCCCGACGCTCTTCGCTGTCGGCCAGCACCTTCAGCCGATCGCCCATCTGCTCTTCGACTTCCGCGATCGTCTCTCGCAGGTACTGGAGATTCTCGCGCAGCAGCGCGGTGTTCGTTTCAAACTGTTCGCCCTCGCCTCGCTTGCGCCGCTTTTCGAACTCCGCCGACATCAGCCGGATCGCCTGGGCCAGGCGGGCCACGCGCGCGCCCAGCTTGATCTTCGTCAGTGAAATGTCATCCCGTCTCGCCCGCGCTTCGTCGAACATCGCCTGGTGAATGCGGTGATGCAGTTCCAGCCGGGCGACGCGTTCCTGCTTCAGCGCGGCGAGCTGTGATTCAAGCCGCTTGACCGCCTGTTCGTCTTCGGCCTGTTTGGCTTCGTCGATCGCCTGTTCGAGTTGCTCAAACCGCTCGGCGTTCCATTGCTCATCGCTCAAGGCCCGGATCGCTTCGGGTCCGCCGGCGAAAGTTTTCAGCACGTGATCGACGTACCGGCGCTCGGCGGTGTGTTCTTCGACCAGATCGTCAAACTCGCCGTTCTTCAGGGCGCTGTAGAAATACCGGCAGCCCTGGTCGGTGTGCCTCTGGCCGTCGAAGAAGGCGATGACGATGTCGCGTTCGGCGCGCTGTCGGGTCATGTGTTCGGCGGTCTGGAGCAGGGCCGCGACATTCGCCGCCCGCCGCGCGCCCGGCGACCGGTGCGGCACCTGCCCGTAGGTATCCAGGTCCGCCGAGAGAATCACCACTTCCAGGTTCGGCTTTTCCGGTGCGGTCGCCTCTTCGCGGCCCGCCGCCACCGCCGCGTCGTACTCCGCCTTCGCCCGCTCCCATTCCAGCCGCTTCGTGCCCTTCAGCAGGCCGATCACGTTGCGCGCATGGCCCAGTTCCCAGTGCACGTGGCTGACGATCTTCGCTTCGTCGTGCGAAGCGCGAAAATCAATCTTCCCCTGCGCCTCGGCCGGCACGTACAACCGCAACAGGTTCGCCGGCACCGGCACGTGGCGCGGCTCGACGGGCGTATCCTGGCGGTTGCCCAGCATGAGCACCGCCTTGGCCCCCAGCGCGAACGCCGTCTTCCAGTTCGTCCCGCAGGCGTAGTCGAACACGACGATCGCATTGCGCACCTGCTTGCGGTCGAAGTCGTCGAGGTCGCCGTGGCCGACGTAGATCATCGGCGCGGTCAGCCCGTCCTCGTCGGTGACCGGCGGCACGATGACGTTCGGCCGGAACGGCAGCAGATCGACCGTCCGCCCCTCGACCGTGATCCGGCACGTGGCCACGCCGGTGCGCCACATGGGCATGTCGAGGGTGAACACCTCGTCGAGGCCTATCTGCTCCAGGCGGGCCTGGACATGGTCGGACGCGGCGTTGGACGCGGGGCTTCCGGCCAGACGGTGATCGCCGGCGGCCAGCGTGCGCAGGTCGCGGTCAAAAGCGTCGCCGGCCTGGCCGAACGCGGCGGAGACCAGCAGAAGTGCGGCGAAGATGACACGGGTTGCTCGCATGATGGCTATTCGTCCTCCCCTTCGATCCGCCCGAGGCGAATCTTCAGGTTCTTACGTTCTTCCACGCGCTCAATCTGACCATCGCGCACCCACATGACGCGATCGCACATGTCCAGCAGCCGGTGATCGTGCGTGGCGCAGACCACCGTCACCCCGCGCTCCTTGTTGATGCGGCGGAGGATGTCGAGAATGTCCTGGCCGGTCTTGAGGTCCAGGTTGGCGGTGGGTTCGTCGCACAGCAGGATTTTCGGGTTGTTGCACATGGACCGGGCGATGGCCACCCGCTGCTGCTGGCCGCCCGACATTTCGATCGGCCGGTGGGTCCAGCGATCGGCCAGGCCCACCAGGTCCAGCAGGCCCATCCCGCGCTTGCGGGCTTCTTCGGGGCTCACCCCGGCGAAGCTCATGGGCACGGTGCAGTTTTCCAGCGCCGTCATGTAGCGGATCAGGTTGTAGCTCTGGAAGATGTAGCCGATCTTGCGGCAGCGCAGGAACGCCAGCTCCACCGCGGCAAGCTGGGCGACGTCCACTTCGTCGATCAGCACGCGGCCTTCGGTGGGCGAATCGAGCGCGCCGATCATGTTGAAGAACGTGCTCTTGCCCGAACCGCTGGGCCCGAGGATCGAGATGAACTCGCCTCGGAAGATCGTGCAGTCCACCCCGCGCAGGGCGTGGGTCTGCGTGTCGCCCATCTGGTAAATCTTCTTCAGCCCGAGGGTGCGGATGATGACCGGCTTCTCGCCGGCTTCGAGCGGCTGATCGGCGGTATGGGTTTCGACTTGCGACATGGGCTTCACCTTGCCGGAACGAATGTTTACTCAACACGCATGGCTTCCATCGGGGCGAGCCGCGCCGCCATGTAGGCCGGCCCCACCGCGGCGATCACCGCCAGCACCAGCCCCGACACGATCGCCGCGACCAGCCCGAGGCCCACCTGGTCGTAGGGAATCGAACCGAAGATCAGCGACCCGAACGCCACCATCCCCCGCACCAGCGCCAGCAGCAGCCCCAGCACCACGCCGATCAACGCTCCGACCAGCCCCTGCAGCGCGCTTTCGAACAGGAACATCATCATCAGCGTCGCGTCCAGGGCGCCCAGGCACTTCATGGTGGCGATCTCGGTGAACCGTTCGGTGACCGACATGAACATGGCGTTGGCCACGCCCACCGTGCACACCAGGAACGACAGCAGGATCAGCCAGCGCGTCGCCCCGGCCAGGTCGAGGATGCTGCCGGTGTCTTCGGGCACCGTCGGCCCGACCGCTTGCTGCAGGTCCTGCTGGCGGCGGTAGGCGTCGGCGACTTCCAGCAGCCGGCCGGCGTCCAGCGGCTCGGCGTCGGGCGCCGGGGCGTCGGGGTCGGATTCGGCCTGTTCGGCGAACCACTCGGCCCGGCCCGTCGACCGCATCCAGTCGAGCACCATGGCGGTGTTGATGTCGGCCGCATCGAGGTTCAGCCGTTGCACCAGGGCCTGGCGCACCTTCTGATCGGTCAGCGACTTGGCCAGTCGCTGAAGATCGATCTCGTAGTGGGCCTGCTCGGCGAGGTTTCCCAAGGCGTCGGCCTCGATGACGAAGCCGGCGTCGGCGAGCCTCTGCGGCAGGCTGGGCAGGGGATTGGCGAACAAGGCCTGCGGGCTGCGGTCGCCGAGGCGTGCGCGCACCTGTTCGATGGCCTCGGCGTGGCCTTGGCGAATGCGCCGGATCATCGTCCCCAGCACCGGGCCGTCGGTGAACATCAGTTCCTCGAACGCCGCCCGATCGCCCAGCGGCGGCACCAGGCGCAGGTCTTCGAGCTTGGCGACGAAGCGGTCGAAGTTCTCGCGCTCGGCCAGTTGGAGCAGGGCCACTTCCGGTTCAGTATCGGCGATGAGCACGGCCCGGTTGGTCGGGCTGAGTTGCTCGAGGTACTCGACGACCTTCTGCATGCGGCTGGCGATGGCGCGGGCCTGGGCCATCTGCTCGTCGGTGGCGCCGGACCAGGCGCCGAACTCGGCCAGGCGATCGGGGTCGCCGGCATCGAGCAAGCTGCGCACGCGGGCGCGGCTGGTGGGCCGGCTGAGCCGACTGACCCATTCGCCCAGCAACCGTTTGTTCTTCAGTTGGGCGTAAGCGGACAGGCGGGTTTCGTGGCTGATGATTTCGGTCGCGAGCACCTGGGTGAAGAAGGCGACGGCCAGGGCGAGGATGACCACGGTGACCGCCGAACGGAACATGCGGTAGCTGATCCCGGAAATGGTCAGCCCGAGACACCGGGCCGGCCCCATGCGAACCTGGTCCTGAACGACGATGGGTTTCAAGGGTGACTCCCTGCGCCTTGGGGTTTTCGCGGGCCCTGCAGGACGACCACGCCGCGCCGCATCAGGTCGCGCAGGAACTGCATGACCGGAATTCGGGCCTCGTGGAACTTCAGGTCGTGCCGGCGGGCGAAGTCCTCGACGATGTCGGCCGTGCTCTTGCGGCCGTCGCACGCCCGGTATACTTCCTCGCCCAGCTTGTCCAGTTCGATCTTCCTCTGTTGGCGGAACGGCAGAATCCACGACAGCGGCGGCACCAGCAGCTTCGGCTTGCGCAGCGGAACCGTCACCAGCAATTGCCTGGTCGAGGCGCTGCGCGAAGTGCTCACCGCCTGGTTGGGCACGGGCACCGCGGCCAGCGCCTCATCGGGACTGAAGGTCGGGCGTTTGCTCATGGCTTCTGCCCCCGCGCCGTGCAACACCGCACGACAAAATCTTCCAGATTCATCTTCGCCATGGTCCGAGGCCGGGCGAACAACGTCAGCCGGTACAGCGCCCGGTCCTGCTCACATTGCCAGACCACGTCCCGCCGCCGACGCACCAGCTTCAGCAGCCGGCCGATCGGGCGGTTCTTCTCCCAACTGTCCCCGAGCGTGGCGCTGTGGCCGGCGAACCTCACCGCGTCGAACCGCTCGATGGGGCGCGGCACGGTCTTGCGAATCCACTGATGCGCATCGCCATCGTACCACGATTCGAGCATCCCCAGGCGCTGAATCATCAGCGTCGCTCGGCCTCGCTGGTAGGTGAACGTCACGTCGGCGGGCTTCGGCTCGACCTTGGTCAGTTCCCACTTGCCCGGCACACGGGCGTCGAGGCGGAACGCACGGGTGCGATACCGTTCGTCGTCGGCCGGCTCGGGGTTGACGCGGACGCTGGAAAGAATGACCTGCTCGAGCGCCTCGTCGATTTCATCGGGCCAGGTGAACGTCATCTCGACCCACAGACCGGGTTCGCGGGTCGGGTCGATCATCCCGGCGCGGGTGATGGTCTGATCGGTTCGGCTTCGGCGGTAGCCTTCCCACGGCTCGGGTCCGGCGAGGGGGGTGATCTGGCAATGTTCATCGTTCTCCCGATCCCGGGCGCGGTAGTCTTCGAACACGCGGTCGAGATCGAGCGGCTTCTTCAGCCGGGCCCACGACACCAGCAGGCGCTGATGGGTGCGGTCGATGAAGGTCATCCGGCCGCGCTGGCGATTGAGGCCGTGACGCACGATCTGCCAGTCGCGCCGGACGCGCAGCGACAGGCCCAGCCAGTGGAGGGTCTCCAGTCGATCGCCGGTCCACGCGGAGCGCGAGTCGGCAACAGCGGGGTTTTGGCCTGTCAGTCGTTTCATGGTTCGGCCCGGCGAGGCGCGTCGTGATGCAACGGCGGCGGCGTGCGGCATGGGCTTGGGTCAGCGGGGCAACAGGCTGTAGCTGGTCGGCACCTTGCCGGTGACCATGTAGTAAATCCAGCCGACGAGCAGCCACCCGATCGCCGCCAGCACTTCGCCGGCGATCAGGCCCACCGCCACCGGCACCACCTTCTGGTAGCTCTTCGATCCGCCCAGCTTCAGCACCGCCATCTTGGCCAGCCACCCAAGCAGGAACGACCAGGCGAACCGGTTGCCGGTGTAGGTGCCCCACATCAGGAACACCACCGGGTGAAGCGGCCACCACGCCAGCCGAAGCCGCGCGATCGCGCAGCCGACCACCAGCGCCAGCCCCGCCGCGATCCAGCCCACCGATTCCCAGTCCGGCTGCATCGACAGGAAGTGCCCCCAACCGCCGACCTGCATCGCCTCGGTCAACTCGCCCCGGCTGGTCAGCTCCGACAACTGCCGGTTGAGGGCGTCGAACGGCATGGATGGCAGGCTTCGGTTGCCCCAACCGTCGCGGCTGGACAGGCCTTCGTTGTACTGAATGGTCAGCGTGACCACCATCGCCGCGACCAGCCCCAGCAGAATCATCACCATCTGCCAACTGCCCGTCTTGCGGGGGCGGATGTTGCCCATCGCTTCGCCCGCCCGCAGCCCGTTGGTCAGGTACGGCATCATCGCCTCACGCGGATCGCCCACCAGCACCACGCTGGCCAGCGCGATCACGATGAACGCCTCCGGCCCGAGCCCCTGCGTGCCGAACAGCCCGGCCAGCACCGCCATGGGCAACCACGACGGCTGGATGAAGAACGCGCCGGCCTCGGCGTTGATCCGCGCGACCACCGTCACCGCCAGCAGGCATAATCCCATCACCAGCAGACCCAACTGCCAGCTCAAGCCGCCGTACCGCGCCAGCAGGTACACCGCCCCGATCACCGAGACGATCAGAATCCGCCCCGCCCACATCACATAAGCCGGCGTCTCCTTGCCACGCTTGAACCCCACCGCGCTGGCCAACACGTTCAGGTAGTACCGCCGACCCACGTAGACCAGCATCAGCGCCGTGCCCAGGTACGCCCCGAAGCGGGTCATCGCACCGATGTCCGGCTCCGACCAACTGTTTTCCACCGCGATGCCGTTGGCGATCAGGATCGAACCGAAAAACGCCCACGCGGCACAGGTCAAACCCATGCTCAACGCCACTTCGCTGGACAGGAAGAAGGCGAAGCCGATCACGCTGAAGAACAGTTCGATCCGCCAAAGCCCGTACGCCGATGGAACCTTGCGGGCGTTCGGGAAGAGCTGGTTGAGCGCGGCGATCGAGTGCGTCAGCTTGATTTCCGGCACGTTCGGGAACCACGCATGAAGCCCGTTGACGACGTGAATCGCCAGCACGATCAGAAACGCCGTCCAGAACAGCCTGGCCGCGAAGATCCGCGGGCGCCCGGTGAGCGAATCAGGCCGGGTCAGTTCATCCAGAAATCGCACGAGCGGATACGGCAGCAACTCGCGCCGCGACCACTGCGGATGCACGATCAGCGCCAGGCACAGCGAGGCGATGGACATGCACAACGCCGTGCCCACCCACAGCCGCAGCACCGGCCACCATTTGCCCCATGGCACCTTGGTGATCTTGTCCGGCGAGAGTCGAAAGCCCTTGGCGTTCCAGCCCTGGTTGAGCGCCTCGACCACTTCGGGATCGGGTTGCCCGCCCGCCAGCAGCACCCCCTCGCCCGCGGGCACCGGCCGGAGGTGCGCGGGAAAGGCCGCCGCCAGCAGCGCCCGGTTGAGCCGGTGAACCTGCCCTTCGGCCAGTTGCCCCGCCTGGGCCCGCTCGACCTGTTGCCGCAGGGGATCGGGCAGCTCCACCCCCGCGAACGCCTTGGCGTCCCACAGCAGGCGCGACCGGATCAACTCGTTCAGTCCGCTGAGGATGAGGCGCCGGTTGGCGTCCAGCGCCTCGCGGTTCATCGAGACCTGGTTGAGATGGTAATGGGCGGTGTTCTCCAGGCGGTTCCAGACCAGCCGGGCCGGCGACGGGGTCGGGTCGTCTTCCGCCGCCACCAGCCGATCCGCCAGGCCCGTCCAGTTGTGCACGTAGCCCGTCGCCAGTTGCGGCGAACCGCCCGGCACATAGCTGAGCACGTTCGACGCCTGCCACGACGCCTTGTTCTTGACCAGGTTGGCCGGCATGGCCGTCGTGCCGGCGAAGGTGCGGAAGAAGTTCGAGCCCGGCCAGCCGCACACCGCCAGCCCCATAATCGCGATCACCGCGATCTCGCCCGGCGAGAACGACCAGCTTGGCCGGATGCGACCGAGAATCGGATTGACGAAAAAGTACAAAAGCAGCAGCGCCCCGAACACCGAAATGGGCATCAGGTTGCCCACCAGGTGCGTCTGCTGGATGATCCAGTCGTTGAAGTAGGTACAGCAGGCGATCGCCAAACCGATCAGCAGGCCTATGGTCACCGCGCGGAAGGTCAACAGCGGGCCCTTTCACAGTGATAGCGGAAACGTCGGCTTCGTCCGGCCGGCGGGAGCAGACAGCGCGTGCTCAGCCGAAGCGGGAATCATAACCAAATCCCGACGAAAATCCAGACGACCAACCCGCCCCGCGTGGTTCACCCACCACCGCGAAGATCACCGCGCCGAATCACGCCATCCGCCCCCGCGGGCGAACCGGTTGACCTGTCGATCCGTGAATCCGCACAAGCCGCCGGCTGTCTTCGCCGCCCCCAATCGCGGCCCCGGTTTCCATGTCCCCACGGGCACCGATTCGCCCGAAAACGGACACCGGCCAGGCAGACCGGGCCTGATTCGATGCAACCAACTGATAAAAAACGGCTTGCGTGGATCTCCGGGGTGTTCGGGCCATGGGCCGTTGTGCGGCCCCGCGGGGACCGGGCCGCGCCTCGGCCCCGATCCATGTGGTAGAATCCCATGATCTTTGTCGGGGGTACGTGATGCGTGTGCTGGTCAGCGGATCGACGGGAATGATCGGAACGGCCCTGTGCCGCCGGCTCATGGCCGAAGGCCATCACGTGGTCCGCCTGACGCGGCGGGCGCATCCGCCGTCGCCCGCCGTGGCGCCGATCGGCACGACCGTGACCTGGAACCCGTCCGAGGGCACCATCGACGCCGGCCAACTCGAAGGGCTTGACGCGGTGGCGCACCTGGCCGGCGAACCGGTCGCCGCCGGTCGCTGGACCGACCAGCGCAAGTATCGCATTCTGCATTCGCGCGTGCGCGGGACGGAACTGTTGTGCGAGGCGCTGGCCGATCGGCAACATCCGCCGAAGGTGCTCATCAGCGCGTCGGCGGTGGGCTACTACGGCGACCGGGGCGATGAATGGCTGACCGAAACCGCGCTCCCGGGCGGCGACTTTCTGGCCGACGTGTGCCGGCAGTGGGAAGCGGCGACCGAAGCGGCGGCCGAGCGCGGCCTCCGCGTGGTCAACCCGCGCTTCGGCATGGTGCTCAGTCAGCGCGGCGGAGCGATGAAGCGCCTGTTGCCGATTTTCCGGCTGGGCCTGGGCGGACGGCTCGGGCCGGGCACGCAGTTTGTCAGTTGGATCACGCTCGACGACACGATCGGCGCGCTGATGCATCTGCTGACCGCGCCCGAGGCGCGCGGGCCGTTCAACATCGTCGCGCCCGACCCGGTCACCAACGCGGCGTTGACCGATACGCTGGGCCGCGTCCTGCATCGGCCGACGCTCATGGACGTGCCGATGTTCGCGGTGCGGGCGGTGTTCGGCGAAATGGCCGATGCGCTTCTGCTGGCCGGCCAACGCGCGATGGCCGCGAAGCTGGCGCAGACCGGCTACCGCTTCCAACACGAAGACATCGAACAAGGCCTGCGGGCGATGCTCGAACGCTGATACAACGGCCCCGTCAATCGCGCGCCTGCTGGCCGAGGTCGCTCGCCTCGGCGAGAATGCGCGTGCACTCCTGCGGCGAGTGAAAGCCCATGCCGGATGCCTCCATGCCGCGCCGCGCTGAATAATGCGCCAAACACCTCGCGCCGGAGCAGCCCATGAAGATCGGCATCATCAGCGATTCGCACGACAACCTGCCCGCCCTGCGCCGCGCGGTGGCTCACTTCAAACGCATCGAGGTCGACGCCCTGCTTCACGCCGGCGACTACATCGCCCCCTTCGCCGCCCAGATCATCGCCGAAGATCAACTCGCCGGCATTCCGCTGCATGGCGTCTACGGCAACAACGACGGCGAGCGCAAGGGCCTCCGGCGCATCCTCCCGCAGATCGAAGACGGCCCGATGCACCTGCGCCTCGGCCAGCGCCACATCGTCCTGCATCACTTCGTCGACTGGATCGCCGCCGGCCAACTCCAGCACGCCGAAGTCATCGTCACCGGCCACACCCACGAGATCGTCAACGAAACGCGCACGCTGCCCGACGGCAGACAGGCCCTGTTCCTCAACCCCGGCGAATGCGGCGGCTGGCTGACCGGCCGCCCCACCGTCGCCCTGCTCGATACCGAAGACCTCAAAGCTCACATCATCGACGTGACGGTGTCGCTGGCAGGTTGAGCCGAGGCCCGGCCTGCGGCGGCAGGCCCGAGACGCTTGGGCACCCTTTTCACTGTCAAACTGGGGGGAATATGGGGCCTGGACGGGGCTGTCCATGCGGTTGTGGGGGAAAATGGCGTTGATCGCTTGCCGGGGGTGGTCGGCGGCATAGGATTGAGGTGGAGAAAGAACGACCGGCGCGTGGTTCAGCCGGTCACACGTCCGGTCCTCGGGCGTGCGCGAGGCAGAGAAAGCTCGCGGTCGACCGTTGTTCCAGGGTCGGCCGAATCCCGCGCACAACCGGGCCGGTCTGGAGTGGAGAAATGAGTTGTGCCCTTCGCACCGCGCTGGTGGTGGCGGTGGCGATCCTTCCGGGGGTTCCGGGGCTGGTTTCGACGGTATCGGCCGCCCCGATGGACTACCAGTTGGCCAACGCCGGCACCCAGGTTCCCTATTCGCAACTGGTCGACGCGATCCCGACCCAGTGGAAGCTGTTCACCCAGCCGACGCTGATGAGTTCGCAGGTCGGCCTGCCCGAACCGGCCCCCTCGGCGCTCCATGCGT
>CAYNCM010000065.1:0-18628 GCA_964395825.1 uncultured Planctomycetaceae bacterium
CCAAGACATCCACCGCGTGCCCTTGATAGCTTGATCACACCGACCGCAGGCCGATGCTCCAAGCCACCTCAGAGCCTTGCTCGTACCCGGTCTGCGTCTAGGCTGACAGACCGGGCGGTGTTGTGCGACAACACTTTTCTTCACTTGTCAAAGAGCCACAAACTTCCGCATCGCTGCGGGCGGTGATCCCTGATCTTCCCCTTGGCGGGGCGGGGGTCGCCGCTCGAAGCGAGCCGAGCATGTTACTTTGTCCGTCGCCGCTGTCAATGGGTTCTTAACGGCTTCGGAACAAAATCTTTCATCCCCTTGAAGGAGCGGCCCGGAAATAACGCGGGGCCGTCGGCATGGCCGCGGCCCCTTCGATGGGTATCGCAGTCTCTGCCGAACTCTACCGTCGGTATCGCTCGCTTGTACGCATACGCTTAGGTAGCGCCTCCTTCGCAGCACAGCATTTTACACATCGGTCAGCCCGCGTCAAGCCCCCGGTCATCCACTGATCGGCAGGCTTTTCACCTGCTTCAACCGGGCCCAACTATCCAAGGCGCCCGCCGTGCCGCTTCGCTCTTGCGGGGACTGTAAAATCATCGGCATGAAACTGCTTCTATTTGACATCGACGGCACATTAATCGGTTCTAACGGAGCGGGCATGCGGGCGATGAACGCCGCGGGCCGCGACCTGTTCGGCGAGCACTTCACGTTCGAGGGCGTCCTCGTCGCCGGCGGGCTGGACCCGGTCCTCTTCGCCGAGGCCGCGACCAACCACGGCCTCGACGATCAGCCCCAACACCACGATCGCTTTCACCGTCGGTACGTCAAGCAACTGACCACCGACTTCGACACACAGGCGGCCCAAGCCGTCCCCAAGCCAGGCATCATTGAATTGCTGGAAGTATTGGGCCGCCGTGATGACGTGACGCTGGGCATCGTCTCGGGCAACTATCGTGTGGCCGCCGACATCAAGCTCACTGCCGCCGGCATCGACCCGGCCCAATTCCTCGTCACCGGTTACGGCGACGACGGCCCGGATCGCCCTTCCATCGTGGCGCACGCCATGCATGAGTACGAACAGTTGCGAGGCATGACAATCTTTCCGGGGGATGTGATCGTCATCGGCGACACGCCGCGCGACGTGCATTGCGCCCGCGCCAATGGCTGCGTGGCCTTCGCCGTGGCGACGGGGCCGTACACCCTCGACGAACTGCGCGAAGCCGGCGCGGATGCGGCGGTGGAGTCGATGTCCGACTCATCACCCCTGCTCACGATGCTGACCCCAAGCCGGACCTGAGCTTTTGAAGGTCCGGGTGCCCCGTACCCGTTACCGCCTCGATTGCCGGGACAGTTGCAGCCCCAGCAGGTTGGTCGTTTTCAGCAGCGGCCAGGCAAACAGCAGGGCCAGGGCGGCGGTGTAGACGGTGCTGAGGATGCGGGCGAACAGCTCGGCCGCGCCGCTGAACCCGGGCATCGACGCCCCGTCGTACCACGAACGGATCGTGAACAGCGCCACGACGACCAGGCTCACCGTCAATCCGCACACGAAGACACAAAACGCCATGCTCAGCGGGTGCGTGCGGAGGACCATGCCGCGGATCTGGTGGAGCACCAGCGCCCCGACGAGAAAGCCGAGCGTGTACGGCCCGATCAAGGTCAGCCCATCACCCCCGCCCCCGGAAGGGTAAACCGTGAGCAGGTCGACCAGCGCGCCGACGATGACCCACGCGGCGATGGTCGTGCCGCGCGCCGCGAGCAGGCCGACGAAGACAACCAGGATCAACTCAAAACGCGGCGCGACCGGGCCGTACCGCCAGTCCGACGCCAGTTCCAGCGCCGGCGCAAAACCCGTCTGCACGGCGAGGAAGACGTAAACAAAGATGGCGTAGATGGTCCAGTTCATCGTGTCGGGCCCTGGCTTCCCTCTCCTCGCGGCAGGATCACGGTCACTTCATCGCGGTAGAACAAGTCATCCAGCGGCTCGATGACGATCTTCTTGCGCAGCGGCGGTTCGTGGACGGGGGCGATCTCAACGACCTCGCCGACGATCATGCCCTGGGCGCTGTCCGACCAGTGGGGCGACGGATCGGACAGGTGGGCGATATCGCCGAGGTTGACGGTCATGTCCTGGTGGGCGATGGCGGTGAACCGGCCGGCGCCGTCGAGCTTGAATTGTGCCGGCTCGCGCAACCGTTCGGGGGGGAGCGTATCCACCGTCCACACCGGTGGGGTGATGACCGCCTGCAACGTCGTCCCCGGCGCGGTGATCAGTTGCACGTCGGCGGTGAGCCGCCCGACTTTGACGATGCGCCCGAGCAGGTGGGGACCGGTCACCACGGTCGCCCCTTCAACCATGCCGGCACCGGCGCCACGGTTGAGCGTAACGGTGCGCGTGGCCGGGTCGGTGGACCGGCCCAAGACCCGCGCCGGCCGCGGCAGGTAACGCTGGCGGTCGAGTTGCCGGCGAATCTCCTGCAGCGCCGCGTTCTCCCGCCGATAGCGCTGGTTCTCCTGCCACAGTTGAAGGATCAGGTTCTGCTGATATTCGATGCGTCGGTTGGCTTCTACCAGCTCAGCGAAATGCGCCGGTTCATGCGGGTCGTCCCGGAACTGCGACGCCAGCGCCGCGAAGGGTCGAGCCCCGACACCGATGAACAGTTCCACGACCGAATGGGCCGCCCCGGTCACCGCCTGGTACGCCCGGCCGATCCCGCTGGACGCCGGCACCAATGCCCCGACCACAAGCAGCACCAGCAGCCCGGGCTTGATCCAGCGTCGAAATGAAACACGAGGTAATGCCATGCGAAACCGATCGCGTGTCGGCTAAGAGATTAACACGAAGACCACGAAGAAGACACGAAGATCACGAGCAAGCATGCGTTGAATGGGAAATCGGTGCGGATGACGCATCCCCATCCATTTGAATTTTGCCCTTTGGAATTGGACATTCCGCGAAGCGGCTACATCTCGTCCATGTCGCTTTCCATCGTGGCTTTCCAGTCCTCAATGTTTTCGAGGTAGATGCTGGTGCCCCGGGCGACGCAGGTCAACGGATCGTCGGCGATGCGGACGTCCAGACCGGTCGCGTTGGAAAGCACGACGTCAATACCCCGCAGCAGGGCCCCGCCGCCGGCGAGGACGATGCCGTTGTCGACCAGGTCCGCGGCCAGCTCGGGCTCGGCGCGTTCGAGGGTGCGGGTGACGGTGTTGATGATGGCGCTGATCGGTTCCTGGAGTGCTTCGCGGATTTCCTCGCTGGTGACGACGGTTTTTCGGGGCAGGCCGCTGATCATGTCGCGGCCGCGCACCTCGATGGTCGTCTCCTCACCGACGGGGGCGGCCGAGCCGATCTCGATCTTGATCCGCTCGGCGGTCTGCTCGCCGACCATGAGGTTGTAGGTTTTTTTCATGTGGTTGATGATCGCCTCGTCCATGTCGTCGCCGGCCACGCGAACGCTGGTGCATTCGGCGATGTCGGCCAGGGACATGATGGCGACCTCGGTCGTGCCGCCGCCGATGTCGACGATCATGCTGGCGGTGGCTTCGACGATGGGCAGACCGGCCCCGATGCCCGCGGCCATGGGCTCCTCGACCAAATACACCCGGCGGGCTCCGGCGCGTTCGGCCGAGTCGAGCACGGCGCGTTTTTCCACGGCGGTGATGCCGCTGGGCACGGCGATGACCACGCGCGGGCCGATGAAGCGGTGGCGGCCCTGCACCTTGCGGATGAAGTAGCTGAGCATCGCCTCGGTGATTTCAAAATCGCTGATGACCCCGTCTTTCAGCGGGCGGATGGCGGTGATGGACCCGGGCGTTTTGCCGAGCATTTCCTTGGCCACCCATCCGACGGCGTTCCCGCCCTGGAGCACGTGGTTGGTGCCCTTTTTCACCGCGACCACGGAAGGTTCGTTGAGCACAATGCCCTCGCCCCGCACGCACACCAGCGTGTTGCACGTGCCCAGGTCGATCCCCATGTCGACGCTGACCCAACCTAGAAGGCTATCGAGAAACAAACGTGCTGAGCCCCTTTCCACAACCCGCGGGTGCGGAAGGTGTTGGCGGAGGCGTGCCTGATTGCCCCATCGTTTCACCCGATCATGTAGAAAACCGATCGTCGAAGCAAGCGGAAATCGGCCTCCGGTTCGCCCGCCGCCGATGCCGCGACGCTCGGACCGGCGCACCGGCGTGCCGGGCGAAGCGGTCTAAAGCGTGGCGAACGGGTTGGCCTGGCCGCTGAGTTGTGTGGCGTAGTACCAGACAAAGCCCACCGCCGCGCCCACGGCCAGCGTGGCCACCAGGGCCAGGACGGTGTAGATATTGGGCATGGCCTTGGGGCGGCTCGGGGCGCCGGTGTCGATTCGACTCATGGTTCGCTCCAGAAGGCAAAGGGCAGCAGGCGGGTCGCTTGCCTTTAGAATCCGCCGGTGAGCACTTCCTGCTCGGCCTTGATCGGGCCCTGGGCGAGGGTGACGCGTCCGGCCGCCGAGTTCAGGTCCACCTTGGTGATCACGATGTTGCCCATGAACCGGTTGCCTTCGTGGATCATGAACTCCATGCCCTGGCGGACCTGGTCGTTGGTCCCGACATTGAGGGCGACAAAGGTGACCTCGCCGACCTGCCGCACATCGGTGATCATGCCGCGGACCGGCCGATCCGCCGCCACGGGCGCCGCCTCCGTCGGGGCGGCGGTGGACTGGACGGCTTCGGCGGCCTGTTCCATTTCGTTTTGCAGGGCGAACATCTGTTCCTTGACCAGGCGAATCTGCTGGACAAGCGTTTCGTTCTGCGTCTGCAGTTCGTTGACCCGGTTGCTCAGGGCGATGTTCTTCGTGCGCAGGTCGAGGTTGTCCGTGCGGCGGGTCTTCACCTCGTCGTTGAGCATGGCGATGATCTTGGCGCTCTGCTCCTGGGCGCTGGTCAACTCGCGCTGGCGGGCCTGGGCCTGCTTGAGGTCGGCCCGGGTGGAGACCAGATCGTCCTGCTTCTGGGACAGCTCGGTCAGCAGGTTGTCGTTCTGGACGATCAGTTCCTGCTTCTCCTTCTCGAAGCGGCTGGTGGCGGTGGTCAGGACGTCCTGGGCCCGGACCAGTTCGGCCGCATCCGTGCGGGCCTGCATCTGGGCGACGTCGCGCTGGGTCTTCACCTCGTCGAACTGCTGTTTGAGCGTCGTGCTGTTCTGAACGAACGGCACGAGCAGCGCCACCAGCAACAGGGAAAGAACGGTCGCCAGCACAACAAAGAGTTTGGTAAGGATGCTCAAGGGAGGGCCTCCCGAATGCGGATTGAGCGGGACTCAGGTGGTCTGCGGTCCGGGGCTTGCAACGTCGCGTTGTCCGACCCGCCTGCTCGGGCCGCACGTCCGGACTGTTAACGGGTTTATGTAACCGCTTGGGGGTCGGTTGTCAAATCGCTCCCAGCGTTTTCTTAACCGTCATTTCGCCCCGCCGGCCCCCGACAGCCGCCGCACCAGCGACCCCGCCGCCGACACCCGCACCTGCTCGTCGGCATCGTCGAGCATCGGCTTGAGCGTGCCCAGGGCACCGGCGTCGCCGAACCAGCCGAGCACCCACGCCGCCTGCGCCCGGACGACGGGGTTTTCGTGGGCCGCGGCCTGCTGCGCGGTGGCCAGGCCGTCCGCGTGACCCAGCCGCGCCAGCGCGCCGGCCGCCGCCAGGCGAATCTCCACCGGTTCATCGGTCAGGAACTGCCGCAGCGCCGGCGCCATCCGCTCATCGCCCACCGCGCCCATCGCCGTGATCGCCAGCACCCGCACTTCATCGAACTGGTTGTACGCGCCCGCCCGCAGGGCGTTGAGTTCCGAATCCTTGCCCAGCTTCACGATCGCCTCGGCCACCTGAATCCGCACCACCGCGGTGCGCTCGGCGCCGGTGCGGGGCATGGGCACGGCCGCGGCGCTCTGCAACAGCGGCACCGCGCTTTCGTCGCCCAGCAGACCGAGAATCATCGCCACGTTGGACCGCAGCGACGGGTCGTTCGATCGCAACATGCCGGCCAGGGGCGTCAGGTCGATCTCATCGCCCATCGCGTGCAGCGCGTAGATCGCCGCCGCCCGCACCGAAGGATTCTCATCGCGCACCAGCGGACGGATCGCCGGGATCAGCCCGTCCAAATTCAGCAGCCCCGCCGACACCACCGAGGCGAACCGCACCACCGGGTGGCGATCGCCCAGGCCCCGCTGAATCAGCGGCCGGGCGCGGTCGGGCACCTGCTGCATCGCTTCGATCACGTTGGCCCGGAGGAACGGATCGGCCGACTGCGCCGATTCGAGCAACATGGCGATCGCGCGGTTGTACATCCGCGATCGCGCCACCGCCTGTCTGACCTGATCGGCGGAGCTGTCCTGCGCCCCGGCCGACGTGACGATCCACATCACCAGCGCCGCCGCCATGGGAATCCGTTGCATCATTGGGGTTGTCTCCGGGGTCTTCGCACCAGCGCCGAGGCCGCGACGCCCAGCACCGTGACCAGGCCGCACACCACGGCGAACGCATCGCCCACCCGCCCGAACAGCGTGCGCCGCGGGTCAGGCCGCAATTCGGCGGTCGCGGTCCCGCGGACCCTCTGCGTTCGGCCGGCCACCTCCACCCGCCCGATCACCCGGCCGCACGAGTCGATGAACGAGCTGACCCCGCGGTTGACGGCTCGCGCCATGGGCACGCGGTTTTCCACGCAGCGGAACCGGGCGATCTGCTCATGCTGCGGGCCCTGCGCCCAGCCGGGATACCAACCATCGTTGGTCAGGTTCACCAGCATGTCGACGCGCTTGCGCCCGTCTTCGCCGTACACCATGTTTCGGCAAACGTGGCTGATCACGTCCTCAAAACAGATCGGCGTGGCCAGGCGCAAGGGCGGATGACGCGGCGCGGCGCCGTCGCCAAGGCCGACCGGCACCTCGAACACCGCGATGCGGCGACCGGCCGACAGCGAGTAATTGTAATCGTACGGCGTCAAACGGATCAGGACATTCTGGACCCACGGAATGTCGGCGAAGGGGATGTACTCGCCGAACGGCACGCGGTGCATCTTGTCGTACCGCCCCCGGAGATGGCCGGCGGCGTCGAAGAAGTAAGCCGAGTTGTAATCGCGCCGGTCGTCCGTGCCCCAACCGATCGTCGTGTGCGATCCGACGACCAGGGCGGTCGAACGATGGGCGGCGAGTGCTTCAAGCTTCCGGCGGTAGGCGCGATATTCGGCCGCCCGTCGGAGCCAGTCGTATCGCGGCCGGGTCTGCGGGGCGTCCGCTTCACCGGCCGCCTGCATCTTCGCCGCTTCCGCTTCGGCCCACGCCGAGATGCGCATCGACCGGTCATTCAGCGACCCGGGCACCATCGTTTCCGGCCAGACCGCCAGGTCCGCCCCCTCGGCGGCTGATTTTGTCAGGGCCACGGCCCGGTTGAACCCCGCGCGCTCGGCTTCCAGCGTGGGGGCAATCTTGTTCGACTGTTCGACGTCGGTTTGCACGAGGGTCACCGCAAGGGTCGGAAGGTCATCGTCCGTTGCGTGGTATTCGGCGATCCGCCAGGCGCCGTAGATCAGCGTCCCCCCCATCACCATGATCCACACCACCAGGCTCGTCAGCACCACCCGCCCCATGCGGAGCCTGCCCGCGATCGGCCTCAACAAGGGATTGGTCAGCAGGTCGCAGATCAACCCGCTGGTCATCGCCACCACGAACGACACGCCGTACGCCCCGGAAAAATCGGCGACCTGGATCATGGCGGTCGGCTGGCTGTGACCGAGACTGAACCAGGGGAATCCGGTGAGCATCAGGCCCCGCAGGTACTCGCAGGCGACCCACACCACCGGCACGCCGAGTACCAGCGGCACGTGCATCCGCCGCGAGCAGAATCGGATCACCGCCACGTACAGCGGCGTGTACAGCGCCAGGTATACGCCCAGCGCCAGGTAGCCGGCCACGGTGACCTGCGTCAACCACGCCAACATCGCACACCACCAGGCCACGGCCAGCACGTAGCTCAGCCCCAGCACGCGCTTCGCCGGCTCGCCCCGCACCGCCAGCAGCGTCAGCGGTGCCACCGCCAGGTGCGCCAGCGGCCAGAGGTTCGGCCGGGGAAACGACAAGCCGTACCACACGCCCCACGCCGCCAGCAGGAGCATCTGGGCCGGGGTGGAAGTGATCGAAAGCCGCGCACTGTCGCGGGTGATGGGCATCGGCGATCCATGGTACCCGATCGGCCGCCGAGTCGGGCCCAGGCGCTTGGTCGATCTCCGCCGATTCACGCGGGACGGTAAACGGGGCGGTTGACCGCGGCAGGCGCAGGCGGTTTGATAGCGGCATGAACCACGCCCCACCCCTGACCGTTCGGCAGTTTCAGGAACACATCCGCCGGCGCTACTTCGACACCGATTCGGCGCGGGGCACGCCGGGCACGTTCATGTGGTTCGTGGAGGAGGTGGGCGAACTGGCCACGGCCCTGCATGGCGACGATCAGTCCAATCGGGCCGAGGAATTCGCCGATGTGTTCGCCTGGCTGTGCACGCTGGCGAACATCAACGCAGTGGATCTCGAGCAGGCGCTGCGGGATAAGTACCTGGCCGGCGAAGGCCCGGCGGGGCACAAGTGACGCTGCACGCGCCACCGGACTCACGCAAGGCCAAGTTCGGATTTGAGCTGGGCTTCGGCGAGGCGCCAGTTCTGGGCGTCCTGTCCGGGCACGCGGCCGGTCGCTTCCCAGATTTCGTACGCTCGGCGGGCGATCCTGTCGTGGGTGAGCATCGACGCCGGGGCGGGGTGGGCCCGCTGGCGCGGGGTTTTTTTCGTTGATCGGGCCCGGGTGACTTTCTTCGTGGCGGGCTTTTTCTTCGATGCGCCGGCAGCGACCTTCTTCTTCGTCTTCTTCTTTGTCTTCTTCGACGTTTTCTTCGACGTTTTCTTCGTGGACTTCTTCGCCGTCTTCTTCGACGACTTTTTCGATGTCTTCCTGGTGGTCTTCTTCGCCGTCTTCCTGGCCGAAGAGGTTCTGGTCTTGCGTGCAGCCATGGCCGCGGTCCTGTGCTGGATCACCTGCGGAGCCGTGCGGGCCCGGACGCTGGGCCGGCGGAAAGGGGATCGGCGATCGGCTCCACCACTGCTTGTGAGGCACCTCGCTTGTACCTGTGACCCGACGCGGTGTCAACGGCGCGGCGCAGCCGATCACACCCTTTCAACACGCTTCATCGCCGGTGGTGGCGCGATTCGATCAGGCGGAGCTGCTTGCTGAAATACGAAGCCCCGATCAGCAGGCACGCGGCGACCGGCCAGCACATGAGCATCAACACCGCGAACGCCGTGGCGTGCTCCTTCCGCGCCAGCGGCACGTCGAACGGCAACACGCCCCGCAGCAGAACCCCCAACCCCAGAACGCCCGGCACGATCAGCAGGATCCCCATCACCACCGACAGGCGGATCAGCAGGAAGTGGAACTTCGTGGGCTTGAAGGACTTGGCAGAGAGATTGCCGGCCTGGCGGCGGGCGCGGGCGCGATTGGCGGCGGATTGCTCCTCGTCGGCCCCGCCGAACGCCTCGTCGAGGTCCACCGCTTCGCCTGATGGGCCGGCCGCCTGGGCGAATGCGGCCATGGCATCGTCCGTTTCATGGTCACCGGCGTCGGTCCGAGCGTCGGTCGTCTGGCCGCCGACGGGCGCGTCCACGTCGACATCCTCGCGGTGTTCACCGTCGGCCATGGACTTCAGGGCGTCGGCCGGGTCGTAGGCCTGGTCCCGGCGGGGTGGGTTTTCGCGGGGCGGGTCGGTCATGGGGGGCAACTCCTGGCGAGCCGGGCCATTGTAACCGACGTTCGTCGGCCCGCCACCCGTTGAGCCGATTGCCGCTCACCGCCCCTGCCATTTCTGTCGAACCAACCGCCGAACGGCCGATATTCTCCGCAACGTGGAGACGTTGGGCGCTCAATTCGTCCGCCTGGCCGACCGCGCCGACCTGGGCGGATGGGCCATGCTGATCGCCGGGACGGCGATGGTGGCGCTGGCTTTGCTCGTGCCCGCATCGCTGCAGGTCGACCTGTTGCGTCAGCACCGCGATGCGGCCGACCGCTTGCTCGCCCATCTGCAAACGCGACACGACCACTACACCCACTTCATCACCGCGGTGCGCCGGGGCGACCCCATGCTGCTCCAGCGGCTGGCCTGGCATGAGTTGCATCTCAAGCCCGTCGGCGCGAACACGTTCGACGATCTGACCCCCGCCGAACCCGGACAAGCGGTGCACTGCGAGCAGTGGCTGCGGGCCGGCGACCCGCCCCCCGCCCCCACGCCGACCGTGCCCAACAGTCAACTGGTCCGCCTGACCACGCGGCCCGCCCCGCGGCTGGGCCTGTTCGCCCTCGGCGGTCTGCTGATCGGCTGCGGCCTGCTCACGTCGGGGCGTCCTGACGCCGACGATCGCCTCCCCTTCTGCTAAACTTTCGCCATGCGCAGCGAATCGCTCGACGCCCGAATCCGACTGGCCACCGTCAGCGGACTCGGCCCGCGCCTGACCCGCCGGCTCGAAGAGGCCTTTGGCGATCCGGTCGCGGTGGTCCACGCTTCGATCAGACAACTCCAACAGGTCGAGGGCATCGGCGCCACCCTCGCCGACCGGGTGCGGCGCGGCCTCGATGAAGCCGACCCGGACCGCGAATGGCAGTTGATCGAGCAAGCCCATGCCCGGGCCGTCGGCCTGGACGACGATGAATACCCGCCCCTGCTGAAGCACATTCACGATCCGCCGCCGCTGCTGTTCGTGCGCGGCGCATGGCGTCGAACCGATTCGGTCGCCCTGGCGGTGGTCGGATCGCGCCGGTGCTCGGCGTACGGGCGCGAACAGGCCGACCGTCTTGCCGCCGCCTGCGCCCAGGCCGGGCTGTGCATCGTCTCCGGCGGGGCGAGAGGGATCGACACCGCCGCCCACCGCGCCGCTTTGCGGGTCAAGGGCCGCACCATCGCCGTGCTCGGTTGCGGGCTGTCGCAGGCCTATCCCCCGGAGAACGCCGATCTGTTCGACGCCATCGCCCACGGCGGCGGCGCGGTGATCAGCGAACTGCCCATGAGTGCGCCGCCGATCGCCGAGAACTTTCCCCGCCGCAACCGGATCATCAGCGGCATGGCGTTGGGCGTGCTGGTGGTCGAGGCGGCCGGGCGCAGCGGGGCGCTGATTACCGCCCGCCTCGCCGCCGAAGAGCACCACCGCGAAGTGCTCGCCGTGCCGGGGCGCGTCGATTCACCCGCCAGCGCCGGCTGTCACAAGATGATCCGCGAAGGCTGGGCCGCCCTGGTCACCAACGCCGCCGACATTCTCGATGCGCTCGGCGAGACCGGCCAGGCGCTCAAGCAAGCTTCCCTGTTCGACCAGGCCGACACCGCCCCCGCCGCGCCCGTCGGCGCATCGAATCTGTCCGGCGATCAGGCCAAGCTGTACGAGGCGATCGGCCGCGAAGCAAGGTCCATCGACCACCTCGCCGCGGCCAGCGGTCTGCCCGTCGCCGCCGTGCAGAGCCACCTGACCGTGTTCCAGCTCCGCGGCCTGATCGACCGCGCCGGCGGCAACCAGGTCAAACGCCGACAGCGGGGAGGATGAACACGATGGCCCCGCCCATTCACGCGGAACGGTGATCCTGTTCCAACCGCATGACGATCGGCTCGACCGGACCCGCATCGGCCCCCGCCCCGCCGGGCACGAACGGCCGGAACGTGCGCTCCAGACGATCCACGAACCCCACCACGTCCAGGCCCATGTAACGCCGACCCCCTTCCAGGGTCCCCCTGTCTCGCACCACCTTCAGCCGCCTGATGGTCTTGACGCTGAGCACCCGCACCCCGCGCGTGCGGCCGAGATGCCACTTCAGCAATCCCGCGGCCAGTTGGATCAGCCCGTGAATGTATTCATGTTGGATCGGGTCGCGCGTGCGGTGCCACAACGCTTCCCACGCCTCATGCGCTTCCCACCAGTAGGCCCGGTTGAACAGATCCACGCCGTAGAGGTAACAGCGCTGCTCGCGCCAGCGCCGCGGCGGACGCACGCCCTCGAACACCCAGTCGAATTCGCTCATGTAGCCGCCGGCGCGCATCGGGTGCGGGCGACCGGCGCCGGGAATGAACCGGTACGGCGGCAACGGCAGATCGGTGTACCGCGGCGCGACGTCGGGATGGGGAATCGGATCGTCCATCATCGGCCGACCGATCATAGAACCGCCCATCCGCATCGCCAAGCCGGTCCCTGAACCGAGCGAACGGCGGATACGCTCCGGCCCGGCGAAACCTATCATGGCCTGGTCGAGGCCCGCACCACGACATCACGGTACCGCTCCCCTTGTTCGGCCCTGAGGGGTTGGGCGCGCTGAACACCCATGGGCCGGGTCCGTGCGACGACGCGGCGCGTCGGCCGCGAAACGGATGCACGGGTTCACGAATTGACGAATCAACGAATCACCGGCTCATCGAAACCGAATTGCCTCCAGCGTTGATCGACCTGTCGTTTTACCTGATCGGTCATGGCGAGGCGTTCGGGGTAATCGCGCACGGCGTGGCCGCGGGCGGATTCGGCGGGAAGTTTGCGGGTGGCGTCGAAGCCGATCTTGGTTCCGGCGCCACAGACCGGGGCGGCATGATCGAGGATGTCCAGCGGGCCGGTGACGGTTTCGACGTCGCGGCCGGGGTCGCAGTGGGCGCACAGGTGGAAAAGCACCTGTTCGTGGTCGTGGACATCGACATCGTCATCGACGACGACGATCATCTTGGTCCAGGCCATCTGCCCCGCGCCCCAGATCGCGTGCATGACACGGCGGGCCTGGAGAGGATATTCCTTGCGAATCTGTACGAAGGCGCAGTGGTGAAACGCGCCGAAGAGGGGCAGGTCGTAATCGACAATGTCGGGAATCATTGTTCGCAACAGAGGCAGGAACAGGCGCTCGGTGGCCTTGCCCATGTAGTAATCTTCCTGCGGTGGCAGGCCGACGATGGTCGCCGGAAAGATCGGGTCGCGCCGATGCGTGACGGCGGTGACGGTGAACAGGGGATACACCTCGGGCAGGCAGTAGAAGCCGGTGTGATCGCCGAAGGGGCCTTCGAGCACCTCGTGCCCGGCGTTGAGGGTGCGGGGCTGAGGGCTTGGATCGGAAGCTTCGATCGAGACCCACCCTTCGATGACCAGTTCGGCGTTGGCCGGGACGTGCAGATCAATGGTTTTGCAGGCAACCAGTTCGATGGGTTTGCCGTTGAGGAAACCGGCGAACAGCAGTTCACTGACGCCCGGCGGCAGCGGCGCGGTGGCGGCGTAGGGCAGGACGGACTGGCCACCGAAGACGATGGCCAACGGCATTCCCCGACCGGCGTCACGGTTGGCGCCGCTTTGCGCACGCTTCTTCCACGCCCGCCAGTGCCTCGCACCATCGTGGTGCATGTGCCAGTGCATGGCGGTGGTGTTGGGCGTGAGCAGTTGAGCGCGGTACATGCCGACGTTGCGCGACGGGCGCGGCCCCTCGACACCGGCATCGTCCGGGTGGAGGGTGTACATCTGGCCGAAGGTGATGTAACGGCCTTGGCCCTGGTTGGGCGAAAGGTCGGGGTAGCCCACGGCGGTCGGCGAACCATCGAGCGGCCAGCACTTGATGATCGGCAGGTCGAACAGGTTGACCTCATCACCGGGGCGCACGACCTGCTGGCAGGCGCCGCTGCGCACGACCTTCGGGCTGACGCCGGCGATGCGGGCCAGTTCCAGGCCCTTTTTCATCTTCTCCATCAGGCCGACCGGCGGTTCGGGCTTGGCGAGTTGCTCGATCTTCGCCGCCAGAGAGGCGAAACCTCCTTCCTCGCAACCCAGCGCCATCTCCATTCGCCGATAGCTGCCGAACGCGTTCATCAACAGCGGCATCGACGAGCCTTCGACATTCTCAAACAGCACCGCCTTGCCCCCCAGCGCGTGGTGGTGCGGGTCGAATTGCGGCGCGTGCGACGACAACCGCGCGGCGGACGACTTGCTGACCCGATCAACGATCTCGGTGCATTCGAGCAGCGGGGAAACCGGCGCGCTGACACGGTGCAGTTCGCCGGCGGCCTCGAGCGCGGCGACGAAATCGCCCAGCGTGGAGTAAGCCATGCCAGTAGGGTATGGGGGATCGGCTATGGGGTCTAGCGGGAAGAAACGCGGAAGGCAAACGGCCGAAGCGCGAGCAATTCACTCTTCCGCCTTTGGCCTTCGCCTTTCTGCCTGATGCCTTTACGGGTCGATCCACGGCTGATGATCGCGCCGCCAGTCGATCAGTTCGGCCGGGTCGAACCAGAGATTCATTTCGCGTTCGGCCGATTCGGGCGAATCGGAGCCGTGGACAAGGTTGGTGGAGTTGTTCATGCCATAGTCGCCGCGGATGGTGCCGGGCGGGGCTTGGGAGCCGTCGGTCGGTCCGATCAGCGTGCGGCAGATTTCCACGGCCTTGCGCCCGCGGACCGCCATGACAAGCACGGGCGTGGCGGTGATGAATTCCAGCAGACTTTCGAAGAACGGTTTGCCTTCGTGTTCGCCGTAGTGGGTTCGGGCGAGGTCATCGGGAACCTGCATGAACCTGGCGGCGACAATGCGAAGGCCCTTGCGCTCGAAGCGGCCGATGACTTCGCCCATCAGGCCGCGCTGGACGCAGTCGGGCTTGAGGATGATGAGGGTGGTTTGCATGGTTCACTCGTTGCTTGTTGCTCGTTGCTTGTGGGTGATGGTAGCCGATGCGCGGCGGTTTGTCGTGCGCGACGATAGCACGAGATTCATCTGCGTTCAGTTCGCGTCGAACAGTCGCCGCGCGGCGGTGATTGAACACTTCTGGTACCGGTCATAGGCCTTGGCGGCGGCTCGGCGAGCGGCATTGGCATCACCCCCGGCAGACCATGCGGCCACGATCGCATCGAGACTGTACGCTTCGGGCGCCATCAGGCCGGTGGTCATCACCAACGGCGTGCAGCCCAGTTGCGTCAGGCGATCGGCAAAGAACGGTTTGCTCTTGCACGCCAGCACGACGGCCGCCGCCGGATGCGCCTTGCCGCTGGGCACAGGCTCGGCATCAAGTGAGACCTCCATCAGCCCGTTATGGCCGACGAAACACACCAGATCAGCCTCACTGCCGCACGCGAGGGGCTTGCCCGCGACGTTCCCCTCCCCCAGCGGCCGATCGCCCGACGCGATGGCGAAGAAGTCGACCAATGCCTGCTTCATCGCCCGACCATCGTAAGCCTGCGCCACCATGTACCGCCGCGGCGTGGCGGTGGTGTCGACCCACACACATGTTTCGAGGATGGGGTACTTGGCTGCCCGCGATGATGCCGAAAGCCGTTGCCAGCGTGGCTGGCGCTGGGTGAACGTCTTGACGCCGTACATCGCGCCCCAGTAGAGGTTCGTGCGAACGCTCTGCCCGTTGCCCAGGTCCGCCGGCACACGGACGATGCCCTGGTGCTGGTTGTCCGCCAGCGCGACAATCACGTGAACCACGCGGTCGTCGCGCGGTGTGGCGGGGGCCTGCGTCACTGCCGTTGGCTGGGCCGCTTCGGTTGCGGGTACTGGATCGGCTGGCGTCGCATCAGCCGGCGCACCCGGTGCGGTTGAGGCCGGTGCCGCGGCGCGATCCACCGGCACCACCGTCTCACCGCTCTCGCCGCAGCCCCCAAGCAGCAGGCACGCCACCGCCATCACTCGCCACATGGTCGCTCCTTCGGTTGAACCGGCTCACCCCGCCTTGCGGCCGAACAGAAAAATGACCACGACGATGCCGGCGACCACCAAAGCCAGGGCGCCGAACAAGAGCACGGTCATGGTGCGGCCGACCATGTGGGCGTAGGTCGGGGCGCTGCTCATCGGACCGGCGGCGGCGGGCGTGGCGGGGGTCAACGCGGTCACCATCGCCGCTGCCTCGGCGGCAGTGTAGTGGCCGCTCATCACGGCATGGTTGCCCAGCGTGGACTGAATGGTCGGCGCGGTGTGCACCTGCCCGTCGACGATGATCGCCAGATGCCGCTGAAGATTCGCTCGGGTCAGGGCGCCGAGCAGCCGGCCGCCGCGATCGCCGAACACCAAACCCACCGCGGGTTTGCCGCGCTGGTCGGTGGTGGTGTAGACGCGGTGGATGTCGGTCTGCTCGATCGGGCGGGTGATCGGGTCGATCAACACCAGCAGTTCGGTGTCGCCGGTGTCGGTGGTGCGGGCCACGAGGCGCGAATCGGCGGTCACCGCGCTGACCGACGCCGGGCGGATGGGAACCCAACGCGCCACGACCTCCCCGCCGTCGAGAACTTCGGCGGCTTCGGCGCGATGAACGAGGCGTTGGTCGCGATCGCGATGGGCGGCAATGCGTAGTTCAAGCGTGGCCGAAGCGGGCGGCGAGATTACCGAAGCGGGCGCGGCGGGATCGGAGGCAAAGGCCCGCGATGCGCCGAACAGCACCAGCAGGCCGACGCAAAACGGGTTGAGTCGTTTAGGATCCACGAGCATCGCCTCGCCCCGGCTGTCTACCCCGGACCGTGTGAGCAGGCCTCATCGCATGGCGCGAGCGGGTCGGGCGGCGCCGACTTCAATGCTGGCGGCGGTTTGACCGGCGTGGGTTTCGAGCATCCGCCGCACCGTGCGGGCGATGCCGGCGGCGTCGATGCCCGCCTCGGCAAGTTGGCCGCGGCGCGAGCCCTGGTGGATGAACCGGTCCGGCAGGCCGAGCCGGCTGATCCGCGAAGCATCCAGCGCGTTTTCGTTGGCCGCTTCGAGCACCGCCGTGCCGAACCCCCCGGCGATGGCGTGATCCTCCACGGTGAGAATCGGCTTGTCGGTGGCGATCAGGTCGCCCAGCAGTTCGACATCGATGGGTTTGGCGAAGCGGGCATCATAAACCGACACCGAGTAGCCCTGCTGATGCAGTTGCTGGCGGGCTTCGAGGGCGGCGATCGCCGGGAACCCGAACGCCAGGATGTGCAGATCCTCGCCAGCGGCCAGCTTGTTCGCCTTGCCGAGTGCGAACGGCGGGGTGGCATCGCCCTGCACCGGGTCGGGCACGTTGTCGCGCGGGTAGCGCACGCTCGACGGACCGGCATCGTAGGTCTGCATGAAGCGCAGCGCGGCTTTGAGGGTCGGCTCGTCGATGGCGGCGGTGACGACCAGCCCCGGCAGGCCCCGCAGAAACGCGATGTCGAGGAACCCGTGATGCACCGCGCCGTCCCCCCCGACCAGGCCCGCGCGGTCCATGCAGAACCGCACCGCAAGCCCCTGCAACGACACTTCCTGGAACACCTGGTCGAACGCCCGCTGCAGGAACGTGGAATAGATCACCGTAAACGGCCTCAGCCCCGACTTCGCCATCCCCGCGCTCATGTCCGTGGCGTGCGATTCGGCGATGCCCACGTCGAACACCCGCTCGGGGAACTTCGGCGAAACCTTGGCCAGCCCCGTACCATCCGGCATGCCCGCGGTCGTGGCGACGATCGTCGCGTCCTCGGCCATCAGCTCGCTCAGCGCCTCGGCGAACGCGGTGGTAAAGCTCCGACCGCCGCTTTGCACCTCCACCCGGCAGCCGTTGACCTTGAACGGCTTGGGCGAATGGAACGTGGTCGGATCGCTGGTCGAAAAATCGAACCCCTTGCCCTTGACCGTCTTGGCGTGCAGCAGCACGGGCAGATCCAGATCCTTCACCTCGTTGAGCATGTCCAGCAGCGTGGGCAGGTCGTGGCCATCGATCGGCCCGACGCACAACAGGCCGAACCGGTCGAACAGATGTTCGTGGGCGATGGCGGCCTTGGTCATCTCGCCCAGACGATGATAGGCCTCTTCGAGGGCCGACTCGATGCTCGCCGCCCCGGGAAGCCGCTTGAGCAGATCCTTCGCCCGGTGCTTGATTTCCTTATACAGCGGATTGAGGCGGACCTTGTCGAAATAGGTCGCCAGGGCGCCCTGCGGATCGCCGATCGACATCCCGTTGTCGTTGAGAACGATGAGCATCTGGCGCTTGAGCGTGCCGGCGTTGTTGATCCCCTCGAGCGCCAGGCCGTTGACGATCGAACTGTCCCCGACCAGAGCCACCACCTTGCGATGGGCCTGCCCGATCAACGCGTCGCCGCGGGCCATGCCCACCGCGGTGGAGATGGCGCTGCCGGCGTGGCCGACGCTGAACAGGTCGAAATCGCTTTCGCGCGGTTCCGGAAAGCCCGCCAGCCCGCCGGACTGACGCAGCTTCGGCAACAATCCGAATCGCCCGGTCAACAGCTTGTGCGGGTAGCACTGGTGCCCCACGTCGAACAGCAGCCGGTCCTCGACGAAGTCGAACACGTAATGCAGCGCAAGGGTCAGTTCCACCACGCCGAGGTTCGGCGCCAGGTGGCCGCCCGTCTGCGACACCTGCTCGCAGATCGCGTGGCGAATTTCCTCGCCGAGTTCCTCCAACTGTTCCAGCGGCAGTTGCTTCAGGTCGGCCGGACCGCCGAGCGATTCAAGCAGCGGATATGACGACATCGGCTAATCCTTGTTCAGCAAACCGCCCGGCGGGACCGGGGCGATCTTCGACCGCCGGGGCTGGCCATCCACCGCGCAGCGCAACCCTTGACGCGGCGGCGGGATGCGGCGGTCCATGGCCCAACGGCGGGTTTCCTGTGCGGGCAGGGTCACAAAATC
>CAYNCM010000066.1:0-17661 GCA_964395825.1 uncultured Planctomycetaceae bacterium
CACGGCCGCTGACCGTGGGCTTCGCAATGGGTATGGCGGTTTCCTTAAGCGCGGCGGCATGCGGTCCAGCGACGACGGGCCACGACCAACCCGCCCAGACTCAGCAAGGCCAGAGACGCCGGCTCGGGGATGATCGTGAAGTTGTCGAGGTTGATCTCGTTGTTATTTGAGCCGTTGAGCGCAAGCAGGCCGATCTCTCCCGGGTCGGTCAACAGGTTGATCGCGGCGGTGTACGTTCCCGTGGCGAGCAGGGTCGTGGCGTCGAAGGTGGTGGTCGACTTGTACGCACTGGCGGTGATCTGGGCCGCGGGCTGGCCGGCGACGTCGACGTTGGCGATGGACACGACCAGGTGAATCCAGTCGTTTTCGGTCAAGCCGATCGGGAAGTTCTCGTTGAGTCCGGTGCTCTTGCCGAAACGGCTCAACGTGGTGCCGGAACTGCCGCCATTGCTCGGGTCGGCCTGAGCCACCACGATCTCATCGCCGCCGGCGTTCAACCAGACCAGGAAACCATCGGAGCGATCATCATTGCCGCGCAGGAAGAACCCGGCCTTGGCGTTGTGCAGGCTGACCCGCCAGTCGCCGGCCACAGTGATGTCGCCGAACAGATCCTTCGCATCTTCCGTGCCATCGTTGTCGGTGTTGTAGATGAACGATCCCTTGCCGCCGCCGGAACTGGTCGTCCGGTACATCCGGTGATAGTCGTTGGCCGCACCATTGGATGTGGTCTGGTCGCTCATCCCGTCGAGTTCGTCGAAGTGATCGGCGAACTGCCCGGCCGTTTCAAAGTCGAGCACAACGTTCGCCGAGGCGGCAAAAGTGAATGCGCCGACGAGCAGCAGAATCGCGGTCAGTAGTGTCGTGGTCAGGCGTGTCATGGTTCTGTCCTCCTGTGAACAGGGGTGATGTTTCGCCCCAGCTACGCGCTGCGGCAGGTTCCGACGGTCCGCCCGTCGTGAATGTTGGCTTGAATAATCTGGGCTGGTTGATCTTCGTTGGTCTCGATGCGCTGCTGGAGCATGCGGGCGGCGGATTCGCCGATCTCGCGGAACGGCACGACCACGCCGGTCAACTCCGCACCCATCGGGTCGCGTTCGTTGTCCATGATCGCCGCAACCGACAGATCGTTCGGCACATCCAGGCCCCGTCGCGCCGCGAAGTACAACAGCGGATGGGCCAGGCTGTCATTGCCGCAGACCACCGCCGTGGGCAACCGGTCCATCGCAAGCAGCCGGCTCGCCGCGCCGCTGCGATCGCTGTGCGAGGCCGACCCGCCGGTGTCGATGGCGATCGGCGTCAGCCCCGCGGCCCGCATCGCCGACGCGTAACCGTCATAACGATCACGTCCCGAGTAGTGGTGGCCCTGGTCGTAGGCGTAGCTGAGATACGCGATCCGCCGATGCCCGCGCTCGATCAGTCGGCCGGTCAGTTCCGCGGCCATGGCATGATCGTTCGGACGCACCGCGTTCACCTCGAGCTTGGCGTTGATCCACGCCACCGCCATCCGCGCCCGCTTGATCATGCGACGGAAATCGTCCGGCACATCCTGCATCAGACTGATCAGCAGGCCATCGACCGACAACTCGCGCAGAATCGCCGGGGACTGGCTCAACTCCTTGCGCCCATGCAGCGGAGCAAGAACCAGCCGCAGGTCGTGCTCGCGCAGGACCTGGTTGACGCCGTAGACCATGCTCGACCCGACCGTCGATCCATCATCGCGGAAAAGGAAGCCGATGGCGTTGAATCGTCCGGAAGCGATGGCGCGGGCGGCGGTGTTCGGCCGGTAGCCCAGCCGGTCGCACGCCGCGATGACCTTCGCCCGCGTTTCCGGGCTGTACAAATGGGCATGCCGGCCAAGAATCCGGCTGACCGTCGGCTGACTCACACCACACGCCTGGGCAACTTTGAGCGAAGTGACGCGGCTCATGCATACAAGTATACATGCGCATGCATCCACGTCAAGGAAAATCCCCGACAATCGCCACCGATGCCGATAAGCAGCCCAGAACAAAGCGAAAACCGCAACGTTCGCCAGGCGGCAAAAGTGAATGCGCCGAAGCACATCGCGGTCAGCATCGTCGTGGTCAGGCGTGTCATGGTTCTGTCCTCCTGTGAACAGGGGTGACGAAGTCGCGCAGGTAGTCAGCCTGAAAACGGGTCTGATCGGGATCGTTCACATCGCTGATGTTCACATCGAACTCGGTGAACTGGATCTCCAGCCCGAGTTCGGCCAGGCGATCCAGCCGCTGCAGCATCAGTTCCGGCGGGCAGTGCGCGCTGATGCCGTGGTGGCCCTGGATGCCCAGGCCGTCGATCGGCGCGCCGAGTGTGATCAGGTTTTGCAGACGCGCCTCGGTGTATTCGCGCACCGCCTTGCCGCGCTCGGTTTCCGGCAGGACGTGAATCTCGTTCCAGAACAGCTTCGCCCCGCCGCTGGCCTCCTTGGCCCAACGGAACCAGTCGGCCACCACGTCATGCCCGAGGATGCTGACGATGTGGTCGTTTTTGTAGTTCTCGTTGATCACATCCCAGAGGGGAAGCCGACCCTTGTATCGCCCGGCGGTGTCGACGATGCGCTGCTTGACCGTCTCGGCGATCTTCCGCGGATCGTCGCCGGTCTGCTTCTTCACCTTACCCGGCAGGTTCCATGCCAGCACGTGCCCCTTGCACGCCAGGCCGTGTTGCTCGGCCCAATCCACCGCCCAGTCGGCGCGCTGGGGCTTGTAGTAAGGCCCGAAACTGCCGACCCAGGCCGGCCACTTGAACTCGTTGCCCGGCACCACGAGGTTGAACATCCCGCTGGTCAGAAACGCCTCGTGTTTGGCTGCGTCTTCCTTGCTGTGGCCCCCGCTGGCAGTGAGGATGCGGGTATCGCTGGTCGTACCCCACCAAAAAGCGTGCTTAAGCTGCTCGACATTCACCTTCGCATCAGCCACTGGTTGGCCGGCGGAGTTCACCACGCGCACCTCAAGCGGCGCCTTGCGAATCCGTTCGATCCGATCGGCGGCGGCGGCCCGCCAGGCCGCGTCGGCTTCGCGGCCAGGGTAGTCCAGCCCCAGGTCCTGCTTCGGCAAACGCGTCACGTCCACCGCGGCGAAGTTCATCACGCTCAACCCACCGATCTCGATCGTCTGTTTCAGCTCGCCGAACCAGAACTCAGCCTTGGCCTGGCCCGGTTCAAAGTCCCCCCCCGCCACGCCCCGGATGTAGTACCGCTGCCAGGCATGACCGATTTCAACACCGTAGCGGAAGCTCTTGGTGTAGGGCGCGGCGTTCATCCCGAACATCACCGTCGCCTTGCCGAAACCCGACGCATGGGATGAAGCGGTCGCCCGCGCGTCGAACACGATCAGCAGCGCGTCGCCCTTCTTCACCGGCTTGGTCGTCGTCGCGCTGTACTGCGCCTGCCAATGCTTGGCCGGTGTTTTGAAGACGGTCAACTCCACCGCCTCGCCGAACGCGCGGTTGGCCGGAACGATGCGATACCCGACGAACTGCGGCGTGTAGCGGTATTGCTCGCGGGCAGCTTCTTCGGTGTCGGCGATCAAATACGTCGGCTCGGGCAACGCAGCCAGTTCCTTCGCGGCCAGTTCATGGCGATACTTGCTGGCCCCGGCCGGGGCGCGACCCTCGCGCGGATCGTGCTTCCAAGGCTCATGCTTCGGCAGGTCCGCTTCCCGAGCGTCCGGGCCCAGGTCGACCGCCTTCAAGTCCGCGAACTGCATCGTCTGCGCCTGGTAACCGAGGAAGAACTCGAGCTTGGTCTTGCCCGCCTGGATCGGCTCGGCCGGTCGATAAGCGTAGCCGAAGCGGTGCCAATCCTTGCCGACTTCGAATCGTTTCATCAGCTTCCCGCCCTGCACCTTCATAGCAGCCTGAGCCACGGGCGGAGAGCCGGCCTCGATCGCCGAACGCGCCGTGAATGTGATCCACACCAGGTGACCGGCCGGAACATCCTCCGCAAACGTGCCGTTGAACAGCACGCCCCACGGCTGGCCCGGTTTCTGCCGCGTGGTCACCTGCTGCGCCGCGCTGAACGGCTGGCCTTGCACCGTGACCCGCTCGCCCTTCGCCCAGTATCCCCCGGGCGAAAGATCATCCAGCGTGGCCACGGTACGGCCCGTCGGCTCACCAGCGCATGCGAGGCTGCTCAACATCAGACAACCCAGCGCGATCCGGCAGCATACGTTGCGAAGCATCATGAAGACTCCCGTGGTTTCGGTGATTCCGCGGCCTCAAGGCCCGACGGTCGGGTTCTCGTACCACACCACACCCAGGGCGTCTTGGCCCGCGGTGGTGGCGCCGCGTTCTTCGGTGGTCAGCAGATCGACATCGCCATCACCATCGACGTCGATCGGTTCAATGCGGTCGAACTTGATGCCTTCGGGTCCGGCCACTTCGTGACGTATCCATGAGGCGTCGGTCGGGGCATTGCGATAGCTCAGCCAGGACAGGCCGCTCTTGCCCTCGGCGCCGCTGAAGGTGCAGGCCAGATCCATCCGGCCATCGCCATCCACATCGACGATCCGCACCGACTTGCCGATCGTGCCCACGCCGTCCGGCCAGTCGATCGCGTGCTGAATCCAGGGCTGGCGGGGATCGTCCGGGCGGGAGAACCATGCGAGTTTGCGGTGGACGGAGATGCCGGCGATGTCGATGTCGCCGTCGCCGTCGAGGTCGCCGATGTCGATGAACGCCGGTTCATGCCGCATGCCGATCACGTGGCTGGCCCAGGGGCCTTTGGCGGCGGCGGCGGGGCCGGGGTTCGCCAGCCAGCGGATGCCCTGGCCCGGTCTGTACTTCTTGCGGTCGCTGATGAGGATGTCGCGGTCGCCATCGCCATCCACATCCCACGCTCGGATCGACATGATCCAGCCCGCCTCGGTGATCCGGTGATACCGCCAGCGGCCAAGGTCGCGGCGATCGCCCGCCGGGGCCTCGATCCAGCCGACTTGCCCGGCTTTCTGCTTCGACCCGACCACCAGGTCCACCCGCCCGTCGCCGTTGACATCCATCGGCAGGCTGTACATCCAGTAGCTTGCCGGCACGACCGATTCGGGAAAGGCCCGGGTCGTCCACGCGGTCGAATCGGCATAGCTTGCGGGGTCGCGCGGGGCGAAATGCACGAGCACCTTTTCACTGCGATACTCGGTGGCGCTGACCACGTCCATCGCGCCATCGCCATCGACATCCACGATCACCGCGTCCTCAACCTTCCGCGCATCGCCGCAGTGGACGATGGGCCACGGGCGGTGCGCCGCGGCGGCGCCGGGGTTGAGGTACAGCCGCGTCACACCGCTTGCTTCCCAGCCGGTGGCGATGTCCAGATCGCCATCGCCATCCGCGTCGGCGGCGCGCACGCCGTCGGCCCCGCGGGACGAGGCGTCAATCGTGTGTCGCGTCCATGCGGTCTGTCCATCGAGGCGAGAAGTCAGGGCCAGGCCGACCATCGCGGCCGGCAGCAGGTAACGTAGAAGATTCATGGGTAATTCCAACAGGTTCGATCAACGGACCGGGGCGCGTTTCACTGCTGACCTTTGCCGGTCCACCACTGATACGTTTCGTTGCCATTGGCGTGGGATCGGACGAAGGCGTAGGTGACCGCTTCGACGTGGCCGTCGCCGATGAGGTAGTTGGCGGTGTCGTCGCCGCCGTGGCCGCCCTTGTCCGGCCAGACATAGGGCCAGGGCGCTTTCGGTTCACCTTCGACGATCGGCCGCTTGTCCGGCCAGAAGCTGTCATACCCGTTGAATCCGCGGTCGCCGATCTGATCGCCCGCACTGTCCACCATCCACGCCATCTGGTTGCCCAGCAGGCTGCGCGTGGGCTTGTACGGCAGGCCCCCGCTGCCCGTGCGACCGGAGTTGATCTCCGCGCCGAGATATCGATTCAACGAATACAGCAGATCGGTGTCGGGCGTGTTCCAGACGCTGGCGCTGCCGTGGTAGAACGGCGCCAGCCGCTTGGCCGCGATCGGGCAATGCAGGATCGTGCCCGACTTCGCCTTGGCGTCGATCTGCGCCATCGCCCGCACCTTGTCATGCCAGATCGTGTCCGAGATGTCGGTGAAGTACTTCCAGGCGTACTTGTGATGCCCGGAGTTCCTGTCCGGATCCGCGCCACTGTGCAGCAGGTACCCGCCGCTCTCGGCGATGTAGGTGTATCCCACGACGCCGAGTTGCCGCAGGTTTGACTTGCACACCGCATCCTGTGCCACCGCCCGTGCCTTGTTCAACGCCGGCAACAGCAACGCGATCAGCAACGCAATGATGCTCACCACCACAAGAAGTTCCACAAGGGTGAATGCGGTGCGTTTCATGGTGGCGATCCGTGAATCGAAACCCACGGCCGCTGACCGTGGGCTTCGCAATGGGTATGGCGGTTTCCTTAAGCGCGGCGGCATGCGGTCCAGCGACGACGGGCCACGACCAACCCGCCCAGACTCAGCAAGGCCAGAGACGCCGGCTCGGGGATGATCGTGAAGTTGTCGAGGTTGATCTCGTTGTTATTTGAGCCGTTGAGCGCAAGCAGGCCGATCTCTCCCGGGTCGGTCAACAGGTTGATCGCGGCGGTGTACGTTCCCGTGGCGAGCAGGGTCGTGGCGTCGAAGGTGGTGGTCGACTTGTACGCACTGGCGGTGATCTGGGCCGCGGGCTGGCCGGCGACGTCGACGTTGGCGATGGACACGACCAGGTGAATCCAGTCGTTTTCGGTCAAGCCGATCGGGAAGTTCTCGTTGAGTCCGGTGCTCTTGCCGAAACGGCTCAACGTGGTGCCGGAACTGCCGCCATTGCTCGGGTCGGCCTGAGCCACCACGATCTCATCGCCGCCGGCGTTCAACCAGACCAGGAAACCATCGGAGCGATCATCATTGCCGCGCAGGAAGAACCCGGCCTTGGCGTTGTGCAGGCTGACCCGCCAGTCGCCGGCCACAGTGATGTCGCCGAACAGATCCTTCGCATCTTCCGTGCCATCGTTGTCGGTGTTGTAGATGAACGATCCCTTGCCGCCGCCGGAACTGGTCGTCCGGTACATCCGGTGATAGTCGTTGGCCGCACCATTGGATGTGGTCTGGTCGCTCATCCCGTCGAGTTCGTCGAAGTGATCGGCGAACTGCCCGGCCGTTTCAAAGTCGAGCACAACGTTCGCCGAGGCGGCAAAAGTGAATGCGCCGACGAGCAGCAGAATCGCGGTCAGTAGTGTCGTGGTCAGGCGTGTCATGGTTCTGTCCTCCTGTGAACAGGGGTGATGTTTCGCCCCAGCTACGCGCTGCGGCAGGTTCCGACGGTCCGCCCGTCGTGAATGTTGGCTTGAATAATCTGGGCTGGTTGATCTTCGTTGGTCTCGATGCGCTGCTGGAGCATGCGGGCGGCGGATTCGCCGATCTCGCGGAACGGCACGACCACGCCGGTCAACTCCGCACCCATCGGGTCGCGTTCGTTGTCCATGATCGCCGCAACCGACAGATCGTTCGGCACATCCAGGCCCCGTCGCGCCGCGAAGTACAACAGCGGATGGGCCAGGCTGTCATTGCCGCAGACCACCGCCGTGGGCAACCGGTCCATCGCAAGCAGCCGGCTCGCCGCGCCGCTGCGATCGCTGTGCGAGGCCGACCCGCCGGTGTCGATGGCGATCGGCGTCAGCCCCGCGGCCCGCATCGCCGACGCGTAACCGTCATAACGATCACGTCCCGAGTAGTGGTGGCCCTGGTCGTAGGCGTAGCTGAGATACGCGATCCGCCGATGCCCGCGCTCGATCAGTCGGCCGGTCAGTTCCGCGGCCATGGCATGATCGTTCGGACGCACCGCGTTCACCTCGAGCTTGGCGTTGATCCACGCCACCGCCATCCGCGCCCGCTTGATCATGCGACGGAAATCGTCCGGCACATCCTGCATCAGACTGATCAGCAGGCCATCGACCGACAACTCGCGCAGAATCGCCGGGGACTGGCTCAACTCCTTGCGCCCATGCAGCGGAGCAAGAACCAGCCGCAGGTCGTGCTCGCGCAGGACCTGGTTGACGCCGTAGACCATGCTCGACCCGACCGTCGATCCATCATCGCGGAAAAGGAAGCCGATGGCGTTGAATCGTCCGGAAGCGATGGCGCGGGCGGCGGTGTTCGGCCGGTAGCCCAGCCGGTCGCACGCCGCGATGACCTTCGCCCGCGTTTCCGGGCTGTACAAATGGGCATGCCGGCCAAGAATCCGGCTGACCGTCGGCTGACTCACACCACACGCCTGGGCAACTTTGAGCGAAGTGACGCGGCTCATGCATACAAGTATACATGCGCATGCATCCACGTCAAGGAAAATCCCCGACAATCGCCACCGATGCCGATAAGCAGCCCAGAACAAAGCGAAAACCGCAACGTTCGCCAGGCGGCAAAAGTGAATGCGCCGAAGCACATCGCGGTCAGCATCGTCGTGGTCAGGCGTGTCATGGTTCTGTCCTCCTGTGAACAGGGGTGACGAAGTCGCGCAGGTAGTCAGCCTGAAAACGGGTCTGATCGGGATCGTTCACATCGCTGATGTTCACATCGAACTCGGTGAACTGGATCTCCAGCCCGAGTTCGGCCAGGCGATCCAGCCGCTGCAGCATCAGTTCCGGCGGGCAGTGCGCGCTGATGCCGTGGTGGCCCTGGATGCCCAGGCCGTCGATCGGCGCGCCGAGTGTGATCAGGTTTTGCAGACGCGCCTCGGTGTATTGGCGTAGGCGCACCAACGCCCACGAGCGTCTGCGTTGTTCGCCGAAGCTCAGGTCAGCCGCTCGAGGCAGTGTTCAGCATCGTTGATGCACTCGAAGGTGGGAATGCGGATGAACAGGCCGCGGGGGCCCAGTTCGTCGACCAGGCGCACAGCGTGGTCGGTGGTGGGGCAGTTGACCATGAGGGATAAGCCGCGTCGGCGGATTTCCTTGAGGTCGTCGAGTCGTGAAAGCGGATCGGCGAACTCGACCTGCGGGTTCCACTGGATTCCCTGGAGACCGGGGCAGGTCTGGAGCAGGTCGAGGAATCTCATCTGCTCGATGCCGTCCATGTGGTAGAGCGTGTAGTCGAAATAGTCGGTCATTCGTCTGATGCCGGGCAGGACGAACTGCTCGACCATGGCCGGGGAGAGCATGACGGCGAAGTCGCACTGGACCGCATCGCTCCGTCCGGGCGCGACGGGTCCGCCAAAGCACACCGCCCGGCCGAATCCCAGACGCTGGAAGTAGTACTCGTAGATGGCATTGAACATCGTGGTCAGGGCCTGGGCCCAGTGCTCGACCTGGTCGGGTTGTTCGATCAGGTCCATCGCCAGGACATCGGCGCCGCGGAAGCTGGACAGGGTGGTGAAGCCGTCGGTCATCAGCGGCGGGCAGATGAGGTGGTCGCCGCCGATCTCGTCCTTGATCGCATCGAAACAGGCGGTCAGTTGCCGGGCCTTGGGTGAATCGGGGTCGAAGCGCGGCAGGGGTTGGTCGTAGAGGTCGGGGATCGGACACATCCAGGCCGACTCGTGATATTCATAGTCGCCGCCGGCGAGCACCGCCAGCGTCACGAGCATCGATCCCCACGAGACCTGGTGGTTTGGGACGGCCTCGGCGAACCACCGGCGTCGGGCGCGGACCTGTCGGGCCAGGTGGCGCTGCCAGTGGGGATTGAGGTCCAGTTGTTTGCGCGGCAGATCGGGGCCGGTCCAGGGCGGGGCCGACGCGCCGGGATCATTCGCGGTGATGTGCAGGGCCGGGCGGTCGGTCGCCTCGCCTGTCCAGAAACGCAGCGTGCGATGTTCGACGTCCGTGAGTTCAGGTTGGCGCGTTGCAGAAGTTGATGAGGTCCGGTGGGGCACGATGGCTTGCTGCTTCATGGGTATCAGGCCTGATTCAAGGTTCCGTTTGGTGGCTCGCCCGAATTTCCCCATTCGCTGGGGTCAACCTTTTCGGCATCATCGAACGCGGTGTTGTGCGGCATCACGAACGGGCCATTCGTCCAGGCCGTCGGCGGCGCCTTGGGCAGGTCATTCAAGGCCTGGAAGTCGTGGCTCCAAGCCACCCGGTGCCCGAGGCAGCGATCGCCGATGGCGAGCCTCCGATCTCCCTCCTCATGGATGAACGGAAGATCACTCATCGGCGTTCCCGGTGACCGTCACCTGGTCAAAAGTGGCGGTGGCCGTCCGGTGTTCGCCGCCGGCCGTGATGTAATGCCCGTCCGCGTTGACGAACATGCCGAAGTACATGAGTTCGTCGATGTTGCCGATGACCTTGTACGGACCCTCAATCGTGTGGTGGAAGTCGAATTCGTTTAACAGGGTCCAGTCATCTGCCTGCGGGGGTCGCTCCTGTGCATCGCTGGCATAGGCGCGGAATATTGAGCCCTCGCGTTCCAGGCGGAGCCAGACGCCCGACTTCGTCGCGCTGGGGGTGCGTAGCTCCTTGACGTGCGTGTAGCGGTAATCCCCGCCCCATTGGTAGACGCCTCCGCCACCAGTCACCAGATAGCTGTCGGCCAGACTGCTTTCGTCATCGGTAATCATCAGGCCCACACTGCGCTTCCCGTCGATCCCGTCGATGCCGGTCAACCTCGCGGTGATCGAGCCGTCGCCGGCCACCGCGACGTAGCAGAACTGGCGGCCCATGTCGCCTAGCCCGCGGGTCAGGGTGATGGCCTGACCGGCACCGGTAAGCGTGAAGCGATCGTTGTCGGCGTCGTAGGTGCTCGTGCCGGCGCGGTAGGTACGGCCGAAGTCGCCGTTGGCCCACCCTTCCCGCGGGCCGTCCGTGAAACGGTCGGGCCGCGGGGCGGCGAAGCGCACCGGCGGTGACTCGTCGTCGAGGACGCCGACGCGGTCGGTATCGCTCAGCCAGCCTTCGGCGCGCGCCGCCACCGTCACCGTCTGCTCGCCGTCCCGCTGGTCGTCGTCGCGGACCTGCAGGTCGAAGTCGACGTAGTTGCTGCCGTCGGGAATGGTCACCTGCGCCGGCGCCTCGAGTTTGTCGGGCATATCCGCGGCGAGTGCGACGGCGAGATCGCCGGTGGACGCATCGCCGCCCGGGACGATGCGGACCAGACGAGCCGGGCAGACACCGTCCGTCTCCGCCACCGTCGCGGGTCCGATCAGCAGTAGCAGCCGCCGGTCGTCGGCGTGCTCCCGCTGCCAGGCGAAGATCGAGTCGACCTCGGGCGCGGATGCCGGGCGCTGCTCGCCGGCCAACAGCCGGTTGCCGTCGGCTCGGCTGACCGAGCCGTCGCCCTCCCACACGTAGCCGCTGCTGCCGTAGATGTGGTTGTCGTACACCTGCCACCCGGCGCTGGTGCGGTCCTGGAGATCAAGCAGCGGATAGGCGGGATCGATCTCGAAGCTGTTGCCACGCACGACGCAGTGGAAGGCGTGGTCGGTGGCCCATACCGCCGGGAACTGATACTTGTCGTCCGCATTGGCGAAGGTGTTGTAAGCGAGAATGTGCCCTTCCACGTAGCTCAGGAAAGCATTGCCGTAGCCGCCGGTGTGGCGGTTGTTGTAGAGGACCATGCGCGGGCCCTCGGTCTGGTGCCGCAGGCTCCTGTTGGCGTCGACCGCGTAGGCGCGGGAGCTGGAGCAGGTGAAGTCGGTGGTCTCGAGCAGGTTGTCGTGGGGGTGCCCGCCGTGCAGTTGCGGCGATTGCACGGTTTCGCCGGAGAAGACGCAGTCGCGGATCACGCTCGCGTAGGTCGCTTGGTAGATCGCCATGTGTCGCATGTCGCGCGCGCTGCAGCCATCGATCAGATTGTACGCGCCCGGGATCATCAGATACGAACTGCCGCCGTGGTTGATCGGAGCGCGGCTGCCGTTGAAGGCGCAGTCGCGGACTTCGAAGTGGCAGGTCGCCTTGATCTCGTACGGGTGATTGGCCGGTCGATCCACGGTGACGTCGGTGATCCAGCAGTTGGCGGCGCGTTCTAGCATGATCGGGGTAGGGGCGGTTTCCGAACTGGCGGTGATGGTCATGCGCTGAACGCCACAGCGCTTCAGCGGCCGCCACAGACGTACATGGGGGCGTTCGTCGGCATAGAAGTCGTGGTGCACCGGGCGATCAAGGACCAAGACCCCCGCTTCGGTGTCGACGGTGGCGATCTTGCTGAAGTAGAAGCGACCGAAGTGCCACGGCTCCTTGAACACGAGTCCGACCTGCGGTCGATTGTAGCGCTCGGACATGGTCTCGCCGACCTCCTGCGCCCGGATGTTCACCCAATCGCCGGCCTCGAAGCCGGTGGTGGCATCGACCGTGATTCGCATGCTGCCGCGCGGCACATCTCCGGTGATCGCGATGTAGTCTCCGGGTTCGCCACCCTGGAAGCTGAACACCCTGTTCTTCTTGTCGTCCCCGTCGACAGTGATCACCGTGCCCTCCCGGCTCTCGCCGAGGAATACGACGCCGTCGGTTTCGACCAGGTGTTCCCGACGCAGCAGGTAGCGGCCGTCGGGGAAGAACACGACGCCGCCGCCGGCTTCCTGCGCCGCTGCGAGGGCGGCGGCGACGCGTGCATCGTCATCAGCACCATCGAAGCCCGTCACGTCGAAACGGGTCCCGTCGGTGATGTCGGGAATCCCGCCCTCGACACCTGCCCGCCGGAAGTCGGGATACACGAGGCCGTCGGGACCGACCACGTCGGCCGGAGTGAGCGCCGCGGTGTCCCAGGGATCGATCAGGTACTGGGCCGGCCACGGCGTCGGCTCCGCCGCGCAGGCGGACGAGCAGATGATTCCACCAAGAACGATCAGTGCAATACGGGCAAGTCGGTCGATCAGCATGACCTGTCGACGCAGCAAGTGGCGGCTTGCCCGGTCGCCCGGGTCGGATTTCAACCAGTGGCCCGCGAGCCGCTCGATCAGCGAGGCGTCCGTTCGTGCTTGAGACTTCATGGGGAAGCATCCGGCCCGGTGAGGCCGTATCGTCCTGCGTGTCCGACGATGCGCTGTTACCACCGGTAGTACCGGTAAGGGTCGTCGGCGACTTTCCACATTTCGTTGAAGTGTTTGCGTTGTGCTTCGTTGGCGTCGGGCGAAGGCAGGTCGGGGATGTAGTCTTCGTGATACAAGCCCGGGTCGTCGCCCTTGACTTTCAGGTACAGGTACTCGGGGTTCGCCGACATGCCGCCGTGGATGCCCTCGTCCCAGACGCGCACGGCGATGTGGTTCTCGCCGGATGTCATGAGTTCGCCCGGCACGGTATGGGCGCGCGGGAAGACCCAGTGCTTGCTGTGGCCGACCTGTTGGCCGTTGACGAAGCTGGTTTCAGTTTCATCCACGCGGCCGACCGAGAGGACAGCGGGCTTACCCGCGGCGTGCGCGGGCCAGTCGACGGATCGGCGGAAGATGAATTCCCCGTCGATCCACTGCAACTTGTCGCCATAACCTTCCAGGTAACCCGGCACGACCACGGCCTGCCAACCACCCGCGGGCGCGTCGACGGCAACGAGTTTCTTCGCTTCATCGCTCATCGGCTGGGGACTGTTCCATTTGCGATCCGGGCTTTCGGCGATCGTGTGCACCGGTTGGAACCGCCACGGGCCGGCCAGGGCGACGTAGTGCTCCGGCGTCTTGAGTTTGGCGATGAATCGGCGGTCGGCCTCGAAGCTCGCGCCCATGTTGGCCAACACCTGTGACAGAGCGCGCGTCTGGCGCCAGCGGGTGAATCGCAGGTAACGCTTCTGGCCGGCGGGCACGGCGTCCGGGCCGAGTTGGGCGAAGATCGCCAACCCTTGGCCGAGGCGCAGGCGCCCGAGTTGTCCATCGGCTTCGATCTTCAGGCCCTTGCCTTTGGCCAACACCCACGCCGGCGACGCGGCGCGGTAACGCAGGTCGCTTGCGGTCAACCCCCGTGCCTCGGGCATGGTCGGCCGATGGGTACTGCCGAGGAACTGCTCGTTGCGGACCAGCTCAACGCCCAGCGGAGCCTTGGCGCCATCACGACGCAGGAACACCGCTTGCCCGCCGGCTTCGAGGTAATCGCGGATGGCTTGATCGTCGTCCACGTGGTCGCCGACGATCAGCAGGCCGATCGAATCATCCGGCACATCAACCGTCTGGTAACCCACGCCGAGTTGATCGAGCACGACCCGATCGTCCTTGCCACCGAGGTACGCCACCTTCACCGGCGGCGCGGGCAGGTCGGCCCCGGCGGCGTAGCGAATCAGGCGCTGCGTGAGCCGACGTGCTACCGGATCGACACGCGTGCGACCTTCCACGTCGAACGTGTTGACGATCACCATCCCCTTGCCGTAACGCATCTGCATCAGCGGCGTGTAGGCCAGGTCGAATCCCTGTTCGACGATCGGCGTCCACGAACCGTAATGCGGTTTCTCGATCGGCGCGGAGCTGATCGTGTGCCGGTTGCCCCACTTCCAGCCGTACTTCGGCGTCCACTCCCATTGCGGGTATCGGGGGTAGCCCGCCGTGGTCGTGCTGCTGCCGTTCCAGTACGACAGGTCGTCCGTATCGAAACCGTTCATCACCGGATGATCTGAATCGGCAACGAACGCCTGGCGTACCTGCTGAGGCGCCACCCGCAGGTGCAGGGCGTGTTCGATCCACTGCGGATCCTGCGTGAAGACGATCAACCGCCCACCTTCGCTGACGAAGCGATCGAGATCGCCGGGGATCTGGCCGCCTCTGGTCAATGCGTGACGACCGACGACCGCGACCGGCCGCGAGGGTTGGCCTTGCGTCCATGACTCAACGTTCACGCCGACCTGCTTGAGCCAATCCGTCGTATCGCCCAGCGGATCGAACGCCGCGACGGTCACATCGACCGCTTCACCCTTGCTCGGCCAGACGGTGAAGTTGAATTGATCCTTGAACTTCATTCGGCCGATGGTGGCGTCCATCATGATCCGCCCGGCGGCCTTGCCATTGGCCGCGATGTCCCCCGGCAATGCGATGTCGATCGGCAGTTTGTGCATCTGACTCACCGCCAATTCCCCGTCGGCACTATCGGCCGCGACCTGTTTGCCCGCGATCTCGACCGACCAGGCCACCTTGAACGCCACGGGTTCGCGGTAGTCGTTGATCAGCACGATCCGCTTGGCGATCCTGTCGCCCGCCCCATATTGGTGTGTGCGATCGGTCAGCGGCTGCTGGTCGTCGACCCGCTGGTTCGGCACGCCGCCGGGCCCGGCGATCCACGCCAGCGCCGGGCCGTTGACCGCATGAACCAGCGGCCAGGCATCGCCGCCCCACGGCACCATGCCGCCACTGATGCCCAGGCCCCGCCAACTGCGATAGGTCCGCGTGATGAACAGGTCGAGCACCTTCTGGTACGCCGGCGCCTGCTCGATGATCTGGTGGCGGTTGTGCCACCGGATGTGCGGTTCGTATTCGGCCTGCGGATTGCTGCCCTTAAACCGTCCGGCGATCACTTCTTCGCGATAGGCCGACGGTTCGGTGACATAGGCCTCCGGCCCGATGAGACTGGCCGCCCATTCGGTCATCAACGGTTCACTCGCACCTTGGTGGGCGTAACCGCTTCGGCCGCGCATCACCGTCGCATACAACGGCAGACCAAACTCCACGACCATATACGGCATGTCGCCGTGCTCGGCCCAGTGGCTGATCCACTCCTCGCGCTCCTGCAGCGGCAGGAAGTTGAGGTACATGTTCGAGGTATGCACGTCGCCGTTGTCCCCGCCGTGGTGCGCGAACACCGGCTTGGGATCGAGCGCCTTGATGTGGCCGATCAGTTCTTTCACGCGCTGGCGGCGGACGCGGTACTCCTGGACCACCGAAGCATCGTCGATGCCCAGCAGCCACGGGTCACTGTCACTGCGGATACTCACCGCATTGGCCGTGTGCGAATACATCACCACCGACGGGTGATTACGCCAGTGTCGCGTGTCCTGCTCGACGATGCGGCTCCACTGAAGGCGAAGGGTCTGGTCGTCCCAATCGCGCAGCACGCGCGCCATGTGCCCGACGTTCGCTGCGATCAGGATCCCCGCGGCGTCAGCGTGATCGCCGATGGCGCGTAGTGCGTCCAGCGAGCCACGACGGGTGTTGTCCCACGGCCAGAGCTCGATGAAGTTGAACCCGTCCGCCATCAACGCCTTCAGATCGGGAATCTGCTTGCTGTAGTTGCTCAGCGAAGTCGGCCGCAGGCGAATCTCCGTGCCGTTGAGGTAGAACTTGCGCCCGTCGATCCAGAACTCGCGGAAGCCGAACCGCTGGTTGTGCACGTCGCGCACGCCGTCGCCCTCGACGGTCAGGCGCATGGTGTACAGAATCGGTTGGCCGACATCCCAGAGACGCGGATCGGGCCAGTCGAATTTCAGCGTGGCGGTTGACTCGCCCGCATCGACCCGTTGCGCTCGCGTGAACGTCTGTTCGACCTTACCGTGCTCATCGAGCATCTCGGCGGTGAAGGTCAGTTCGCCGGCTTCCTCGACGCCGGCCAGTTCCACGCCGACCTCGACCGCCTGCTCGCGAACCGACGGCCGAAGGCACACATCCTTGACATGTGCCTTGGGCGGTCGGCTCAGCAACGCCACGTCAGCGATGATGCCCCGGTGGTCGAGCTTCGCCTTGTGCTTCGGCTCATCCAGGTACCCCATGTACTGCGTCACTTCCTCCAGGTCGTCCACGGCCACGACGAGAAGGCGCAGTTGGTTGGCCTTGCCCGGCTCGATGTGCTCGGTCACCTCGACCTTCCCCCCGGGCCAGTTGACCACGCCGGCCTCTTTGCCGTTGATGTAAACCGTGGCGTCCGTGCTCACGCGCTGCACGTCCAGCACGACGGCGCGGCCGGCCCAGTCGGCCGGCACGCGCACCGTGCGCTCATACCACATCCGATCGTCCACGCCCTTGGTGTCGGGCACCGCGCGCACCTGCCACGGCCCGGTCGGCGCCTTGGCCGCCTTGCCCAGCGCCGGCATGTAACGCCAGTCGCCGTTGAGAAGCAGCCGCCCGCGCGTGGGGCTGATCGTCTGGACCTCGGGCTGCTCGAACTGAAGTTTGTCGCCCGGCCCGGGGCCGTCGGGGGTGTGCACGATGATCCGCACGGCGTCGAAGTCGAACGTTCCCGACGCGCCCCACACGCCGCACTGCACCGCAAGCTTCACCGCGCCCTCGGGCAATTGGTGGTTCTTCCGGCTCAGTTCGGTCCATTTCGCCAAGTCGCCAGGGGGCATCAGCTTCGGCCAACCGCCCACCCGCTCGCCGTCCTTGTCCAGAAACTGGTATTGCAGCATGCCGGTCATCCAGTCCTGATCGCCCTTGACCAGGTCCTTGACCCGCATGCGTACGCTGATGTCGACCGCGGTCGCGTTCGACGGCAGGTCGATCTCCTGCTTGATGATCGCGGCCTTCCGCTCCGGCAGTGTCATGCGGCAGTAGCGGTTGGTCTGTTCTTCGCCGTTGACGGTGACTTTTTCGGTCTCGAACTTGATCAATTGCGGATCGCCTCGGGTCCAGCCCTCGGCCCCGCCCATGTCGCCGACCTTCTCGAACGATCCGTTGCGGCAGGCGTTGTGCGGTTTGTCATCAGCCCGAACGGTCGGCGTGCAGACGATCGCCAGCACGGCCAACAGCCTCAGAGAACGGTGAATCATGGGAGGCTCCTTGAGGGGGAATTTCGAAAGCCCGGGCCGGTCACGCGCCGGCCGGTGGTGTGTTCAGCGTATCCGGTTCCACCGTCGCCACCGATAAGACG
>CAYNCM010000067.1:0-17305 GCA_964395825.1 uncultured Planctomycetaceae bacterium
GCGATCATGTCGCCGACCTCGGCGTCCTGGTTGGCGCTGCAGGTGCCGACCTGGGCGATTTCCCTGGAGTCGGCGACGTTCTTGCTCATTTTGGCCAGTTCGGCGACGAGGGCGTCGACGGCCTTTTCGATGCCGGTGCGAACCTGGTTGGCATTGGCCCCGGCGGTGATGTTCTTCAGGCCTTCCTCGAAGATGGCCTCGGCGTAGAGGGTGGCGGTGGTGGTGCCGTCGCCGGCGATATTGGAAGTCTTGGAAGCGACTTCCTTGACCATCTGCACGCCCATGTTTTCGTAGGCGTCGTCGAGTTCGATTTCCTTGGCCACGGTCACACCGTCCTTGGTGACGGTGGGCGAACCGAATGATTTTTCGAGGATCACCACGCGGCCGGACGGGCCGAGGGTGACCTTGACGGCCTGGGCGAGTTTCTTCACGCCGCGCCGAATGGCTTCGCGGGCGTCCGTGTCGAATAAGATTTTCTTGGCAGGCATGGTTATGAGTCTCCGTTGTGTGGTTAGTGCGTTGAGCGCAATGGTCCGATCCGCCGAAGCGGGTCGCGGCGATGCGTGGACCTGTCAGTCCACCACGGCCATCACGTCGTCGAAGTTGACGATGAGCCGTTCTTCACCGTCGACCTTGATTTCGGTTCCGCCCCACTTGCCGAGGATGATGACATCACCCTTCTTGATGTCCGGCTTGTGACGTTTGCCCGACTTGTCGTTGACCTTGCCTTCGCCGACGGCGAGGACTTTGGCCTGTTGCGGTTTTTCCTGGGCGCTGTCGGGCAGGTAGATGCCGCTGGCGGTCTGGGTTTCCGCTTCCAGCCGCTTGACGAGGATACGATCACCCAATGGCTTGACCTTCATGCGAGTTCTCCTTCGATGGTCGATTGCCGATTTCCGATTGACGATTACTTCGGCCAGTGGCCTCCGTAGAAACGTTCGAGGGCGCGCTGGAGGACGCTGAGCATCTGCTCCAGGGCGACGGGCTTGTCCATGACGCTGAAGACGTTGAGCCGCATCGCCTCGGCGAGGACGAAGTCATCGACGCGGCGGTCGAACTGCCGGCCGCGAACCACGACCACCGCCGGCGGACGACGGTCCATGCGGCGTATGACCTGCAACAACTTCAACCCTCCGGGCAGCCGGCCCCTGCCCCCGGATGAAGACCGGTCGCCTGCGGCAGGGTCCGGCACCGAATCCATCGGCAACGCCAGGTCGACCACGGCCACGTGAATGGCGTTGCGCTCGAGGGCCTCGACGGCCCGGTCGAGCGATTCGGCCCGGATCGCCCGAACGCCCTGGGGCTGGAGCAGTTGGGGCAACTGCGCCGCCCACCGCTGATCCGCATCGGTCAGCAGGACGTTAAGCCGGTTATCGCGGTCTGTGCGCAGATCGATCACGAGCCTGTCTCCAGTGCGGTAAGTCGGCGGCAAACCGCGGGCCGGAGCAAGGGGGCTGTCGGATGTGGAATATCGGATGTAAATGACGTTATCACAGAGATTTGTCAGTTTGGCGATTCAGAGGCGTGCGGGGCGGGTCCTGCCGAAACCGACGGATCGCGCCTCCGGGGGTGTCAGGTTGGCAGGGCCGGGCGGGCAAAGCCGCAAGGAATTGCGTTGCGAATTCACCCCTCCAGCCGCGATCCGGGCCGTTGGCTTTGGCGGATGATGGAGCGGACCGTGCCGAGGCGGCGTGGTTCGGGGTCGGGCACGACAGCGCGGCGATGGTGGTGTGGCCGCGTGGCCGCCCCATGACGATGAGGCGGTCTGCCGCGCGGTCGGCCGATGGGTTTTACCCTTGCCGGGGCCTATGCTACATTCCGGGGCTCTTGTGAATCGGCGATCTGGAGATGCCATGGCTGCGAAGGATCCGTTTGGCGCCCGTAAGACGCTCGACACCGCCGCCGGCAAGGTGGACTACTACGACCTGAGCGCGCTGGATTTCGGTCACGTCGATGCGCTGCCTTATTCGATCAAGGTTCTGCTGGAATCGGTGCTGCGGAACGTGGACGGCTTCGTGGTCAGCGAGGATCAGGTGCGGCAACTGGCCGACTGGCACGCGCCCGAGCCGGCGAAAGAGGAAGTTCCCTTCAAGCCGGCGCGGGTGGTGCTGCAGGATTTCACCGGCGTGCCGGCGGTGGTGGACCTGGCGGCGCTGCGCGATGCGTGCAAGCGGCTGGGCGGCCCCCCGGAACGGGTCAATCCGCTTGTCCCCTGTGATCTGGTGATCGATCATTCCGTGCAGGTCGATCACTTCGCCAAGCAAGAGGCGCTGTCGCTGAATCTCTTGGTGGAATTCGAGCGCAACCACGAACGCTACGAGTTTCTCAAATGGGGCCAGCGGGCGTTCGACAACTTCACCGTCGTGCCGCCGGGCACCGGCATCATTCACCAGGTGAACCTGGAATACCTGGCGAAGGGCGTGATGACCCATCCCACCGAGGACGGCCCCAACCCCGTCGCCTTGCCCGATTCGCTGGTCGGCACGGACAGCCACACGACGATGATCAACGGCCTGGGCGTGGTGGGCTGGGGCGTCGGCGGGATCGAAGCCGAGGCGGTCATGCTCGGCCAGCCGATTTACATGCTCACGCCGCAGGTGGTCGGCTTCAAGCTCACCGGCGAATTGCCCGAGGGCGCCACCGCCACCGACATGGTGCTCACCGTCACGCAGATACTGCGCGAGATGGGCGTGGTGGGCCAGTTCGTCGAGTTCCACGGGCCGGGCATGGCGTCGATGAGCCTGCCCGATCGCGCCACGATTGCCAACATGTCGCCGGAGTACGGCGCGACGATGGGCTTCTTCCCCATCGATCAGGTCACGCTGGACTACCTGCGGATGACCGGCCGGTCGGACGAGCAGATCGACCTGGTCGAACGCTACTGCAAACAGCAGGGCCTGTGGCGCAGCGACGATGTCCAGCCGCAGTTCACGCGGCAGATCGAACTGGACCTGGGCACGGTGGAGCCGAGCCTGGCCGGCCCGAAGCGCCCGCAGGACCGCATCGCGCTCGGCGCCATGAAAAGCCAGTGGGAACAGGACCTGTCGGTGACGTTCGACAAGCCGTCGCCGGCCAGGGACTCGACAACCCACCGCTGGACGGAAGAAGGCGGCGAGTCGGCGCCGGTCGCCCGCGGGGCCGTCACCGCCCCCGCCGAAGCCGACCCGGCCCACGACGGGGTGGAGGTTGAATGGAACGGCCGGAAGTTCCCGCTCAAACACGGCGATGTGGTCATCGCGGCGATCACCTCCTGCACGAATACGAGTAACCCAAGCGTCATGCTCGCCGCCGGTCTGCTGGCCAGGAAGGCGATCGAGCGCGGCCTGGTCGTCAAGCCGTGGGTCAAAACGTCGCTGGCCCCCGGCAGCCGCGTGGTGACCGATTACTACGCCGCCAGCGGTCTGAACGAGTACCTCGACAGGTTGGGGTTCAACCTGGTCGGCTACGGCTGCACGACGTGCATCGGCAACTCCGGCCCGCTGCCCGAGCCGATCGCCGAAGCCGTGCGGGACAACGACCTGGTCGTTGCGTCGGTGCTCAGCGGCAACCGCAACTTTGAAGGCCGCATCAACCCCCACTGCAAGGCGAACTACCTGGCCAGCCCGCCGTTGGTCGTCGCTTATGCCCTGGCTGGAACCGTGAACATCGACCTCAACGCCGAACCGCTCGGCGCCGATGCCGACGGCAAGCCGGTCTACCTGAAAGACCTTTGGCCCCGCCAGGAGGAAATCCGCAAAACCGTCGAGCAGGCGGTCAGCCCGCGGCAGTTCACCAGGCGCTATGCCGATGTCGAAACCGGCGACGAACCGTGGCGGAATATCGAAGTGACCGGCGGCGAGTTGTACGACTGGAAAGACGAGTCGACCTACATCCAGCATCCGCCGTTCTTCACCGACATGACCTTTGAGGTGCCGGCGCTTGAGCCGATCCAGGGGGCGCGGGTGCTGTGTCTGCTGGGCGATTCGGTAACGACCGATCACATCAGCCCCGCCGGGGCGATCAAGCCCGACTCACCCGCCGGCCAGTACCTGATCGAGCAGGGCGTGAAGCCGAAGGATTTCAACAGCTACGGTTCGCGCCGGGGTAATCACGAGGTGATGATGCGCGGCACGTTCGCCAACATTCGCGTGCGCAACCACCTGGCCCCCGGGACCGAGGGCGGCTGGACGACGGACCTGCTGGACGGTGAGGTGAAAAGCATCTACGAGGCGGCGATGCACTACGCCGACGAAGGCGTGCCGCTGATCGTGCTTGCCGGAAGCGACTACGGCATGGGCAGCTCGCGCGACTGGGCGGCGAAGGGGACCTACCTGCTCGGCGTGCGGGCGGTCATCGCCAAATCTTACGAACGCATCCACCGGTCCAATCTCGTGGGCATGGGCGTGCTGCCGCTTCAGTTCGCCGAAGGCGCCGATGCCAAGACGCTCGGCCTGACCGGCCACGAGACATTCGACCTCGACCTCGACGAAGACATCCAACCGGGACAGGAAGTGACCGTCACCGCCCGCGATGACGACGACAACGAGAAGACCTTCACCGCCACCTGCCGCATCGACACGCCCGTCGAGGCCGAGTATTACCGCCACGGCGGTATCCTGCACACCGTCCTGCGAAAGATCGCGAAGAGTTGAGCGGCGCGTTCGGGCATTCGGCGCGGCCCACTTCAGGCGAGCCGTGCCAACCTGCCCGGTGGTGCGTGTTCTTCCGGCATTGCCGAGATACAATCCCTGTCCGTCGGCAGATTCATGCACAAAACCCTGGCCCTCCACGGAATTCGAGTGATCTCCTCGCGAAACGACCGGATCGCGCTGTGTCAAGTGAGTTTTTCCAGGCGCGCGCCGGTTCTCGGGCCGTTGATTAGGTTCGTGTTGACAGCGGGCGCGGTGCGCCGTAGCTTTCCACATGCGGCGCTGATCGCCTCGCGCGGCGGTGCGCCCGCCCGTTCCGTGACGGAGCACAGCAACGGGCAACAAACGTGTTCGGTTCGGTGGAACCGAAGAAGCTGTGCCCGGTCTTGGTTGAAGACCGCCTGTACGAGACTGGTCCGATGTCCACACCCGACCCCGTCCTGTGGCGGGATATGTTGGCTTACTTGCGCCGCGAACACGCGGACATCTGTCGCCAGTGGTTCGAGGAACTCGAGCCGCTCGAGCTTGACAGGGGTGTCTTTCGGATTCGCGTGAACAACACCGTGCAGCAGAACTACCTGGCCCGCCAATGCACCGGGCCGTTCAACGACGCGGCGCAGGCAGCGACCGGGGCGCTGGTGGCTGTATCGTTCACCAACGGTCCGGCACCAAAGGCCAACCGTGCGCAGGGCCAAGCCAAACCGGCGCCCGTTGCGTCGGTCAGCACGACCGCCGGCGACATGACCGCGCCGCGCAAGGTCATCAGCCCGCCGCACGAAGGGGGCAACGGCCACAGCGACGCCTACGCCGGTGAACTGTTGCTGAGTCCCGACTACACCTTCGACAACTTCGTCACCGGGCCGGGCAATCGGCTGGCCGCGGCCGCGTCAGTCGCCGTTGCCCAGCAGCCAGCCAAAGCCTATAACCCCCTGTTCATCCACGGCGGTGTGGGCCTGGGCAAGACTCACCTGCTCCAGGCCATCTGCCAGACCGTCCTGCACGATAATCCCGCCGCCGATATCTGCTACCTGAGCTGCGACACCTTCATGAACCAGTTCCTCGAAGCGGTCCAGAATGGACAGATGCACGATTTTCGCCACCGTTACCGCCACGTGGACCTGCTGATCATCGACGACATCCATTTCCTGGCCAACCGCGAACGCACACAGGAAGAGTTTTTCCACACGTTCAACACCCTCTACCAGGCCGGCCGGCAGATTGTCCTGTCCAGCGATTCTCCGCCGAACGAAATTCCCCAGCTCGAAGAGCGCCTGATCTCGCGGTTTAACTGGGGACTGGTCACCCGAATCGACTCGCCGTGTTACGAAACGCGCGTGGCGATTCTCAAAAAGAAGGCAACGCTGCGGGATCTGACGCTGCCGGACGATGTGGTCAACTACATCGCCGCCCGCATCGAAGCCAACACCCGCGAACTGGAAGGCGCCATCACCAAGACCCAGAGCCTCAGCCTGCTCAACGACACGCCGATTACGCTGGACCTGGCCCGCGAAGCGCTTGGCGATACACAGACCCCTGTCACCAGTCAGATGTCCATTCAGACCATCATCGACGCGGTGACGGACTTCTACGATGTGAAACTCAGCGACCTGCAATCCAAGCGCCGCCATCGCTCGATCACCATCCCGCGGCAGGTATGCATGTACCTGGCCCGCAAACGAACCGGATACAGCCTCGAGGAAATCGGCGGGTACTTCGGCGGGCGCGATCACACCACCGTCATGCACGCCATCCGAACCATTGGTAATCGCATGCACCAGGATGTCAACCTCGCCCAGCAGGTCGAGCAACTCGACGGCCGGTTGACCAACGGCGGTGCATGACAACCAACAATCTTCATCGCCATCACCGGGATACGTTGTGGACAAGTTGACGTCAGCCTGTCGCACAAAGCGATATGATCCAGCTCCATACCCCCTCCACCGTAACGACACTTCCACCCACACCCATAAGCGTTCACAGGCATCGCCACCTGCCGACAGTATTTCGCCAACTTGTCCCCAACCCCCCAAAACCATAACTCACACTCAAAAAACCACTTACCGCGTCATCCATCATCAATGCACACAAAGCGACAACCCTCTTTACGATGAAGAATCCTTATAACTTTCTCATTAACCAGAAGACTTCCGCACGAACCACCCGGCACGGTTGGCTATCTCGACGTCATTGGCCCAGGGCCCTATACTTTCAGACCTCCGTTCGGCTTCGGGGATAAGGACCGTTAGCGCCATGCCTTACGAACTCCAACCGCTGACTGTGGATGCCGACGCCACACCCTATCTGCAAGAACAAGCGCTGGGCGATAATCGGTGGACACTCAACTTCGGCCCGCAGCATCCAGCCACGCATACAACTCTGCGCATTGTGCTGGAGCTTGATGGCGAGCGCGTGGTTCGGGCGGTACCACATCTGGGGTATCTGCATTCGGGGTTCGAGAAGCTTGCTGAGCATCACGACTACAACCAGTATGTCTGTACGGTCAGCCGAATGAACTACGTTTCGCCGATGGCGAACGACGTGGCCTGGCATCATGCGGTCGAAAAGTTGTTTGGCGTTGAACTGACACCGCGCTGCAAGGTACTGCGGACGATCATCGCGGAACTGGCGCGAATTCAGGATCATCTGCTCAGTGTCGGCGCGGCGGCACTCGACCTCGGGGCGTTCACCGCTTTTCTGTACGGTTTCAACGAACGCGAAGCAATCTACGACATCTGCGAGTATATCTCCGGTCAACGCTTCCACAGCGACTGGACCCGGGTCGGTGGCCTGATGCAGGATGTGCCCGATGATGCGGTGTTCAAGAAGATCGTCAAAACGTTCGTAAATGAGAAACTGCCGCCGGCAATCGCGGATCTCGAGCGGTTATTGAACAAGAACCGTATTTTCATTGAGCGCACGATGGGCATTGGCGTGGTGGAAGAACAGGATGCGATTGCCTGGTCGCTCAGCGGCCCCGTGGCACGGGCCTCGGGCGTGAGGCGCGATCTGCGAAAAGACGAGCCGTATCTCTGTTTTGCCGACAATTGGGACGGCGAAGGCACTGGGGCTGTTGAGTTCAAAGTGCCGCTGATGTATGAAGGTGACGCGTACAGCCGCTACCGCGTTCGCGTGGAGGAGATGAAACAGTCGGCTGAGATTATCCGCCAGTTAATCGACAAGGTTCCTGAAGGGCCGGTTAACGTGTTCGTGGATGAAGGATTCACCAAACCAACCAAAGACGAAGTGTACGGTTCGATTGAAGGGTTGATTCAACACTTTGAACTCATCATGACCAATCGTGGTTGGAAAGCCCCGGTGGCGGAGATGTATGGCGCCAACGAGACAGCCAACGGTGAGCTGGGCTTCTACATTGTTTCCGACGGTGGGCCGCGATCGTGGCGGGCGCGTTGCCGACCGCCGTCGTTCTTGAACTTCCAGGCGTTCGGCCTGATGCTCGAAGGCCATCAGGTATCCGATGCCGTCGCGGTGCTCGGCAGCCTGAACATCATCGCCGCGGAACTGGATCGATAGCCATGGCGTGGATCACGAAGAACACGGCGGACCAGCGGATTGACCGGCGCGACGAGCCGTACCTGACCGATGCGCTGAAGGCCAGGCTCAGCGCCGAGGTCTTGCCGCGCTACGCCACGAAGCGGGCGGCGATTTTGCCGGTGCTTCACGCCATTCAGCAAGAGCACGGCTGGATCCCGCCGCAGGCGCTCGAAGAAGTCGGCGATTTCCTGGACCTGTCCGCGGCCGAGGTGTTCGACACCGCGACGTTCTACGAGGAGTTCTACCTTCAGCCCAAAGGCCGGCACCTCATTCAGATCTGCCAGTCGATCAGTTGCGAGTTGTGCGGCCATGAGAGTCTGCTCGACCGCGTGCGCGACAAGCTGGGCATCGAGGTCGGTGAGACCACCGAGGACGGCCGGTACACGCTGGTGGCGCTGGAATGCCTGGGCGCCTGTGGCGGCGCCCCGGCGGTGCTGCTGGACCAGACGCTGTACGAGAAGGTGACCTGGGAACGACTGGAAGCGGCGATTGACGCGCTGGAATGAAGAGCGTGGTGGCGGCGAAGGGTGAACCATGGGTGTGTTCGGAAAACTCTGTCGCAACGTGGGTCTGATGATCCACAACGTTCGTCGCCCCGGCGGCGCGGACGACAGGCAGTGTCACGAAGTCAGCCGCAAGGTCGAACGAGAGAAGCGCGGCGACGTGACCCTCCGCCGCACGACGATCGAGGAGATCGAGTTCGACGCATCCGATTCAGACAACCGCAGCGAGTGATTCGCGATGAGTCTTGATCAACCGGTTCTGTGCAGGCGCATTCCCACACCGCCGTGGGGCGACGTGAACGATCGCAAGCTCATCACGTTCGAGCAATATGCTTCGACCGGTGGGTACAGCGCTGTGCGCAAGGCCATTGATACTCAGCCGCCGGAGCTGGTCGAACGGGTCAAGCAGTCGGCGCTGCGCGGGCGAGGCGGGGCGGGGTTCAGTTGCGGGCTCAAATGGTCGTTCCTCCCGGCGCCCGACGGCAAGAGGCGCTACCTGGCGGTTAACGCCGACGAGTCGGAGCCCGGCACGTTCAAGGATCGGCTGCTGATGGATTTCGATCCGCACCTGCTGCTCGAAGGCATCGCCATCTGCATGCACGCCTGCCGGCTGGATACGACGTACATCTACATCCGCGGAGAATACCACCACCAGGCGAAGGTGCTTGAACAGGCCGTGACCGAGGCGTATGCGAACAATATCTTCGGCCAGCAGTCGATCCTTGGTCGGGTCAACGACCGCGCGCCGCAGTGCTATGTTCATGTCGGGGCCGGGGCATACATTTGCGGCGAGGAGACGGGCCTGCTCGAATCGCTGGAAGGCAAGCGCGGCTGGCCGCGAATCAAGCCGCCGTTCCCCGCGGTGGCCGGTGCTTTTCAAAGACCCACCGTCATCAACAACGTTGAAACACTCGCCTGCCTGCCGGCGATCATCGAATTCGGCGCCGCGTGGTTCAAGTCGATCGGCCGGGCCTCAACGCTTGGCGACAACGTGCCGGGTTCCTACGGCCCGAAGCTGTTCGGCGTGTCCGGCCACGTCAATCGCCCCGGGGTGTACGAAGACGAACTGGGCATCCCGATGAGCGAGCTGATCGAGAAACAATGCGGCGGCATGCGCGGCGGAAAGAAATACAAAAGCGCCATCCCCGGCGGCATCTCCATGGGGTTCCTCGGACCGGACCAGTATGATGCTGAACTCGACTTCGACATCGGCAAGCGCTGCAACGTGCTGGGCCTGGGCACGGCGGGCGTGATCGTCATGGACGAGGAGACATCGATCGTATCGGCCACGCGGAACATCGCCCGTTTCTTCGCCCGGGAAAGCTGCGGCCAGTGCACGCCCTGCCGCGAGGGAACCGGCTGGCTTCACGAGATGCTCAAGCGGATCGAGCGCGGCGAAGGCCAGTTCAGGGACATTGACCTGATGGACGAGATCGCCCGGTCGATGGGCGCGATGCCCGGCACGACGATCTGCGGCCTGGCCGACGGCGCCAACTGGGCGGTGAAGACCGCCATCGAGAAATTCCGCGACGAATTCGAAGCGCTGTGCCAACCGAGCCTGGTGCAGGTGAACGTGGGCGCGGAGGATGATCGTGAAGGCGGAGCTTCGCGCACCGAACGGGCACTGCGATGACAGGGCTGACCATTCATTATGCCAATGGCGATCAGCGCTTGTACGAGCGCGCGCTGGGGCGATGTCCGAAAACGCGGAGGGACTTGGGTTGTATCAGAAGTTCGGGACGACGTTCATCCCGGAGGAGGACCCGCAGGCAGGCAAGGCTGCGGATTACTACACCGTGGTTCTTCCGCGACCGACCGAAGCGCCGTGAAAAACCCACGCATGGCGAGGCGTGGGCTTTGGGGTTGGCGTAAGGTTCCGCGGTCAGCCGTGGCGCCGTCAGCCGGCCGCTTCGGTCATGGCGTCGGCCATGTCCTGCTTGTTGGTCATGCCGACGAACTTCTTGGCCACTTCGCCGTCCTTGAAGAGGATGACGGTGGGGATGGCGTTGATGCCGTACTTGACGGTCACATCGCGGTTGGCGTCGGTGTCGAGCTTGCCGACCTTGACCTTGCTTTTGAACTCGTCGGCCAACTCGTCGATGGTCGGGGCCAACATGCGGCAGGGCATGCACCATTCGGCCCAGAAATCGACCAGCACCGGCTGATCGGACTGAAGGACTTCAGATTCAAAATTGGCATCGGTCAGTTCAAGAACCGCATCGCTGGCCATGGTCGGCTCCTCGTGGTTTGGTGATGAGCATTCGGATCCCGTTTGGACAGGTCAATTCTAGACCTGTCGGTTCAGCGTATCAAGACACGCCGCCGCTGACTCATTCTCTTGTTGACTGGCGCGCAACTGACCGCGCGGTGGTCTTTGCTGAAATGCCCCTCGGTGATCGAGCGGACCGTCCACAGCATGTTCCTGACGGTGCACCACCCCGTCGCCAGGGCCGCCTGCGGCCATGCGAAGATGTCGGACTCCTTGCCGAGCGGCCCGATGATCATTCGGACGCCAATGGCCTGATCGACCAGTGGTTTCGGTTGTCGCACGCGATCCGGTACGCGCGACTCGAATGCGTCTCGCTGAGGTCCAGCGTCTGGGCGCCGTTTTGTAGCTGCCAACAGGTTCGCCGATCCGGCGATTCCAGGCCGACCCAGTCGTTGCCGGTTCGCAGATGCCAGCCGGCGACGGCGCCGTAGGTGTCCAGCGCGATGGCGTGAAGCCCGACGCGCTCGGTCCGCGGCGTCGGTTCGGTCCATTGCAGGAGCACGCCGGAACCGGGTCGACCTTCTCCCTTCTGGCCGGGCATGCAGTGGTAGGCGTCGTTGACGTGGGCCCATTGTTCGCCGGGGTGGCCGATACCCTCGACGGTGTTGAACAGTTTCATCCCCGCGTTGCCGCGGCGGACGACCACGCGGTCGCGACCGGCGATCTTGTAGTCCAATTCGCCATCGCGGTTGTTCAGCAACCAGTTCCATTGCGTACGGACTGGCTGGCTGCTGCTGATGTGGTCGATGATGAAGACAACGTGGGGCCCGCAAAGGATGGCGAATCGCGAGAAGCGTTCGATCACCGGGCGGTAGGCCCGCGCGGCGTCGCTGCCGAACACGCGCACGTCGTCGCGCTCCGCGGCAATCAGGCGCGTCGCACCGCGATTGATCGGCTCGCCCAGATCATCGCCACGCTTGACGCGGCGTGGCGGCTCGCGCTGTTCGAGGATGTCATCGCCGGTCCATTGGTCCAGGCGCTCATCGCCGCCGGCGGCGATTCGGAACGTGCAGGTGTTGTGCATCTCCGTGGAAAGCTCGAGGCGGCGGAGCGTGTTGCGGTAGCAACTGTGTCCGGCATCGGTGAGCAGGCGCTGGTTATTGTGGACGAGGATGAGCGTGTTCAGGTCGCGATGCAGGTGGCCGGGGCCGTTGAGTTTCTTCCCGCCGCCGTGCATGGCGAGCACGGTTCGCCCGTCCCAGGCGTCGCGGGCGATCGTGTTGCCGCAGTCGAACGCGAGGATCGTGTCGAGTCCGGCTTCGGCCGGGTCGATCGGATCGGCAGCACCGGGCAGCAGAGGCAAGGTCAAGAACCCCCAGTCGGTGTGCAGGCCGAAACTGGCCTGATCGTGGGGCTCCTGGTTCAGATGGTTGGCATAGGTCTGTTCGAACAACCAACGGGCGAGTCCCGCCTCGGTGGGATGGGAGCTTCTTCCGCGCGTGGCCCAATGCAGCAACAGGTCAGCGGTTGGTTTGAACACCGCTCCACTGTCGTTGAAGTTCAAACTCCGCGGCTTGAGCGCGGGGCCCCACCCGGTGGTCGGTCGACTGTACAGATAGCTCGCGACCGACCACCGCGCGTATCCGATAAGGCTTTCCAACGGCAAGATCGCCTCGACGGATTCTCCACGGCGCCTCAACGCTTCACTGGCCAGCATCAGCGAGTACATCGCGTAGTTGGCGTACTGAAGCGATTCGCCGTAGCTACCATCAGCCTGGAAAATCTGCACGCAGCCGGACAATTCCCGTCGGGCGCGGGCAAGCAGCGGTTCATCGTCGAGCACCGCCGCGGCCACCGTCAGCCCGGCCGTCAGCACGCACCACCAGTTGGCCACCGAGTGCGGTCGATCCAACCAGTTGAGACACATTTTCGCCCCGCGATCGCGCAGCACGGCTTCAACCTCTTCGCGCTCGGTTTCGGTGAACACGTCGCCGGCCAGGTCGAGCACGATGGCGGTGGCCCAGCAGAAGTGGCTGGTTTCGAGGTGGGCAAGTTGCGAGCCGTCGTCGAGCACGGTGTGGTTGCGATATGGCGGGCCGACCCAGTCATCCTGCGGGCGACGGACCAGCGCGAGGGTAACGTCGCGCAGCCATGCGGCCGTCGCTTCGGTCGGTCGAAGCGCGTGCGCCATCGCCGTGTCGCACAGATACTCGGCCACTGGTCGCCACCAGTCGACGGTTTCGCCGCCGGCCAGCAGCCCGGGCGACGCGGCATACCGGTCGGCCCGACGCAACAACGCCCAGTAGAAGTCGGCCACTCGCGGCTCGGTGCGGGCCGCGTGAATCGCCGCTCGTTCATCATCGCTGAGAAACAGGGTCATGGTCGATTCCGATTACTTGGTCCGGTAGAACTCCCACGGCTCGAACACCACGTCATGCAGCACAAGGTGCCCCGGCAGGCCGACGACGAACTTCACGACTCCAGCCACGTCGTCCGGTTGCAGGAACTTGTCGTGCGGCACGGGCCGATCGCCCCAGAAGCCCCTGGTCGACACCGCGCCGGGGCTGACGACGCTCACCCGCACGTTGGCTTGCTTGCACTGCAGGCTGAAACCGTTCGAGAGCATGTTCATCGCCGCCTTGGCGGCGCAGTAGGCCGGGGCGTTGGGGTTGGCGGTGCGGCCGGCGACGGAACTGATGCTGACGATCAGCCCGCCGCGCTCGGCGTCGACGTGTTGGAGGAAATGCTTGGAGCAGAGGAACATGCCCCTGACGTTCACATCGAAGATCCGGTCGAAATCCTCGACGTTCATCTCCGACAGTTGAGCCGGCACGCTGAGGCCCGGAACGTTGATCAACGTGTCGATTCGGCCGAGGTGCCTGCTCGCGGCGGCGATCGCGTTTTGCACCTGCGCCTCGTCGGTCACGTCGGCGGCAACGGCGAAAGCGTTGTCGCCCAGTTCCTCGCTGAGCGCGTTGACCTTCGCTTCATTGCGCCCGCTGACCACGACCTTGGCGCCGGCATCGACAAATTGCCGCGCGATCGCGCCGCCGATGCCGCCGGTGGCGCCCGTGACGAAGAGGGTCTGATCCTTCAATCGATCCATGTTCTGGCTCCTGTGACCGGTTTGGCGTTTGTGTGATCAGCCGGTCGGGTCGACGATGATCTTGCCCGCGACCTTCCCGGCGAGCATGTGCCCGATGGCGGACTCGATTCCCGCGAGGCCCGTCTGATCGCTGATCAGCCGATCCGGATTGAACATCGCCCCGCGGGCCAGCCGATCGAGCAGGCGAAGGCTGCGGCGGAAATCCTCGTGGGTATACACCCGGCTGCCGACGATCGACAGTTCCTTCAGCGCCAGTTTGAACAGATCGGCGGTCGGGGGGGGGCTGTGGAAGCCGACCTGCACGATCGTGCCGCGCGCCCGCGTCGCTTCGATCGCCAGGGCCAGCCCCAGCGGCGCCCCGGAAACTTCGAACGTCACGTCGAACCCGTCGCCATCTGTCAGCGTCAACGTGGCGTCAAGGGCGTCGGCCTTGCCGTCGATCACCGCGAAGCCGAACGACTCGGCCAGCTTCAGCCGCTCATCGTTGACCTCGCTGACGACCACCTCAGCGCCGGACGACGCGGCGGCCATCGCCACGATCAGGCCGATCGGGCCGGCCCCGACCACCAGCGCCCGCATGGCCGGCGGCATCGACGCCCGTCGGCAGACATGCACCCCCACCGCGAACGGTTCGGTCAATACCGCCAGCCGATCGGGCAGAGCATCGGGCACGGCGATCACTTTCGTCGCCGGGGCGAGAAACCGCTCGGCGAACGCGCCGTCTTCGTGAACGCCCAGCAGCTTCAACTGTCGACACACATGCACGTGCCCCTGGCGACAGGCTTCGCATCGACCGCAACTGATCAGCGGTTCGACCACCACCCGGCCGCCCTCCTTTGCCTCGACCGAAGTATCCGGCCCGACCGCATCCAGTACACCAATGAACTCGTGACCCTGGACGATCGGCGATCGCGCGGTGGGGTGATGGCCCTGGAAAATGTGCAGATCCGACCCACAGATGCCCGCGAGTATCGTGCGAATGCGCACCTGCCCCGGTTCAGGCTCGGGCACGGCCAGTTCCTGAACCGCCATCTGGTTCCATTCGGTCGTCACCGCCGCCCGCATCGTTGCGATGCTCATCAGAAGTATCCGCCTTTCTTCACCACGTCCGTGGCCCACATCCCCTCGTCGATGCATTTCCTGTAAACCTGATCATCCTCGCGGAATGCCTCGGCGCGCTGGGTCGGCCTGTCCTTGGCCTTGGGCAGGGGCTTGGTTGCCGGGGGCGGCGGGGGGTAGACCACGTGACATCTCCATGTCGGCCATGTCACGATAACCACCCACCGCATCCGGCGTCCATGGGCGCGACCATCGCAATTTGCACATTCCGATTGTCAGGGGCAGAATCGTGCGCCATGCCCCGGGACACACGAGCCATCGTGGCGATCAACCGCATGGCCGCCGATCCGTCGCGTCGATCTGCGGTTTCACGAGGCGTTTTCATCTGTGATGTGCTCGCTATTAGAACTCCAAGGCACTGGCTCAACCTTACCTACCCTATGTGGTTCTAACCGGTTCGAGTAAGCGCCGGCATAGCCAGTGACGCGGAGAATTGTCATCTCGATGTACCACAGCGCAAGTACGGAAGCTTCATAAAACGACTTGTCAGGTAGTTTGCCCCTCTTCCCCGGATGTACCAGTTGATTCCGAATGCCAGTGATCGCGTCGGGACCATCCTTCCACTTCTTGCCCCGTCTTCCTTGCATCGCCTTCATGTGACCTGGAACCTCTCGGGGTATCCCACAACTCGATAGCAGAAGGCGTAGCTTGTCCGCCGCAGAGAGTCCCCCCCGGCCAAAGGCGTCAGGTGACACCATTTTCTTCGACTGGACGCAATGGGTCCACGCAAGCGTTTCGAGAGCAGTCTGTGCCAGAATAAGTCGAGTATCAACACCGACGCCAGTCTGAGAAACATTTGCCGCGATATACCAATAGATTGCATGGCGTAAGGGATCATTCCACACAGGATCTGTCCAGGTCTGAACAAAGCCGGGGAAGGCATCGTGTATCATCCCACCATGGTGCGCATCGAACCACGAGGCGCCGTTAAACCATACATCTCGATGAGCATCCGGTAATCCCCATCGCTCCCACAATAACTCTTTCTCTCGGTCATAACCCTGCACAAAACCCAATCCAGCCCATCGCCCAGTCACGAAAGACAGATAATAGTGCAGAAGTTGAACCTGGTTTATGAGTTTCTCGGACGTAAACGTTTGATCGTCTGCTCGTTTGAATTCAACCATATGCGTGAGCAGATAACCCCCCGTCTGTTTCAGGGACTTTTCTCGATTATCAGTATCGTTCAATGCTGCGATAGTCATTTGCCATTCATCGGATTCTAATTCAATTCGCCCGCACAGCGTCTGCCTACCCTCAGAATGAATGGAGTAATCTGTACCGCCGTAGAACTTCGGGAAGTTAAACAACTGCGCAACTGCATTTTGCAGTGACGTGGCTTTCGGGAACACATCCAGAGGTTCCCGCCGTGGACCCATGACCACTTCGACAGTGCCTTGTAATGAAGAGCGAGTGGAACTCGTGATCACGGGAATCGAAATATCTTGATCGAGCAAAACGACCTGATCGTTCCGGCCTTCATCTTTGTCTGACAGGAAGGACAAAGGATGCTTGTCGTGATCAATTGGAGGGGTGCGAATGAGGATTCGTGTTCGAGGCATGAACTGCATCTCTATATCGACCTGACACTTGGTATCGAGACTGCCGCTGACTATGCGTGCACGATGCGACCCCAAAGAAATTGAATCATTCGGTTGATCGTGTTGATAAACTGGCTCGATGAGGTTGTCAGTTCTGGTTTCTCTATTAACGGTCATTCCGTCGCCTCCTCGACGATGGCGATTTCCTCGTCGGTCAGACCGTAGAGTTCGTACACCAGTTGATCGATCCGCCGATCCGTCGCGTCGATCTGCCGCTGATATCTCATCGCCAGTTCACTCATTCCTTATCCCGACAGACTCTTTGACATAATCCACCAATAGGGCCTTGATAACGGTAAAAGGCACAGATGACAAGTTGGAACCCAACTGTTTCTTGGCACGATTCCATATTGTTTCTGATCTTGCCGCGTCTAGAAAATCGTGGCCTTCCCATAGCATTCGAATTGGCACTGCTTCCGGTGAAGTGCTACTTAAAGACGTGACGTCCGCAACCTTGAGAAGACCCGCCTGCCCCATCAGGTGGACGTGATATCCAATCTCTTCTTCCGTGTACCCCTCAATGGCCAAATCACGTGGAGCAGTACCATGCTCATGCTGCTCGATCTTCAGCAAAATATGACGTACTA
>CAYNCM010000068.1:0-16997 GCA_964395825.1 uncultured Planctomycetaceae bacterium
GCCTGAAGATCATGGCGAACCTCGACATCTCCGAGCGCCGCCTGCCGCAGGACGGCCGCATCCGCGCCGTCGTACACGGCCGCAAGCTCGACCTGCGCTTGAGCACCCTGCCGACCGGCCAGGGCGAGAAGGCCGTCATGCGCATCCTCGACGGCAAGTCGATCAAGGTGCCGCTCGAAGCGCTGGGCATGCCCCAGGACACGCTGACGATCTGGAACCATCACATCAATCAGCCCCACGGCATCGTGCTGGTGACCGGGCCGACCGGCTCGGGCAAGTCCACCACGCTCTACGCCTCGCTGGGCACGATGGACCGCAACAAGCTCAACATCTCCACCGTGGAAGACCCGATCGAGTATCACCTGGACGCGATCAACCAGGTGCAGGTTCACGAGAAGATCGGCATGACCTTCGCCGGCGCCCTGCGGTCGCTGCTGCGACAAGACCCGGATGTGATCCTCGTCGGCGAGATCCGCGACCCCGACACCTCGCGCATCGCCATTCAGGCGGCGATGACCGGTCACCTGGTGCTCTCGACGCTGCACACCAACGACGCGCCCAGCTCGGTGACGCGGCTGCTCAACATCGGCGTCGAGCCGTTCCTCATCGGCGCCGCGGTCAACGCCGTGCTCGCCCAGCGACTGGTCCGGCGCATCTGCGAGCACTGCAAGCAGGAGATCACGCCCGACGACACGCTGCGCGAGGCGCTGGACATGCACGGGCTCAGCGCCGCGACCGTGCTCAAGGGTGCCGGTTGCCCCAAGTGTCACCAGACCGGCTACTCGGGCCGCGTCGGTTTGTACGAACTGCTGGTGCTCGACGACACGCTGCGCGACGCGATCGCGCGGCGGCCGAACGTCACCGAATTCCGCCGCACCTGCGTCGAGCGGGGCATGAAGACGCTGCGCGTCGCGGGCTTCGAGAAGGTCGCGGCTGGCGTGACCACCATGGAAGAAGTGCTGCGCGTCACCGCGTCGACCATTTAGGAGTAGCACGATGAGCGACCTGGATTTCACCGACCTGGACCTGGACCTGGACGCCGAGATCGCCGACGCCGGCCAATCGCTCGCCGACGTCGCCGACGGCAAGACCGACTTCAACGTCGACACGCTGCTGCGCGTCGCGATGAAGACCGATGCATCGGACATCCACCTGGTCGCCGGTCACCCGCCGATGATCCGCGTGCACACCAAGATGCAGCCGATCGAGGGCTACGGCGTGCTGGGGCGCGAGGACGCGCTGGCGATGGTCAAGCACATGGCCGGGCCCGAGCAACTCAAACGTTTCGAGGAACACAAGGATTCGGACTTCTCCTACGCCGTCGATCGCCTGGGCCGCTTCCGCGTCAACGCCCACCAGCACCGCCACGGGCCGGGCATCGCGATGCGCTCGATCAAGGAGGACATCCCGCCGCTGTCCGACCTGAACCTGCCCGAGGCCATCTCGAAGATGACCTATCTGCCCCGCGGGTTGGTCCTGGTCACCGGGGCGACCGGCTCGGGCAAGTCCACCACCCTCGCCGCGATGATCCAGGAGATGAACCTCCGCTACCACAAGCACATCCTCACCCTTGAAGACCCGATCGAATACGCCTTCAAGAGCGACAAGAGCGTCATCGAGCAGCGCGAGCTGGGCGCCGACCTGCCGACCTTCGCCAGCGGCCTCAAGCACGCGCTGCGCCAGGATCCGGACATCATCCTCGTCGGCGAAATGCGCGACCTGGAAACCACCGCCAGCGCCATCACCGCCGCCGAGACCGGCCACCTGGTGCTCTCGACGCTGCACACCAACAGCGCCGCGTCAACCGTCGAACGCATCATCGACATGTACCCTTCGGGCCAGCAGAACCAGATCCGCGCCATGCTGGCCAACACCATTCAGGCCGTCATCAGCCAGCAACTTTTCAAACGCGCCGATCGGGCCGGCATGGTGCCGGCGCTGGAGATCATGCTGGCGACCGCGGCGGTACGCAACCTGATCCGCGAAAACCGTACGTTCGAGATTCCCAACGTGATTGAAACCAACCGGGCGCTGGGGATGCAGACGCTGGACCACGCGATCGCGGCACTGTTCTTCAACGGCATGATCAGCCGCGAAGAGGCCGTCGCCAAGGCCGTGCATCCCGACAAACTGTCGCGCACGCTCGCCGCCTAGTGTCGAGCTGAGAGCCGTGAACATGCATTACCGATACCAGGCACAATCTCGCAACGGACCCTCGACGACCGGCGTGCTCAGCGCGGCCAACGCCTCCGAAGCCGCCCAACTCCTCCGGGCCCAGGGCCAGGACGTGGTCAGTCTCACCCCCGTCGAAAACGCCACCAGGACGTTCGGCGAGAAGCTCAAGGCCCTCAACTCCCCGTCCGGACCGAGCCAGAAGGACATCCTTAATTTCACCACCCAACTGGCCGTGATGATCCGCGCCGGCATCAGCATCCGCGCCGCCATCGAAGGCATTGCCGATCAGACCGATAACCCGAAGTTCAAGGAAATCCTCTTCGCCATCAAGGCCGACGTGGAATCCGGCAAGCCGTTCTCCGAGGCGCTCAGCCGCCACCCCAAACAGTTCAACGCGCTGTACATCAACATGGTGCGGGCTTCGGAGATGAGCGGGTCGTTCGCGAAGATGCTCGACCGCATCGCCGCCTATCTCGGCCAGCAGATCGAAACGCGCTCCATGGTGCGCGGGGCGATGATCTATCCCGGCACCATCTTCACCATGGCCATCGTGGTCACGGTGTTCCTGCTCATCTTCGTGCTGCCGCGGTTCGGTCAGGTGTTCAAGGGCAAGGAAGACATCCTTCCCTGGCCGACCACGTTCCTCATGGGATTGAGCGATTTCATGGTGGCGTTCTGGTGGCTGGTGCTGGGCGCGATGGCGGTGGTGATCGGCGGGTTCATCGCGTTCATCCACACCGACGTCGGCCGCGAATGGTTCGACAAGTTCAAACTCATCGCGCCGATCTTCCAGAAGATGTTCCGTGCGCTGTACATCAGCCGCTCGCTGCAGACGATGGGCGAGCTGGTCAACGCCGGCGTGCCGATGCTCGAAACGCTGGCGATCACCGGCGACATCTCGGGCAACCTCTTCTACCGCCGGCTGTGGCGGCGGGTGCACGAATCGGTCAAGCAGGGCAAGAAGATCAGCCAGGATCTCGGCCGAACGTCCCTGCTGCCCCGGAGCGTGGTGCAGATGATCGCCGCCGGCGAAGAGTCCGGCAAACTCGGCGAAGTGCTCGATGAGGTCAGCGACTTCTATGCCAAGGCCCTCCGCGAAGCGATCAAGCTGGTCACCAGCATGATCGAGCCGGTCATGATCCTGCTCATGGGCGGTATCGTCGGCTTCATCGCCATGGCCATCATCCTGCCCATCTTCAAGATGAGCAGCCTGGTCAAGTGAATCGTCGAGCTTTGATCGGCGAATCCCGATCGAAGGAGTGTGCCAGATGACCGAGACTCGACAGCACGATCGATTGCGAACCGGCGGCGGCTTCACGCTCATCGAAGCGGCGGTGACGATTGTGATTCTGGGCATGGCGGTGCTGGCGATGATGGCGGCCCAGCAGGCCTACACCCGACAGAACGCCGGCGCCCAGGAAATGTCCACCGCCGTCATGCTGGCCAACGAAATCCGCGAGCTGAGCCTCGAAATGCCGCTGCGCGATCCGATCTACGGCACGTGGAAGTTCGGCCCGGAACCGGACGAGGCCGACGGCGATCCCCATGTGGCCCTCGGCCATTTCGACGACCTGGACGACTTCGCCGGTGAACCGGACGGCGCGGGCAGCCATCCCGGCGTCACCCTCGATCCGCCGGTCAGCGCCCTGCGGCAGACGATTCCCGACATGACCGGCTGGAGCCAGCACGTGAACGCCGAAAACGTCGACGAACAGGACATTGCCGGCAGCGCCGTGGCCGCACACGCCAGCGACATGGTGCGGCTGACCGTGAGCGTGCGCTACCGCCGGCTGGAAGAGGATGAAGACCGCGAAGTGACCCGGCTGACGTGGGTCAGCGCCGGACCACCGTAACCGCCTACGCAACGAAGACGACCCAGGGCATGATAAAAACCCGGAGGCCCGGAGGTCGAGCCATGAACCGACCAAACGGACGACAGCGCGGCGCCATGCTGGTGCTGGCGATGATCTTTCTGACCGTGTTCGCGGCGCTGGGCGCGTCGATGGCCATCGTCGCGCAGGGCAACTTCACCAACGCCGCCACCTACGAACAGGGCAACCGCGCCCTGGCCGCCGCCGAAACCGGCATACGCTTCGCCAATTACCGCATCAACGAGATTGCCGCCGACGTGACCACCACCAAGGGGTCGATCGACGACACGCTGGCCGCTGGCCTCTGGGCGGAGCTGGCCCAGCAGATCGTCACCCGGATGGGCGACGACGGGCACATGACCGGGCAGATCGAAACGGTCTCCGTGGACGGAGCGCTGAAACGCGTGACGCTCGGGGAGATCGCCGTCGGCGATCAGGCCGATGCCCCGACGTTCCAGGTCAGCTTCGAACCGCATCCGCTGATCGATGAAAACTACGATTCGAGTTACTACCAGCGCGACCCGTTCAACCTGACCGGCGGGATCAACGCCCTGACCGCCGATGGCAACGCCGTCAGCGCGGCGAACACGATCGCCCCGTGGTGGGTGCGGGTGCGCGTGGTGGGGCAGGACCGCGGCGTCGAGCGCACCGTCCGCATGGACTTCCGCATCGACAAGAAGGTGCGATTTGCCATCCTGTCCCGCAGCCGCATCATGATCGGCCGCAACGTCATCATCGAAGGGGCGATCGGCTCGCGGTTCACCGACACCGGCTACCTGCACGGCCACCCCGTGCAGATGCGCGACAACTTCCACGGCCTCAACGCCACGCTCGACGGCTGGCTGGACGGCCTGGCGAGCTACCTGGCCGATTACGACATGGACGGCGACAATCGCGTTCGCCTGGCCGACAGCCGCGAAGCGTCCGCCCTGTCCGGCGCGCAGTACCTCGATGTCAACGGCGACGGCTACATCGACACCTTCGACCTGTTCAGCGTGTCCTACGATGCCAACGACGATGGCGTGGTTTCGCAGGCCGAGTTCACCGACGCCGGCGAACGGGTCGACGAGCAGCTCTGGCAACTGGTCAACGAGGCGAAGTACGCCGTCGGCACCGAGTTCGACTGGGACAATCTGCAAGTCAAACTGCCCGGCAATGACGAGTGGATCGATGCGTCGAGCGACCTGTCCAACATCGACGTCAACGACACCTACGCCAAGATTCAGGGCGAAGTGGTGATGAAGTCGACCCGGGACGCCTGGGAAGCCGGGGCGGCCGGCGGGGCCTACCAGGAATACTACCGCGGGCCGATCGCGCCCGATCCCGACCAGGCGGCCACCACGTTCGGCGGCAGCGATACCGATCTCGCCCAGTTCGGCCCGGAAAACTTCGACGTCTCCAGCTACAAGACCATGGCCACCGGCGATTTCCAGACCCAGGTGACCAACGCCGTGCCCCACGACCCCGAACAGCCCACCGCCTTCACCCCCGCTGGCCCCGGCACCATCGAATCGGTGCCGTACCACTCGCCGTATCCCTACGATCACTACGCCCGGCCGGTCTATGAAAACATGACGTTTACCGACGTGACCATTCCCAAGGGGACCAACGCGCTGTTCGTCAACTGCAAGTTCGTGGGCGTGACCTTCGTCGATGCCGAGACGGACAATGCCGATCCGAATTACAACTACGCGGGGATGCAGGAAGCCACCGGCGACCTGAAGTACGTGAACATCGAAGCGACGGTCGGCGGGGAAGCGGTCGAGGATACCAAGTCGCTGGGCAACAACGTGCGTTTCGACAACTGTAAGTTCGAGGGCGTGGTCGTCACCGAATCGCCCACCGCTTACACCCACGCCCGCAACAAACTCCAGTTCACCGGCAACACCGCGTTTGACATTGATGCGCCTTCGCTCACAACCGAGCAGAAAGCCTTGTTTGAGAAAAGCACCATCCTCGCCCCGCAGTTCTCGATCGATATGGGCACGTTCACCCAGCCGACCAGCGCCAGCGAAGTGACCCATCTGGAAGGGGCGATCGTGGCCGGCGTGCTGGACATTCGCGGGCAGGCCCGGGTGGACGGGTCGATCATCACCACTTTCGAGCCGACGGCCGACGAAGGGCCGCTCGCCGAAGGCGGCAATCCGGCCAACTTCAACACGACCATCGGGTACTTCGAGTCGACGGCCGGCGACGCCGAGGCCGAACTGCCCGACGGCGGGTACGGCCGCATCCTCATCAAGTACGATCCCGACCGACCGCTGCCCGACGGGATCCTCGGTCCCATCGAAGTCCGCGCCAATCTGAATACCTACTTCGAGGGAACCCAATGACGCCCCTTGATCCGGCGAACACGACTCACCGTCCGGGCAGGCTTGGCCCAACGCCTCCCAGGGGGTTTACGTTGGTCGAACTGCTGGCCACGCTCGCCATCGCGGCGCTGCTGGCCACGGCCATGGCCGCGGCGGTCCACGCTTCGTTCATCGCCTATGCGACCAACAGCGAATCCGCCGTCACGCAGACCTCGGCCCGACTGGTCATGCAGCGCACGCTCGCGGCGATCCGCAAGAGCACCCTGCACGACGCCTACGATCCCGACGATCCGTCGGCCACGCTGCTCGCTCCGTCGGACAGCGGGCATCCGCTGACTTGTGTGGGCCTTGAGATGGTGTTGCCCGATGCTTCGGAGATGCGCCTGTGGTGGGCGGTGAACGCATCGTACGGGGATGAGGATCTTGGCGACCTGTGGTACGACGATCCGAACTGGACCAGTCAGCAACCGGTGGTCATGCTCCAGCGGGTGCGTTGTCGGCGCGACGGCGCGGGCGAGCCGTACGTGTTCACGCTGGCGTCGCGCACCTCGGATGCGGGTCTGCTGCTGAGCCGGGCGACGGTCGATCTGACCGTGGAACCGGACGTCGAAACGCTCACCGACGCCGAGCAGGCCAAGGCGGCGACGGCGCCGATCCGCCTGGTCGCGTCGACCATGCCCCGCAAATCGCTGGATGAATGATCCGGCCGAGATGACCGGGCGATGGGGCCATCAACCCGCCGGCGCGGTGACGCCCATCAGGCGGCACAGGTGGGTGAAGGCTTCGGTGTTGCGGCGGAGGCCGGTGAAGCGTTCCTGCCCGGCGCCGACGGCGGTGAGCAGGGTATAGTCGGCAGTATGGCTGGTGCCGGTCCAGCCGATGCCGGTGTAGTTGGCCAGCACCTGCCCGATGACGCCCACGGGGCTGCGGAACTGGTGGTGGATCATCTCGGGCAGCGAGGCGCCGGCGGGGCCGCCCTTCAAGGCCAGCGCGGCGTTGGCGATGATCTCGGCATGTTCATCGGACAGGTCGATGCCTAACAGGCGCTGCACGCGATCGGGGTCCGCCCGGTCGGCGGGAATCTGCCTGGCGATGCCGGCGTAGCTGGCGGTGGCGGCGGCGATGCAAGCGAAGCATTCGTTGGAATTGCGATATTTCGAGCCCATGCCGTTGAGTCCCGGATTGGCGTTGCCGTGGTCGGTGGTGACGATCAGCAGCGTGTCGCCGCGGTCCATGGCGAAATTCAACGCCACGTCGAGGGCATCGTCGAAGGCCAGTTGATCGTGCAGGAGGGCGGCGGCGTCGTTGGCGTGGGCGGCGTGATCGACGCGTCCGCCCTCCACCTGCAACAGGAACCCGCCCCCGGAAGTGGAACCGAGCACATCCAGTGCCGAGCGAGTCATTTCGGCCAGCGTCGGCGTGCGGTGGCGCAGGTCGGGCGAGTTGCGATGATCGATCGAGTAAGGCAGGTGCCCCTCGGCGAACAGGCCGAGCAGCCGATCGTCATGGGCCGCATCGCCGAGCGGACCGCGGTGGTCGCAAAACGTGTAGCCGGCGTTGCGGTAGCGTTCGATCAGGCCGGCGGGGAAATGTCTGCGTCCGCCGCCGAGCAGCACGTCGACGCGATCGAGGTATTGCCGGGCGATGTGGTCTTCATCGTTGCGGTCGGGCGTGTGCGTGGCGAAGCCGGCGGGCGTGGCGTGGGTGATGCGGGTGGTGGTGACCAGGCCCACGCGGCGTCGGGCGCGGCGGGCGATGTCGGTGATGGTGGCGGGGCGTCGGCCGTCGGGCGTGATGTTGATCGCCCCGTTGTTCACGCGATGGCCGCTGCCCCAACTGCTCGAAGCGGCGGCCGAGTCGGTCACCAGCGATTGGGCCGAGGCCATGTCGAACAGGCCGTGTGCCACGCTGCGGTCGGCGAGCAATTCGGCCCAGCGCGTGCCGCGGCCGCGGACCTGGCGGCTGAACGGTTCGGCCAGCGTAGGCACGCCCATGCTCATGCCGTCGGCGATCATGAAGATGATGTGGCGTGCTTCGCCGTCGGCGGCGGGTGTTCGCGGGGCGGCGGCGGCGCGGGCGCGCCGGGGGCGCATCCAAGGCAGGGCGGTCGCCACCCCCGCCGCGCCACCAAGCCGCAGGGCATCGCGTCGGGTCAACTTCGCATCGGACATCGCATATCTCGCCTGACGTTGAATGACCGGCGCATTGTACCGGGGCGATCATGGCGGATCGGTTAACAAAGCGTCAAAGGTTGATGGAGGTGGTATCATCGGCGGCCGCGGGGGCCGGGGGGAGCGGCCGGGCGGTTGAAGGCCGAGGGATGGGGCGGGTAAACCTTGCCGCCACAGTCGTTTGGGTTGTGTTTGGATTGTTTGGAAATCGCGCTGGCTTCCTCGGCGGTCCGGGCCTTACAATGGCGGCAATATGTTGGGCGGTGAGCTGCCGGTTTCCCCCGGCGGCGGGGCATCGTTCCAGCGCGTGCCGGGATGTTCCCGGGGTCGGACGAACGAACAGGCCAGTACGCGCCTTGGACAAGACACCATGAAGATAGACCCGCGATTTACCCACGGATCGGGGCGGGAAGTTTATACCGGCAATGAACTGCTGGTCAAAGGCGCCTTGGAAACCCCCGGCGGGGTGCACCTGCTGACGGGGTATCCTGGCTCTCCCGTGGCCGGCTTCTTCGATGCCTGCCAGGGCATTGGCCCGCTGCTGAACGAGCGGGGCGTGGTGGCGCGCCTGGCCAATAACGAAGCGCTGGCGGTGGCGATGGCCAACGGGGCGCAGATGGTCGGATGCCGGGCGCTGGTGACGTTCAAGAGCGTCGGGTTGCACGTGGCGTCGGATGCGCTGGCGCTGGGTGTGCTGGCCGGGTGCAAGGACGACGGCGGGGCGGTGATGGTGTGCGGGGACGATCCCTGGTCGGACTCCACGCAGGTGCCCGCCGACAGCCGCTTCCTGGCCGAACACCTGCGCATGCCGATGGTCGAGCCGGCCTGTCCGCAGGAAGTGAAGGACTGGATCGCCCACAGCTTCCGCCTGTCGCAGGCGGGGCAGATTTACATCGGTTACATGATGACCGTTGCCCTGGCCGACGGCGGGGGATCGGTGGAAGTCAAGCCGAACCAGTATCCATCGCTCAACGCAGAACAGCGGGCGATGCTCAGCTACGAAAAAGACATTCGTCCGCATCTGGATCAGTTCGTGCTGCTGCCGCCGCGCAGTTGGCGGCGGGAGGTGGCGATGCCCGAGCGCCACGCCGCCGTGTGCGCCGAAGCGCGGAAGCTGGGGATGAACCGCATCGTCGCCCGGCCTCAGAAGGGCGAGCGCGTGCCCATCGGGTTCGTGACCAGCGGCATGTCGTACGGCTACCTGACCCACGCGCTGGAAGAGATGGGGCTGACCGGCCGGCTTCCCATCCTGAAACTCGGCGTGAGCTACCCGATGGACGAGGTGCTGCTGCGGCAGTTCGCCGAGTGCTGCGAGCAGATCATCGTGGTCGAGGAAAGGCGCAGCTTTGTCGAGCGACAGGTGCGCGACGTGCTCAATCCGCAGATTCAGAAGGGCGAGCTGCGCGTGGAGATCTGGGGCAAGCAGTTTCCGCGCGGGCTGGAGGGCATTCCGGCAACCCGCGGGTTGCATCCGTCGCTGCTGATCGACCGGCTGGTGCCGCTGGTCAAGGATCATCCCACGTTACCGGTGGAGCTGACCAACGGCCGACTGACCGATGAGATCAAGCGGATCGAGCGCACGATGGCCGGCGAGGTGAGCATTCCCCTGCGCACGCCGACGTTCTGCCCCGGCTGTCCGCATCGGGATTCGGCGAGCGTGCTGTTGGATATCCGCAGGGATTTTCTTGATGCCGACTACATGCGGCGAGAGCACAAGCGCCCGCCGATCGACCTGGTGGCCCACGGCGACACGGGCTGTTACACGATGCTGATGTTCGAGCCGACCACGGCGCTGATGCACAATTACTCGGGCATGGGCCTGGGCGGCGGCACCGGCGCGGGGGCCGATCCGTTCATCGAGAACAAACAACTCGTGTTCATGGGCGACGGGACGTTTTACCACTCCGGGCAGATCGCCATCAGCCAGTCCGTCGCCAACAACCAGGACATCACCTACATCATCCTGGACAACAAGACCACCGCGATGACCGGCCACCAGCCGCATCCGGGCGTGGCGTTGGACCTGACCGGCCGACCCATCAACGCCATGGACATCGAGCGCCTGATCCGGGGCATGGTGCCGAAGAAGTCGTCGGCGCCGGTGCGGATCGTGCGGGTGGACCCGGCCGACCGCGACGCCTATCGCAAGATGCTCGAAAGCGCGCTGCTCGAAGACGGGGTGAAGGTGGTGGTGGCGGACAAGGAATGCGGCATCACCCGTCTGCGCCGCGAACGCCGCGAACAGCGCAAGCAGGTGCGCGAGCTGGGCTACCTGCCGGTCAGCACCCACATGAACGTGGCCGAGGAGGCTTGCGAGTTCTGCCTCGAATGCACCAACCGCACCGGCTGCCCGGGACTGAAAATCGTCGGCACCGACTACGGTCCGAAAATGCAGACCGACTTCAGTTGGTGCGTGGATGACGGGGCCTGCGCGAAGATTGACGCCTGCCCGGCGTTCGAGCAAGTGACCATCACCCGCAAACAGCCGCCCCGCAGCGGCGATGCCTACGTCAACCTCCAGGATATTCCCCCCGCCCCGCGCCCGCTGCACGCCGACCAGGCCGTGTGGCGATGTCACCTGACCGGCGTGGGCGGGATGGGGATCGGCGTGGCCACGAGCATCCTCGTCACCGCCGGCCACGAGATGGGCTACCGTGTGCAGTTCTTCGACAAGAAGGGCCTGGCCATCCGCAACGGCGGCGTGTACAGCCAGCTTCTGTTCACCCGCGACGGCAAGAGCCCGGTCAACACACCGGTCATCCCCTGGGGCAAGGCCGATCTGCTGCTGGGCGTGGACCTGCTGGAGACGGTGCGCACCGTCGATCCGAAACAGCCGCACCGCGTGGCCGCGTCCGATCGCACCGCCGCGGTGACCAACACCTCCCTCACGCCGACCATCCTCTCGCTGATGGGGCGCGACCGGTTCAACGTCGACGAACTGGAAAAGGCGCTGCTCGATTACGTCCACCCGGACCGGTACTTCGGCTTCAACGTCGGCGACCTGTGTGAGCGGCTGCTGGACAGCAAGCTGTACGCCAACATCATGATGCTCGGCATGGCGTACCAGGCCGGCTACCTGCCGCTGACGCTCGACGTGCTGGAAAAGGCCATCCGCAAGATCATCCCCCACGAGGTCGACCGCAACATCCGCGCCTTCCACATTGGCCGCAAAATCGTCGTTCGCCCGGACCTGTTCGTCGTCGAAGCGAGGCACCACTACGAGACCTCCCGCCAGGCGTTCCGGCGCAAGGCGAACCTGCTGCGGGCGCAGTTCGGCGGCAAGGGCAACGACCGGGTTGCCCGGCAGTTCCGCATTCTGCTTCGCCGCACCTTCGAGGCGACACGCGGCACGACCGTGCCCGATCCGCTTCGACGCGACGTGGTCATCCGCGCTTACGACTGCGTGATCTGGGGCGGGATCAAGTATGCCAAACGCTACTGCGATCGGCTGGTCGACATCTTCCACAAGGATGCCGACGGCCACGCCCATTACGCCGTCACCCGCGCCGTGGTGCACAACCTGGCCAAGGTGATGCTCATCAAGGACGAACCCTACGTCGCGGCCATGCTCACCTCGCCGGAGAAATACAAGCGCGATCAGCGCCGTTACAAGGTCAACCCCGCCCGCGGCGACCGCATTCGCTATCGCCACTACAACCGCCCCGAGTTCACCGTGTTCGGACGGTCCATCCGCTTCGAGATGCGCACCCGCGACTGGCAGCTCAACATCATGAAACGCTGCGGCTTCCTGCGCAACCTCATGCCCGCCTGGCACAAGCGCGAAAAAGACTTCCGCGACTGGTACACGGAACTGGTCGATCGGGCCGAATGGACCAACGAGGCCGAGTACCGCCAGTGGCTGGCGATCCTCTCGGTGCCCGAGGAGGTGACCGGCTATCGCGAAATCCGCTATCCGAAGATGGCCGAGGCCCGAACGAAGGTCGAAGCGCTGCTCACCGGCAGTGATGAGGCCTCCTCCGCCGCTTCAGGGGGCCAGGCGAAGCCCGTCGTGGTCAGCCTCTCCGACCGCGTGTTGAGTCATTCATAGCGGAAAACCTGGGGCGGGAGGCTTGCGGCCGGAGGTGGGGCGATCTCCGTCGCCACGGACCGGCACCGCTGACTTGCCTACGGCCTGGCGACCTGCGACCGGATCGTGACTTCCATCGTCGCTTCGGTGGCCCGGTGGCCGGGCTGGGATGCGATCTGCCGCATCAGCGGTTCGGACAGGCGACCTTCATCGAGACGCGGGACAAAACCGGCATCGTGAATCATGCGGATCGTGTCCGCGGCGCTGTCGCCTTCGGTCAGCAGGTAGCCTTCGACGAACAGCGAATTAGCCGGCCAAAGCGCCATCGCCTGCAGGCATCGCAGGTGCATCTCGCGTCCGGCGGCGAGGCGCAACTCGGCCGTGGGGTTGACCAGACGGAACACGCACAACACGCGCAGGCAGAATTGCGGATCGAGCGGCGAGCCGTCGCATTGCGGGTCGCCGATCGGATTGCCCGGGATCGGCAGCAGGAAGTTCACGGGGATCGACTCGGCGCGGATTTCGCGAAGCTCGCACGCCGCATCGAGCAGATCCTCGTGCGTTTCGCCCATGCCCACGATCACACCGCTGCACACGCCGAGTCCCGCCGATCGCGCCGCCCGGATCGTCGCCAGCCGATCGTCGTAGCGGTGGGTCGTACAGACGGCCGGATAGTGGCGGCGGGAGGTGTTGAGGTTATGGTTAAGCCGATCGAGTCCCGCCTCGGCCAGGCGGCGGGCCTTCGCCTCGTCGATCAGACCGAAGCTCAGGCACGTCCGCAGGCCCATCGCTTTGATGCGTCGCACCGCGTGGCAAAGCTGGTCGATATCACGGTCGCTGGGCCCGCGCCCGCTCAGGGCCATGCAGAACCGGAAGGCCCCGGCGGCCTTCGCCGCTTGAGCCTCGGCGACAATCTGATCGACCGGCTTGGTGCGGTAGGGCGAAATCGGCGCGCCCGATACTTTCGACTGCCCACAGTAGCCGCAGTCTTCGGGGCACGCGCCATTGCGCACGTTGTCCAGGACGTGAATGCTGACGGTATGGTTGAAGTACTGCCGGCGAACCGTCCCCGCGGCCTGGACCAGCGCCGCCAGGTCCACCCCCTCGCCGCGCAGGATCGCCCGGGCGTCGGCGCGGCCGATCGGCTCGCCCCGGCCCCCCGCCTGCGCCCACTGCGCGTATCGTTCGGCGGGAACGGTCATGCCGGTACCCGTGCGAAGGCGGCGGCAATCATCGGCTGCGACGTCCGCCGCCGCGCCCGGTGCCGCTGTTCAGGCCCTGTTGAATCATCTCCTCGACGTTCATCGTCGCCATCAGTTCCACGCGGTTGCGGTTGACGTCGACCAGGTAGCCGAGCAACTGGGCGTTGCGGTTGTCCAGCACGTAGACCATTTCCTTGTCGTTGTCCACGCGGGCGGACATGATGGTCACCTGGTCCTTGGCCACGATCATGTTGGCCCGGGCCTGGTTCTGGACGTGGTCGGCCCCGCGCAGCAGCACCAGCGCGCCGAGGATCACGGCGGTGGCGATCAGGCAAGAGCAGGCAAGTTCGATGCGCTTCATGGTGATATCTCCATCCGCGTGCGGACCTAGCGGCCCTGGCGGGCGCCGGTCGCGTCTTCGGCGATGTTGCGGAACGCCACGGGCACGAAGCGCTTGCGAGACACTTCGTAGTACAGCCCGAGCATGGCGCTGTTGTTCATGTCGGTGATGATGACGGTCTCGTAATTCGGCCGTCCGGGCGTGATCGTCGAGAGCATCACGTAATCCCCGGCGCGGGGGCCGGCGAACTGGGCTTCGGCCGGCGGCGTGACGGTCAGCACGCCCAGCGCCACCAGCAGCGCGATGTTCAACACGATCAGTCCGCCCAACGTCTTGCGGTTCATGGGTGACTCCTTCGGTTTGCGGTTACCCCTGACGGTTCGGTGTCATGTTCAGTCCAGGTGCGTGCGCTTGGACGACTTGAACGTGGCCACGCACACCGCCGCGATCAGGATCGCCGCGATGCCGTAAGCGACGTACGGTTTGTCGGGTGTTGAATCTTTGGGTTCCGGCGGAAGGGCGGCCAGCGCCTGCGACGCCGTCGCCAGCACCCCGCCAACGGCCAAGGCCAGGATGGTTCGCAGTTTCATGGGCATGATGATACGCACCTGCCGGGCGACTGTAAACACACGCGCGGCCGATCACAGCAGCGCCATCAGAGGCCGGCTGATTTCGGCGAATCGCTCAGCCGGCACGTGCACCGTGTCCCATTTGACGCTTCGGCGGGTCATGTGGTTCCGGTATTCGTCGATTTTCACCGCCAGCACCGCGTACCACCGGTCGGCAAAGCTGAACGTTTCCAGGAACAGGGCGTCGGGCGGCTGGGCTTCGCACCAGTACAAGAACACCAACGCCCCGGCGAAGTCCTTGCCGAACACCTCCTGCCAGCGGGTCAGGCACTCCACGTCATCCGCCGTCACCCAGTTGTCCAGCGCCTTGCCGCTGCGCCCGGTGTGCTTGCGGCCCTTCACGTCCACCAGCAGATTTTCGCCCCCGGAGCCGTACACCACGAAGTCGAAATTCTTCAGTTTCGCCGGTCCGTCGAAGGCCTTGCGGGCCTCGTCGACGGACACGTACGCAATCGCCTTGGCCCTCAGGTAATGCTCGAACGCCCGCTCGTAATGGAATCGCCGCTGGGCCACGATGCACCCCACATCCGTTTACCGCCGGGCCTGACGAGTTGGTCTTGAGGCTTGGCGATTTCAGTCGCCGCGATCTGCCGCCCCGATGCGATGCGCCAGGTCACCCAGCCCGATCGTCTCCTGCGCGCCGCGTTGCATGTCCTTGATTTTCGCCGTACGGTCGCCGGCGGTCGCTTCATCGAGAATCACCGCGAACCGCGCACCGCAGCCGTCGGCTTCCTTGAGCAACTTGCCCACGTTCGTCGTCCCGCGGTAGGTAAATCGCGCGTGCAGGCCCGCTTCGCGCAGCATCGCCACCACTCCCGGCACGTGCGGCCTGGCCTCGTCCTGCGACGCGATCACGAACGCATCGACCGCCGGCATCACGTCCTCCGGCGCCAGACGCTTGTCCTTGAGCACCAGCGACAACACCACATCACCCATCCCGAATCCCACCGCCGGCATGTCCGGCCCGCCCATCAGCCTGATGAGCTGATCGTACCGCCCCCCCCCGGCCATCGCCCGTTCGGCCCCGCTGGCTTCGTGAATCTCGAACACCGTGCCGGTGTAATACGCCAGGCCCCGCACGATCCCCAGGTCGTACTCGCACCAGTCGGCGATCCCGAACGCCTGCAACTGCTGATCCAGTTGCTCCAGATCGTCGAACTGCCCCGCCATGCCCACCGACCGCGCCAGGTGCGGCACGTCGCCGGCCGGGTACTTGCGGCGGCACATCTGCTCGAAACGCTCGACCCTTGCTTCATCCAGGCCCAGCTTCGCCGCGCCCGCGGTGAACTCTTCGGCAAGCATCTTGTCCCGACGATCCAGCAACTCGAAGGCCGCGAGCATCTGGTCGTCGCTCACCCCCAGCCGATCGAGCACCTGACGCACCGCTTCGCGATGGCTGATCTTCACCCGCACGTGGTGCGATTCGACGCCCAGCTCACGCAGCAGGTCGATCGCCGTGTAGATGCACTCGGCGTCGGCGACCGGATCGGCCAGGCCGAGCATGTCGATGTTCCACTGGAGGAACTCCCGCAGCCGGCCCCGCTGCGGACGCTCGGCCCGGCAGAGATTCGGCATGCTGAACCACTTGATCGGTTTGGGCAGCGACTGGGACCGGTCGGCGACCATGCGGGCCAGCGTCGGGGTGAATTCCGGGCGGATGGCCAACTCCCGCCCGCCGCGGTCTTCGAAATGGAACAACTCACTGACGATCCCCTCGCCGCTTTTGACCTTGAACAGGTCGAGCGATTCGAAGATCGGCCCGTCGACTTCCTCGAACCCGTTGCGCACCGACACACGCCGCCAGGCGTCCTCCAGATACCGCCGCCACGCCATTGCCTCGGGAAAGTAGTCTCGCGTACCTTTGGGAGCTTGAAACTTCATGGGCGTTCGGGGCTTGCGGCTTGGGCTTGCGGCTTGGCGGTCCTCGTCTCGCGGGCCTTCCCGGCGTGAGCCGTCGGCGGAGCACTCTGGCGGTCGGGTCATGGCAGGCCATGACTTCCGTGTGCCGATCACCACCAAGATAGCCGAGTCGATGAGATAGGTCTAACCGGCATCCGGTCTCTCGGACAGACCCCCGCGCCTTCGCGAGAAACCGACGGGGGTCGGACTCGGTTTCGCGGGCGCAGCCTGCGACGACGTCCGCCGGGACCGACGCGGCAACGCATGCCGCGGGTTCCTGACCACAATCGACTTCAAGGGGCAGAGAGGGAAAGTGGCCGTGATCGAATGAAACCGGGCGAGAACGCCAGCCCAGAAGGCTTGGCCCAACG
>CAYNCM010000069.1:0-16832 GCA_964395825.1 uncultured Planctomycetaceae bacterium
TTCATCGCGCCAATGCCGCCATTTTCTTGAATGGTCAAACTGGGGATGAGTCAGGCAATTGCCCGCTGGGGGCGGTGTTCTGTTCCCGGTTGACGTTAACGCTATCATGGCGTCATGTCCGTGGCGATCGACCATCGCAGTCCGGCGTTCCTGACGGTGTTCGACGCCGCGCCGTGCGGGTTGCTGCTGACCGATGCGGCGGGAATCATCCTCAACGTCAACCCCGCGGTGTGCCGGATGCTCGGTTACACCGCCGACGCGTTGATCGGCCGGGGGGTATGGCTGCTGACGTCGGATTCGATGGACCTGGTCAAGCGCAACATCCAGCAGGTTCTCTCGGGCGGCCGAACCCAGCACGAAGTGATCAACCTCACGCGCGACGGTGAATCGCGCAGCGTCATGCTCCGCCAGACCGCGGTGGATCTGGTCGACGGCCGGCGGGGCATCCTCGTTGCTTCGCTGGACATTACCACCAACCGTGAAGTGGAATTCGCCCTGGCCGAATCGGAAAGCCGACACCGCAGGCTGTTCGAGACCAGCCTGGACGGCATCGGTTACGCCGATCTGGAAGGCCGCATCCTCGAAGCCAACCCCGCCCTGTGTCGCATGCTCGGCTACACCGCCAGCCAACTGCGGGGCAAGCACTACAGCGACCTGACCCCGCCCAACCGGCACGAGCAGCAGTCGCGCGCTTACCAGCAGGTGCTCGCGCAGGGCTCGATCGACCAGTATGAAACCGAATGCCGCTGCGCCGACGGGCAGGTGTTGCCGATCGCGCTGGCCGCCTGGCTGGAAACCGACGACGGTGGTCGGCCCCGGCGCATCTTCGGGGTGGTCCGCGACATGACCGAGCGCTGGCGCGATCGCGAAGAACTGCGCCGGCGCGAAGACGAGCTGCGCCGGCTCAACCAGCGCCTCGGCACGCTGCTGCGCGAGATGGACCACCGCGTGAAGAACAACCTGGCCAACCTCTACGCGCTGGTCGACCTGTACGCCCGGTCGGCCGATTCGGTCGACGCACTGGCCACGGCCGTGCGCGACAAACTCAGCGCCATGCGATGGGTGCACAACATGGTCGCTTCGTCCGGCTGGCAGTCGCTGGCGCTCAATGAACTGATGCGGCGCATCGCCGAACAGTTCGATGCGCCCGGCCACGCCGAACGCCAGTTGCACATCGACGGTCCGGCAGTCCGGATTCCACCCCGCCAGATCGCCGCGCTGGCCATGATCTTTCAGGAACTGTTCGCCAACGCCTTCGAGCACGGCACCGGTGGTGATATCGAGATCACCTGGCGGCTTCTCGACAATGCGCCCGATGCCCGCCGCATCGGCATCACCTGGCAGGAAAGCGGCAACGAGGCGATCGGGGCCCCGATCTCGCGCGGCGTGGGGCTGAACCTGATCGAAGGCTTTGCCCGCTTCGAGTTGCAGGGCGATTGCCGGTGGAGCTTCCAGCCGCCCGGCCTGCGCTGCGAGATCGAATGCCGCCTCGATGAATTCGACGCCGACGTTCAGGCCATGCTGGATCTGGTCTTCGACTGAGGCGCGGTCAGTCCAGCCACTGCTTCTCGCGCAGCTTCGTCGGCAGGTAGGTGTCGGTGATGAAGCTGAAGTCCTTGGCGCTGAGCGCTTCGAGTTCCAGCTTCACCCCCAGCTTGAGCATGTGGTTGATTTCGTTCCGCCAGGGATAGATGCGGCCCTTGCGGCGACCGAACCACGGATAATTGAGAATCTCCCGGGCCCGGCGGGCGTCCTGCTCGTTGAGGCTGATCGTCACCGCCCGGGGAATGTCGAACTGCTCCATGTCGAAGCTGCTCATCCCGATGAACCGGGCGTCGGGAATGGCCATGCGCTGGCTCTCGAACGCCAGGTTGATCGAGCCCTGCTTGACCACGCTGTAGATGTAATAGCCCCACGGATCGTTGTCGACCAGCACGTAGACCGGCAGCTTCAGTTCCTGGTGCATCCGCCACATCAGCCGGCGGACCCCCCGCGGCGGCTGACCGCCCCCGTGAAGGATCATGCACTGGTGCTTCTCCCAGAACCGGTCTTCGCTGAACCGTCGCCAGACCGCGCCCTTTTCGATCAACAGCGCGAACTTCGCCGAACACTTGCGGAACTGGATGACGTGATCTTCCACGATGCTCGGCACCGCCCAGCCCCCGCTGCCCATCTTCGACAAATCGATCACGTCGCCGTTGTCGACGATCGTCATCGGCCCGACCATCGCGCCCTTCGGCTCGGCGAACAGCCCCAGTTCCTCCCGAAGCGACTGAAGCGCCACCTCCAGATCCTCGATGATCGGGTCCGATTCACTCTGTTCGTCGAAGGTGTTCTCGCGCGTGCCGGGAATGGTGTGTTTGCAGTGGTAAAACAGGTCACGAATGCTGGTCGTCTTGCCCTGGCGGATCAACTCGCTTGAGCCCGAGGCGATCAGCATGGTCTGCATGAACTTCTTGGCTTGGCCAAGGTTGAAGAAACTGCGACGCTGCGTGTTCCCGCCCATCCGGATCAGGCCGAGCTTTTCATCGAACGACACGTTGCTCAACGCCCGGGTGGGAATCTCGATGCCCGGATCCTGCTTCGCGGCGACCTGCTCGGCCACGCGGTGGGCCAGGTCGTGAAGACGCGCGGCGGTGTCCTTCTTTTTCGAGCGGCCGGCGGTCGGCTTGCGCCTCGGCGCGGTCGTCTTGGCCGCCTTCTTCGAAGTCTTTTTGCTCGTCTGCTTGGCCATGGTCTTTCGCCTGCGGCAGTCAGGTTGCGGCGCATTGGGGGCGGAGCAGGGACGCCCACGGCGCGAACCCGCAACGGGCGTAGAACCGCAGCGCCCGTTCGTTGCCCACCACCACCCCAATCCGCTGATCGGTGATCGGTTGATCCGCCAGCCACGCCAGGGCGCTGCGCGTCGCCAGATCCACTTCCCCGGCGGCATAACGCACCGGGTTGCGCCGGCCTTCGGGTTGTTCAGTCGTACAGTTCATACTGCGAATCGTCGTTGCTTGCGGCCTTGCGGTTGCGGGCGGACTGGCCTTTCGATCGGCCCTTGCCCTTCGCCCCCTTCGATCGGCTCCGCCCGGGCGGCTCGGTGTCCAGCGTCGGGCGCTGCGCGCTGTCGACCACGATCACCGTATTCTCATCGCGCTCCAGCGAACCGCCCCCCGAAGCGCCCTTGGCCTTGCCGGCGCCGCGGGCCGCCTTGAGGGGCTGACCGTCTTCGTCGAATCGGGTGTCGGCTTCCAGCGTGATCCGCTTCGCCACGTCCTCGAAGCATTCTTGCAGTTCGGTCTTCTTGAGCGACCGGTCGATGGTGTTCATCGCGGCGACCACCTCACCGATGTATCGTTCGAATACGCCGCGGCGTTCGCCTTCGCGCTTGATGCGGGCCCGCCGGCGGACAAACCTGTTCAGCTTCCGGCCGCATTCGGCCAACGCCAGCTTGATTTCCTTGCGGATTTCATCGTAGTCGGCGATCGCCTCTTTCGATTCGCTGGTGAACGGAACCCACACGCTGGCCATGTGAATCATCACCACCAGCGGGCCCTGCGGCAGGGCGCCGCGCGACTGGCTTAGACCATAATGCTTCCAGCTCGTTTCCAGCACCGCCTTGTAGGCGCAGCACGCCGATTGCTGGTAGAGCAGCGGCACGCGGTTGGCGAAGCGGATCACCCGGGCCAGATTCTCCGAACCCAGGTCTCCGCCGAACGCCATGCCCACTTCGATCTGGAACGGGTTGCCGCGATAGACCGCCGGATCGCGGGTCGTGGCGGTGTAGAACTCGGCCCTCACGCCCTTGAGCAGGCCCGCGAGAATCTGCCGGCCGCCGATCGGCGACAGGCAATCGGTCGGCGGGGACATGAACTTCGTTGCCTGGATCGCCTTGTAGATCGCCTCCGCTTCGCGGTGGCCCATGGTGCTCACCCACGAGCGGTTGGTGATCGCCCCGTTGCCGGTGACGATCTGGTGCGCCTTCTCGCACACCTCGTTGGCCTTGCTCAGCGAAACGCGGCTGAACGACTGCTGAAGGAATCCGCCGAGCTGCTTGGCCTGCGTCGTGCGCAGCATGGTTTGCAGCGTGCCCAGTTCGATGCCGCGGGGGTGCGGCTTGATCTGCCTGGGTTCTTCGGGCAACTGGTCGACGGTGCGGGGAAACACGATCGTCCCGCCGGGCGTGGTGGTCGTGCCGGACACTTCACCGGCGATGCGGGCGGCGTGTTCGTAGTCGTCGACCAGCGAGGGGGTGTCCTCGGCGTTCGCACCGTTGCCGTTGTCGTTGCCGGCCGGGCGGCACGCGGTCGGCGGCTGGTAGATGATGCAGGCATGCGGATTGGCGATGGCGGTCTGTTCGAGGTACTCATCCACCGACTGGCGTCCGCGGTTGTAGCGCGCTTCCAGCTCCAGCACCACCTCGGTGCCGGTGTCGGAGGGAAAGTCGTGGCGCTCGACCTCGTCGGAGATGTCGGCTTTGTTCTTCTGGGTGTCGATGGCCAGCGTGATGCAGTGGCTGGGTTTGGTCTTCGCCGGTTTGGTGTGAATGACCATCGGTCTGCCGGTGGTCATCAGGGCGTACATGCCGGCGGCGGCGATGCCGATGCCCTGCTGTCCGCGGCTCATCTTCAACCGGTGGAACTTCGAGCCGTACAGCAGCTTGCCGAAGATGTTGGCGACCTGGCTCTTGACGATGCCCGGTCCGTTGTCGCGGATGGTCACCTTGAAGCGGGTCTCGGCCCGTTGCTCGATGCCGATGAAAAGCGTGGGCAGGATCCCCGCTTCCTCGCAGGCGTCGAGGGCGTTGTCGACCGCTTCCTTGACCGTGGTCAGCAGGGCCTTGCGGGGATTGTCAAAGCCCAGCAGGTGTCGGTTCTTGGCGAAAAACTCGCTGACGGAGATTTCGCGCTGCCCCTTGGCCAGGGCCTCGGCGTCGCGCCGCCGCAAGGGACGCAGTGGATTGGCGGGGGGTGCGGCCATGGGCTGCCTTCCGTGGCAGGGAACGACAAGGGTCCGTCGCCGACACGGGGCCGATAATCCCGCCGCGCCGACCGGGTCAAGATACGACACGCCGCACCGGCGGGCAAGAGGTGATCTGTCTGACTCATCCCCAGTTTCCATTTGGGGTGGCGCGGGAGGCCAGGAGCAGGGCGATCAGGCTGTGGCTTTTCACGCGGAGGCGGCGGAGCATCACGCGGGCGATGGCGAAGCTGCTCAGTTCCTTCTTTCGGTTGTTGCTGGCCCACGGACGTGGCGGCAGGTTCAGCCGGCTCCTGGCATCTGATTCAGTTACGCCTTTGATCCCTGGCCGCCGGCAGGGGGTCCGCCACGGTCACGCGGCACCGTGGAAGATCGTCACCGGTGTCGGTGAGTTGGAGGCGCAGATGCCGTGGGGGCACGCCTGCCGCAAGACGATCCTCGATGGAACCACGGTGCATGGTCCGGGTCTGCTTGGCGCGTTTGCCCAGCTCGACAGGTTGCACCCCGACCGCAATCAATCCAGCGATTGCGGGACATCAACCGGCGAATTCATCGGGGTGGTTGACAAGCGGCGAGGATTTGGTTTTGATATAGCGGTACCTTAAGAAAGGCAGGCCCTCTATGCGTATTTTCGTGTTGGCAGCGGCAGTCCTGATCGCCTTGGGTCTGATGGGCGGTTGTGAAGACCAGGCCAAGCGCACCGAACCGGTTGACGTCGACCAGCTTCGCGCCGATCTCGCCGACGACCTGGTGACCTACGGCGCGACCCAGGGCCAGGTGGATAACCAGATCACGCGGACGAGCTATCACAACCTGCGGGGGCTGAACCAGGATCTGCTGCATCTGTTGCTGCTGGAACGCCCCAGCCGCCACATCGCCTATCCCGTCGAGTAGGACGGGCTCAATCGGAACTGACCGATCCTCCCGCGGCCGGGAGGATTTTTTTTATCCGCCCCTTCGCCGTTCGCCCGGCGACATGCAGCCCCGTCATGATCGGCCGATTCGTCGCATCCTTCCACCCCCGGGCCATGCCGCTGATGACGCGGCAGAGCTATCGACAGGAAACGGTCACCAGCGCGCTGCTGACGGTCAGCCGCACCCTTGTCGAAGCCGGCTTCGTGGGCGTCGTGGCGAAGAAGGCGTTCGACGTGTCGGACTTCATGCTGGCGATCATCGCCGCGGCGCCGATGTTCGCCAACATCACCAGCATCACGTGGGCGCGGCTGGCGCGGGGCCGATCGAAAGTGCGATTCATCTGCGGGCTGCAACTGGCGCTGGTGCTGTGCGTGGGGGCGATGGGGTTGCTGCCGATCGAGCCTTTGTCCGGCTGGGTGCTGGTGGGGCTGGTGGTCGTCAGCCGGTTGCTGCTGGCGGCGATCATCACGGTGCGTTCGACGGTCTGGCGATGCAATTATCCCCGTCACGCCCGGGCCCACATCGCCAGTCGCCTGACCGTCATCGCCACCATCGTCACCGTCGCGACCACCCTCGCCGGCGGGCGGTTGCTCGACGCCAACCCGCACAGCTTCCGCATGCTGTACCCGTTGGGCATGTTGCTGTCGTCGCTGGGGGTGGTGGCTTACTCGCGCATCCGCATGCGCGGCGAGCGCGAGCTGCTGCGCTTTGAGCGCTCCAGCAAAGCCGCGCCGACGCGCCACGGCGAAGGCGACGGGCTTTACGAGTACGACCCGAACACCCCGCGGGTCGGTTTCTGGAGCGTGCTGCGCCACGATCCGATGTTCCGCGGTTATCAGATGTGGCAGTTCATCATGGGGGCGTCGAACATGCTGCACGTGCCCATCTTCATCGCCCTCGTGGCCAAAATGACCGACGGCCGGGCGAACGGCTACGTCATCGCCACCGCCCTGACGCTGGGGATCCCGATGGTCCTGAGCATGTTGTCGTTGCCGGTGTGGGCGAAGCTGCTCGATCGCACCCACGTGATCCGCTTCCGCGTGCGTCACGGTTTTTTCTGGAGCGGGGCGTTGCTGCTGACCTGGGCGGGGGCGGAGTTCGAGTCGCTTTGGCTGCTGAGCGCTTCACGGGTGGTGATCGGCATGGCCATGGGCGGCGGGATGCTGGCCTGGCAGTTGGGGCACAACGATTTCGCCAGCCGGCGCATGACGGCGATCTACATGGGTGTGCACGCCATGCTCGCCGGCATCCGCGGATCGTTCGCGCCGTTCCTGGGTATCGTCCTGTACACCGGCTGGCAGTCCTGTTCCCTCGGACCGGACATCCGGTTGCCGGGCTTCGGTGGCATCGGTGTGCGGGCGTTCGCGGTCTCGGCGGTTGGAGCGATCGGCGCCACGGTCGGCTTCGCCCTGCTTGAGCGCCGCCGTCAGTCCCGGCTGGCACAGCCCCCCCGGCGCGAGGTCTGACCGCTCCGCCGTTATCCGGACCCACCGGCAAGCCGCCACGTTAAGTTTTCGCCAAATCACGTCGATGTCCATTCAGACGGACTGGCATCGCCGCGCCCGGCATCGGGTCGTGGGCGCTGAAGGCGGCTTGGCCGTCGGGGACACTGCCCATGGGCTGGTTACGCACATCCAATCGGGTGCTCCACGATTGGGAGCAACTGGTCGATGAACTCGAAGCGCACAACGGCGCGCTGGGAATCGGCCTGCCGGGCGCTTTCGAACGGGATGTCGATGCACCGGACGAGAACGATGAAAACCATCCCGTCAACGCGCCCCGACCCTGGCGCGTGCGCCTGCTGGCCCGCCGCCACGACCAGTGGATCATCGAGCGCCCGCCCATCGTCGGCCGGAGAACCGGCGGGTTGATTCCCGGCGTGACGCTGATCGGCGTGGTCATCAAGGGCGCCAAACGATGGTCGTTCCGAACCTCGATCCTGCGCAGCGAGTTGTTCGAACTGAACGCCCGCAACCGTGTGCCGGCCCTGCGCCTCAGCCCGCCGCGCGACATCGGCAATGCCCAGCGCCGTCGGTTCTACCGCGTGTCGACCATCGGCGGGGATGTGCCGCCGGTGAACCTCTGGCCGCTGCTGGAAGCCCAGTCGTGCATAGCCGCCGAAAATGCCAACCAACTGCGCCATCTCGATGAATCCCTGCTGGCCGGCGTGGACACCCACAGCCCGCCGGTGCTCGGGGACGGGTTCGTGGCGAACATGGTCGACGTCTCGGCCGGGGGCGCAGCCCTCACCGTCGCCCGCAGCCACGCCAAGGTCTTCGAGAAGCACGACCTGTTCTGGATGGAACTGATGCTCGCGACCAACGATCACCCGCTGGTGGTCGCAGCGACGCCGGTCCATGTGCGCATCGACCGCCCTGCCGCCAGCGTCAACGTCGGCATGTCCTTCACGCACGAGCACCATCCCGACTACCGGCGCTTCGTGCAGGAGAACCTTTGCCGCTACGTCGCCTGGCAGCAGCGTCGACTGTTGAAACGAAATGCCCGGCGGTAACGTCGCCGTTCGGTTAGAATCCATCCCAAGGCCCGAGGCGCCCCGCCATGACCCCCGTCACCATGAGTCCATCCAAAGCCAACGCGAAGACCGCCGAATCCGACGCCGGGCACGACCAGCCCAGGCGGATGAAGAAGAAGCTGTTCGAGAAGGAACTGCGCAAGCTTCAGGTCGAACTGGCCAAGCTTCAATCGTCGATCAAGGCGCGGGGCCTGCGGGTGGTGGTGATCTTCGAGGGTCGTGACGCGGCGGGCAAGGGGGGGGTGATCAAGCGCATCACCGAACGGCTGAACCCGCGCGTCTGTCGCATCGTCGCCCTGGGCACCCCGACCGAGCGTCAGAAGACCCAGTGGTATTTCCAGCGCTACGTCGCCGAGCTTCCCGCCGCCGGTGAGATGGTCCTGTTCGACCGAAGCTGGTACAACCGGGCCGGCGTCGAGCGGGTGATGGGCTTCTGCACTGAAGAGGAGTACCAGGAGTTCCTGCGTTCGTGCCCCGAGTTCGAGCGCATGCTCGTGCGCAGCGGCATCATCCTGGTCAAGTACTGGTTCAGCGTCAGCGACGAGGTGCAGGAGCAGCGTTTCCAGGATCGCATGACCGACCCCCGAAAGCGGTGGAAGCTGAGTCCGATGGACCTGGAGAGTCGTCAGCGCTGGGTTGAGTACTCGCGGGCCAAGGACGTGATGTTCGCCCACACCGACATCAAGCAGGCGCCGTGGTACGTGGTGAACGCCGATGACAAGCGCCGGGCCCGGCTCAACTGCATTCGTCACCTGCTCAGCCTGATTTCCTACGAAGATCAGACGCCCGAGCCGGTCGACCTGCCGCCGCGCCAATCCGACGACGCCTACATCCGCCCGCCCATCGAGGAACAGACCTTCGTGCCCGAGATGTACTGACGGTGCGAGGCCCGGAGGACGCCCCGCGCCAGGAGGGCGCGAGCTTGGCGGGGGTGAGTTGCGGGCCTGAGGGCTGGCACGGTGAAGCGGCGGACGAAGCCGGTTATCATGATGGGATCATGCTGGAGATTCTTCTCACAGGGACGCTCGTGCTGTTGGCCGTGGCGATCGTGGTGTGCGTGATGCTTCAGCGGCGTGGCGCCCGTCTGGCCACCGAACACGCCCGAACGCACGACGAACTGGCCCAGGCCAAATCGCACAACGCCGACCTGCTTCGCCGCAACGAGGTGCTCGAAAAGACCCACGAGCACGCCAGAGACACGCTCGAAGCCTACCAGAAACACATCGATGAGAAGCTCAAAGCCCTGACCGGCGAAGCGCTGAAGGATTCGCGCCAGCAGTTTCTCCAGCAGGCGGCCGAGAAGCTCAAGCCGGTCAGCGAAGCACTGGCCCAGTTGCAGGAAGCCGAGCGCCGGCGCCGGCAGGACCACGGCACGCTGACCGAGCAACTGCGCAGCCTGGCCGCCGATCAGCAGACCCTGCGTCGGGAGACGGGAAACCTGGTCAAGGCGCTGCGGCGGCCGGAGGTCCGCGGGCGCTGGGGTGAACTACAGATGAAGCGTCTGTTCGATCTGGCCGGCCTGACCGAGCGCTTCGATTACGATGAACAGGCGAAGATCGACAGCGCCGACGGCAAGAGCCTTCGGCCGGACTTCACCATCCATCTGCCCAACGAGCGGGTGATCGTGGTGGACGTCAAGACGCCGCTGGACGCCTACCTCAACGCCACCGAAGCCACCGAAGACGACCAGCGCGAAACGCTGCTGGCCGAACACGCCCGACAGGTCAGAGCCGCCGCGGAGAATCTGGCGTCCAAGGCCTACTGGGCCAACTGCCCCGGCTCGCCGGAGTTCGTGGTCATGTTCCTGCCCGCCGAGAGCATGTTGTACGCGGCGATCCGTCACGATGCCGAGTTGATCGAACGCGCAATGGGCAATAGCGTCATCATCGCCACCCCCACGGTGGTGATGGCCCTGTTGAAAACGGTGGCGATGGGCTGGCGGGAGCAGCAGGTCGCCGAGAACGCCGGCCGCATCAGCGAAACCGGCCGCGAACTGCACGAGCGGCTGTCCGTGATGTTCGGCCATCTGGGCAATCTGCACAAGGCGATCGGCAAAACGAACGACCATTTCAACAAGCTGGTCGGCTCGCTGGAATCGAACGTCCTGCCGCAGGCCCGTCGGTTCGAGCAGATGGGCGCCGCGTCCAGCCGACAGATCAAGCAGAACCTGCCCCGCATCGAGGTCACCCCCCGTCCGCTGAGCGCCCCGGAAGCGGTGCCGGCGTCCGGTGACGCCATCGAAACGGAGAGTTGAGCGATGACCGAGCGTCGCTGGCTGGTGTTGTGGCTGATCGCATGTCTCGCGGTGCCGGCGGGCGCCGATTCACTGACGAAACTGCGCAGCCGGGCCTACACCATCTACACCGATCTGCCGGCCGAGCAGGCTCGCGAAATCGCCTCGCACATGGACGGCGTGTACCGCGAGTACACCCGCCGCCTGGCCCGGGGCGGGTTCAGCGCCAACCGCCGCACCGACCTGCCGCTGTACCTGTTCGCCACGCCCGAAGCCTACGTCGCATTCATGGCGTCCAAAGGCATCAACGCCCAGAACACCGGCGGAATGTTCTTCGTCATGCCGCAGGCCCAGGGCCTGGCCGCCTTCACCGCCGGCCAGAGCCGCACCCGCCTCTACCACACGCTGCAGCACGAAGGTTTCCATCAGTTCGCCTACCTGCGCATCAGCCCCGAACTGCCCATCTGGGCCAACGAGGGACTGGCCGAGTACTTCGGCGACGCCCTGCTGATCCGCCGCCGGTTCGTGCTGGGCCAGGTCGATCCCCTGCGCCTGCAGCACGTGCGACAGGCGATTGAAAACCAACAGGCCATTCCCTTCGCCACCATGATCCACATGACCCCGCGCGAATGGTCGGCCAACGTCCAGGCCGGCGGCGATGCGGGGCATCTGCAATACGCCCAGGCATGGTCGATGGTGCACTTCCTCGTGCATGCCAGGCCCGCTTACCAGAAAGCGTTCATGGCCTACCTGACCAACATCCACCGCGGCGTGCCGAGTGGCCGGGCGTTTGAACAGGCCTTCGGGTCCAGCGATTATCGTTCGTTCCAGCAGGCCTGGCTGCAATACGTGGCCGACCTGGAGCCCGACGCCCTGACCACCGCGGCCGGCCGTCTGATGTTCCTCGCCCAGGGCCTGAAGATGCTGCGGGCCCGAAACGAGTCGGTCAATTCCATGGACCAACTGCGCCAGAAACTTCAGGCGGTCAACTTCCGCGTCCGCCAGGTCTCCCATGCTTCGGTGCGCCAGTTCCACGCCTCCGACGAAGTCAACTTCCAGCCGCCCGACGATCCCGATTCCCGCCTGCCCGCGTCGATCACACTCTCGCCCGGGCCCGATCCGCAGCTTCCGCCGCGGATCGTCATCACCGGCCTCAAGGCCACGGTCCGCCTCGAGTGGGAACTGGACCAACAGGCCCAGCCCGTCGAGCAGATCGTCTTCCAGTAACCCCCGATGCCCGCCGCATGACGTCCCAGCCCGATGCAGTTCGCACGTTCCGATGCCCGGCCAAGGTGAACCTCGCCTTGTCGGTCGGCGCGCCGCGTGCAGACGGCTACCACCCGATTGCCTCGTGGATGGTCGCGGTCGATCTTTACGATGCGCTCACGATCACCGCCCTGCCGGCCAACCGCACCAGCGCCTATGCCATCGAATGGGAATACGACGCCCCGAGGCCGGGCGAAATCGACTGGCCGCTGAAGTCGGACCTGATCGTGCGGGCTCACGAACGGGTCGAGCAGCACGTCGGCCGCCGGTTGCCGGTGCGGGCGCACCTGGCCAAGCGCATCCCCGTGGGCGCGGGTTTGGCCGGCGGATCGAGCGACGCGGCGGCGATGCTCCAGGCGCTGAACGATAGGTTCGATCTGCAACTGTCACGGGAAGTCCTGGTCGACCTGGCAATGCAACTCGGCAGCGACCTGGCGTTCTTTTTCAGCGGCGCATCGGCGATCGTGACCGGCCGGGGCGAGGCCGTCGAACCGGCGCCGCTGATCCAACCGATCGACCTGGTGTTGATCCTGCCCGAATTCGGCTGCCCGACCGGGGCCGTGTACCGGGCGTTCGACGAATTGCATCCCGATGCGGCGGTGGACCTCGCCGCCGTGCGGCGGTTGGCAACAGAGGCCACGGCGAATCTGATTCCGGCCGCACCGTTCAACGACCTGGCCGCGGCGGCGGAGAAAGTCCAGCCTCGCCTGGCCCGACTTCGCGAACGCTGCGCGGACCGGATCGGCCGGCCGATTCACGTCACCGGCAGCGGCGCGGGCATGTTCGCCATCGCCGAGGATCGGAATGATGCTGAGCGGATGACCCAACGAATCACGTCCCAGATCGAGCACGTCGTCGCGCTGGGGGTCCGAACGCTGCTGGAGGCGTGAGGGCGATCGGAGCGCGTGCGGGCACCCGCTGAACCGATCCGGTTCCGTCACCCGATCAATACGATTCTCCGCCGAGCTGGACCTTGCCACGGAAGGTCCAATAGATGACCGCGGTATAGGCGAGGACGAAGGGCATGCCGATCACGGCGATGATCAGGCCGATCGTCATGGTCTTCTCGCTGGAGGCGGCGTTGTAAATGGTCAGGCTGAGCGATGGATCGTTGCTGGCGGTGACCAGGTTTGGAAACAGCGCCATTGAAAACAGGAACACCATGGCGCTGATGGTCAGGGCGGACGAGATGAACGCCTGGCCGTAATGCCTGGCGAAGATCGCGCGGGGAATGTTGGCGATCGCCAGCACGTTGACCACCACGATGAGCATTGTCCAAGGCCGCTGCTGGAAATTGGGCACGGCGCGCGGGATGGCGACCAGCGTGTACATGGTGGTCAGGATGTAAAGCACCAGGAACACGCCCCAGGTGTGCCACATCCAGTTGTGCAGGCGCTGCTGCACCGCGCCTTCGGTTTTCAGGTAGAGGTAAATCGCCCCGTGCATGGCGAACATGGCCACCGCCAGCAGGCCCACCATCACGCCGAACGGATTGACCAGCGTCCAGAAGGTTCCGGTGTATTCGCCGGCTTCGTTGAGGGGCACGCCGATCATCGCGTTACCCACCGCCACGCCGAACAGCAGCGTCGCCAGCAGGCTGGAAACGAAAAAGGCCCAGTCCCACAGTCGCCGCCAACCGCCCGGCTCGAGCTTCGAGCGGAACTCCAGGCTGACCGCGCGGAAGATCAGCGCGAACAGCAGCAGCATGAACGCCGTGTAGAACCCCGAGAAGATCGTGGCGTAGGCGAAGTGAAACATGGCGAACAGCGCCCCCCCGAACGTGACCAGCCACACCTCGTTCCCGTCCCACAGCGGACCGATGGCGTTGATGAACAGGCGGCGCTCACGATCGTCCCGGGCGACCGGGTGGAGGATGCCCACCCCCAGGTCGAACCCGTCGAGAATCGCATACCCGCCCAGCAGCATGCTCAGCAGAATAAACCAGATGAGGTTGAGGTCCATGTTCGTTGGCTCGTTAACGGGTCAACTCGTTGATCCGGAGGGGTGGTTGAAGCAGCGACCATGGTTGAGCCCCTCATCGCTCAACCGGCCCTTTCACTGGCCGCGTCCATCAGGTCTTCGCCGGTCGTGCGCTGCGGCGGGTCTTCGACCGGTGCGGGGCCCTGTTTGATCTTGTGATCCAGCACGTACAGCCAGATGGCGAACAGCAACAGGTAAATCAACCCGAAGCCGATGATCGACCCGAGTACCTGCCCGGCCGAGACCGCGGGGCTGACCGCGTCGACGGTGCGCTGGCCCGCGGGAACGACCACCTCGCCGCCGCCCTCGCGCGGAATGGTCATCCTATCGTACTGCACCAGACCATCCGGCCCGGTGACCAGACGCCCGGCGTCGGTCCACTGCACCGGCGGCTGAACGACCCATGGCTGCCGACCCACTTCCGCCGCCACCCAGCCCAACTGGTTCGCCGCGAAAGGCCCGATCACCGCGAACACAAACACCCTCATCAACCATCGCTTCTCGAACAACGTCCCCCGCCACCGGAACCAGCACGCCACCAGCGAAAGCACGATGAACAACGCGCCCAGCAGAATCATCACGTGGTAACTGGCGAAGGTGATACCCAGCGGCGGATAATCGGACTCGGCAAAGCGGTCGAGGCCTTCCACGTGACCGTCGAAATCCTCGTGCAGCAGGAAGCTCAACCCGCCGGACAGGGCAATGTTGCCGCGCACCGTCTTCGTCTCCGCGTCCGGCCAACCGATCAGGCTCAGGTCGCCGACGCCGCTTTGAAAGTGGCCCTCGAACGCCGCCATCTTCGCCGGCTGGTGGTGGTAGACATTCTTCGCCTGGAAGTGGCCGCTGACCAGCGCGGCGAGGCTGCTGACGGTCGCGAAAATCAGCGCGCCGCTGAACGAGCGCCGGGCGAATTCCCTGTGCCGGCGCTTGAGAATGTAGTAGGCACTGATGCTCATGATGAAGAACGACCCGAGGATGAACGCCCCGATCCACACGTGCACCAGACGATGCATCGTCGAGGGATTGAACACGACCTGCCAGAAATCCACGATCTCGGCCCGCATCACGGCCAGGCCGTCGACGTACCACGGTTCGCCGTTGCGCATCACCTGGGCCATCTGATGTCCCGTCGGGGTCTGCTGCCAACTGTTGGCCACGACGATCCAGACGGAACTGAAGATCGACCCGAGGGCGACCATGATCGTCGAAAAAAAATGCATCCGTGGCGAGACCCGATCCCAGCCGAACACCAGTACCGCGAGAAACCCCGACTCCAGGAAAAAGGCGAAGATGCCCTCGGCGGCCAGGGCCGAGCCGAACACATCGCCCACAAACCGCGAATAGTTGGCCCAGTTGGTGCCGAACTGAAATTCCATGACGATGCCGGTGGCCACGCCGATCGCGAAATTCAAAGCGAAAATCTTCGTCCAGAAGCGGGCGGCGGTTTCGTAAATCTTCTCGCCCGACCGCAGGTACATGCCCTCGAGGTACACCAGCACCACCGCCATCCCGATGGTCAGCGGGGGAAACAGGTAGTGGAACATGATGGTCAGAGCAAACTGGATGCGGGACAGGAGAACCGGATCGTCCATGACCATACCCTCGTAAGCCAGCGATGAGCACTCCAACCTGCCCCTAACTTACCGCCCGCAACCCAACCCCCGCAAGTGCCCTCCGCAACCCGGTGATGTCCCCCAATCGCTGGATTGAAAGCGGTCCCGGTGCAACCTGTCGAGCGGTGCAAACGCGCCGAGCAGACCCGGACCATGCATCGTGGTTCCATCGAGAACCGTCTTGCGGAGCTGGCCCGGAAACGGATTGAGCCGGCGAGGCGCTCGACGAGCAAAACCAGCCCGTCCTGCCCTCACGACGTCCGAACCCAATCTTAACCAGCTTGGGCAGTTTCGTTCTTGACCCCGGTGAAATCCGGTGTCATATTGGCTGTATCGATTCCGGGGGGGGCCGGGGAGGGTCTCCGGTCAGAAAAGCCGGTTTCAGCGGCCTCGAACGGAGGGTCGGGATGATGAACGGGGCGGATCACATACCGCTTTGCAGGGCGGGCCAACCTCGTCGTTGCAACCTCTCCCCCAAACCCTGGCCCGCTTGGAATCAGATTTCCGATCAGTTCCTGAGGAGTGCTGAAATGTTGCGACTGACGTTGAGCGTAGGTCTTTTGGTTTGTGCCGTGAGCGTCGACGCGCGGGCCGGCGACATCATCTACCACACCGGCCGCGCCGCTTACAGTGTCCAGCCGGCGGGCAATCTTGTCGACGTCGCCTTTGACGATGGCAACAGCTTTAACTATTTCGGCTCGGAGAACTATATCTTCTACGGCGACACGCTGGGCCAGACCGTCACGCACTGGTTCAACTATCGCTGGCTGGATACCGAAGCCGAGCCACTCCACGTCCCCGGCACGTTCGAACTGGGTATCTCCCACCGGCCCGGCGGCGACCCCAATGCCCACAACTCGGGCATGTACGATCCTTACGATGGGTCTGCCCCGAACGTGCCGGTCAACGCGGTACTCATCCAACTTGGCACTTTCCACGATCGTAAGATCCTCAACCCGACCAGCATGTCCACGACGCCGATCGTCACCCAATACAACGACACCACCGTGCTCTACGAGTGGCCCGGCGAAGGCCCGAATATCACCGACATCGTCTACCACGTCGACAAGGGCGTTTCGGTGCAGGCGTTGTTCACCACCTACGTGACGATCAACCCGCAGCGACCGACGATCAATAATGGCGGTGGCGGTGGCTCGGGCGTGATTAGCCCCGGCGGGTTCGGCGGCGGCGGGGGCGGCGGGTCATCAAACCCCAACGGCTCCGGCCTGCCCAACCCCACCGACGAGCAGGGCAAGGAGTTGAAAGTCGCCAGCCAGAAGCCCGGCCTTGGGGGCGACACGATCGAGCTGAACAACATCACCCCCGA
>CAYNCM010000070.1:0-16738 GCA_964395825.1 uncultured Planctomycetaceae bacterium
TCAGGCCGACCGCCTTTCTGATCAACACGGCTCGGCGGGAGATCGTCGACGAGAAAGTGCTGACTGAAGCCATTCTGGCGGGGCGACTGGCGGGCGGGTCGGGGTTGACCTATCATGGCCGGTCAGCGAATTGGACCGCAAGAGGATGATTGCGCCATGGCGAAAATGCGCGAGATCAAGGGGCGACTGAAAGCGGTGGCGAACATCAAACGCATCACCCGGACGATGCAGATGATCGCCACGAGCAAGTTCCAGGCGGCGGCCCGGCGCGCCCTGGCCGCCAAGCCGTACAACCGCAAGATTGCCGAGATGGTCGGTCACCTGGCCGAGGCCACCGCCGGTTCGGAGGTCGATCATCCACTGTTCGGCGTCCCGGATGAGCCGACCGGTCGTCGTCTGCTGCTGGTGCTGACCAGCGATCGGGGTCTGTGCGGCGGGTACAACGCCAACGTCCTCCGCAAGGCCGTGTCGTTCATCCGCGAACACGAAGCCGAGCAGGTCGAGCTCGAAGTGGTCGGCCGCAAGGGCATCGCGTACTTCCGCTTCACCGGTTACGAGGTTTCGACGATTCATGCGTTCGGCGAGAAGCCGTCGTACGGCGAGGCCTCCCGCCTGGCCGGGCAGTACATCGAGCGCTACACCGCCGGCCGGTACGACAGCGTTCACGTGGTGCACATGCAGTTCATCTCGAACGCCCGGCAGACGCCGACGATCGCGCGGCTGCTGCCGCTGGAACCGCCCGGGGCGACCGGCGAATCGCGAGGCGAGGCGATGTACGACTTCAGCCCGCCGCCGGAGGAACTGCTCGCCGAACTGCTGCCGATCACCGTCACCACGCAGTTGCACCAGTACCTCAACGATGCGATCGTCAGCGAGCACGTGGCGCGAATGGTGGCGATGAAGGCCGCGACCGACAACGCCGAGGACATGAGCCGCAACCTCCGCCGCAGTTTCAATCGCGCCCGCCAGACCCAGATCACCACCGAGTTGAACGAAGTGGTCAGCGGCGCCGAGGCGCTGGGCTGAGCGTATCTTCGATCTTGGATGTTCGATCTCCAAATCGGAGGTCGGGGCAAGTCACATGGAAATTTTCATCGACAACGACGCGGCGGAGTTGAGCGGGTCGACGCTGGGGGAGATGATCACCGCCGCCCGCAAGCACCTCGAGCCGACCGGCCGCATGGTGGTGGAGGTGCGTTTGGACGGACGCACGCTCAATGCCGCGGAGTTCGACGAACAATGCGACGAAACGATGACGGCCGAGGAAGTGCAGTTTATCACCGCCGATCCGTACGAACTGGCCCGTCAGACGCTGTTGGACGTGCGCGATGCGCTGGGCGATGCCCGCGAAGCACAGCAGAAGGCCGCCGAACAACTCCAGGCCGACCGCGCCACCGAGGCGATGGACTCGATCCGCCAGGCGTTGGGCGTCTGGCAGCAGGCCCAGCAGTCGGTGCTTCAGTCGGCGCAGTTGCTCAATGTGTCGCTGGAAGACATTCAGGTGGGCGCGCGCGGCGTGGCGGCGGTGGTGGACGAGTTGAGCGGGATGCTCACCCAGTTGCGTGAACAGCTTGGCAATCAGGATTTTCTGGGCGTGGCCGATACGCTGGCCTACCCGCTGGCCGAGGCCGTGGACACCTGGTGCGAACTGATCGACGCGATGTGCGCCCGTATTGCCGAAAAGAAGAACACATGAGCGGTGCTTGAGCAGTGCGAGCCGCGGGAGCGGATCGCACGCGGAAGACACTTGACCCTTGGAACCCAATACCCCCGACATCGACGCGCTGATGGAAGACGCTTCGCGGAAGCTGGCGGAGCTGGATTACCCGGCCTGCGAGCGGTTGTGTCTTCAGGCGTTGCGTGCAGCCGAGCAGGCGGGGGACTACGGCCGCATTGCGCGCCTGCTCATGCCCTTGGCCGAAGCGCGGCGTCAGCGCCGGCAGATCGCCGTCGACGCCGGCGTGTTCATCCCCCGCGACCTGTCCGCGGACGAAATTCTTCAGGCTCATCGGCGCGGATGCGTGCTGTTGACCAAGCCGCCGTACACCGACGCGGATGAAAAAGCGTTGCGCGACGCGGCCCTGGCCGAAGGGCGGTCCGTGGAGGTGTTGCTGCTGGACGAGGCGGGTCTGCGGGCGGCGTTTCTGCGGGCGATGGATCAGCGCGGCGATGCGATTCTTGCCTCCCTGCGGCGCGACCTGTCGAACGCCGAGCGGGTCAGCGCGATCCTCGAACAACTCGATCGCATCGGCGATCACGAAATTGCCCACCAGCGCCTGGCCGACGCAGCCCGACGCGCCGCGCGAGAGGCGGCCCAAAGCCAGTAGTCACCTGCGGCCGGGACGCCAAGGTCGCCAGGCGCGCAGCCCGGTCAACCACAGGGCGAACAGACGCAAGGACAGACGCACGTGATTGGGTTTCGGCGTCTGGACGTCTTCAATTCTTTCCCGGCGCCCTTGGTGTCCTGGCGGTCAGCTTCGCAGGGTTGAGTTTCGGATTTCGTCTCGCGGGCCTATCATTGCCGCATGGTCATTCTGAAAGTGCAGAACCTGGTCAAGCGGTACAGCGGTCGCACGGTGGTCGATCAGGTATCGTTCCACGTGCGGCAGGGGGAGATCGTCGGCCTGCTCGGTCGCAACGGGGCGGGCAAGACGACCAGTTTTCGCATGGCCATGGGCATGATCAGCCCGGAGGCCGGACAGGTCGTGTTCGAGGGTCACGACGTGTCGGCGCTGCCGATGTACAAACGGGCGCGGCTGGGCATGGGTTACCTGTCGCAGGAGCCGAGCGTGTTTCAGCGTCTGACGGTGCGTCAGAATCTGCTGGCGATTCTGGAGACGAGGCCGCTGGCCCGGAACGAACAGGCCGAGACGGCCGATCGGCTGATGGGCCAGTTCGACCTGGCCAAGCTGGCCGGCCAACAGGCCCGCACGCTCAGCGGGGGCGAACGGCGGAAGCTCGAAATCGCCCGCGCCCTGATCACCGAACCGTCGCTCATCCTGCTCGACGAACCGTTCAGCGGCGTCGACCCGGTGGCGGTGGAGGAACTGCAACTGGAAATCCGGCGCCTGCGCGATGAGGAGAACATCGCCGTGCTGGTCACCGACCACAACGTCCAGCGCACGCTGGAGGTGTGCGACCGGGCGTACATCATCCACGAAGGCAGGGTGCTGCGCGAAGGGCCGCCGAAGGATCTGATCAACGACGAGATGGTCCGCCGCGTGTACCTCGGCTCGACTTTCCGCGGGGATGAGTTCGATTGACCGGTGCCGTGGTCAGAGGGTTGATTGGCCGGATGCCGCGTGGCGCTCGAACCACTCAACCGCGCACGGCACCAGGGCCGTTCCATGCACGCATCGCCCACTGCCGTTCATCTGCGCCACCTGCCGGGCATGCAGGGCGAGATTTTTCTCGACCGTTGGTTCGTGCGCGGCTTGCGGCGGGGCGGGCTGGAAGACAGCTCGGTGTACCACTGGACGAAGCATCGCTGGCCGCTGCGGAACCTGCGTGACCGGGCGGCGCATCGCGCGGCGGCGTGGGAGTTGGCCGAACGGCTCACCGCGTTTCACGCTGCACATCCCGGTCGACCCATGGTGCTGACCGGCCACTCGACCGGCGCGCTGGTGGTGATCGAGACGCTGGCGAATCTCGAAGCCGGCGTGGTGACTCAGGCGTGGCTGATCTCGGCGGCGGCGAGTCGGTCGTACGACCTCCGCCCGGCACTGGCGAAGGTGGGGCGGATGGTGAACGTGTACTCGCGGCTGGACTGGTTGACGCTGTCGGCGGGCACGACGCTGTTCGGCACGGCGGACGGCCGGCGTGGCGCCGCGGCCGGCTGGGGACGTTTCACCGGACCCGGCAGCGACAGTCCGAAACTCGAACAATGGCCCCATCGCTTGGTGTGGCTCAAACGCTTCCACGGCGGCGGACACCTGGCCCCGTTGAACACCGCCTTCGCCAGGCACGTGATTGCCCCGGCCATCGTGGCGTTCGGCGGGCCGGGATCGTAAAATGGCCGGCATGGTCCGAACCACGTTGAGCGTGATCGTCCTGGCCGCACTGGCCGCGGGGCTTGCCGGGTGCGTCAAGCGCACCATCACCCTCCGCAGCCAGCCCGACGGCGCGGTGGTTTACCTGAATGACGAGGAAGTCGGCCGCACGCCCACCACCGTGCCGTTCACCTGGTACGGCGTGTACGATGTGCGCCTGGAGAAGGACGGTTACCGCACGCTGAACACCACCCACCGGGCCAAGGCCCCGTGGTATGAAACGCCCGGCATCGACCTGGCCGCCGAACTGCTGCCCGGCACCCGCCACGTCGATCTGCAATGGCAGTTCCAACTCGAAGAAGCCCGTCCGGTCGACGAAGCCATTCTCATCGACCACGGCAGACAACTGCGAGCCAAGCTCAACCGCGAGTAGCGCCACGGCGACGCGGATCGCCGTCGAAATGCCCGAACGCCCAGGCGATGGGCATGGTCTGATCTCTGCGCCGCGGTGGCTGGGGGGTCTGTCCCGCCCCGGCGGCGGGATGGACTACAATGCGCCCATGAGCGAGTCATCGCCAGAGCGGCGCTGGACGGTGGGGTGCGTGAAGTTTCTCAACGCCCAGCCTTTGATTGCCGGGCTGGAGGTGGATGATGGGGTGACGCTGCGGCCGGAGGTGCCCAGCGCGTTGCTTGACGCACTGGCCGCGGGCGTCACGGACATCGCGCTATGTCCGGTGATCGACTACCAGCGGTCGGCCGAGCCGTTGGCGATCGTGCCCAGCGGGGGCATCGGTTGCGACGGGCCGACGCTGACCGTGCGGCTGATTTCTCGCGTGCCCCTCGGACGGATCACCGAAGTCCACGCCGACACCGACAGCCACACGTCGGCGGCGCTGGCGCGGGTGATTCTTCACGACGCCTATGGCCTGACGCCGGCGGTGCGCGATCTGCCGTGCGAAGTGCTGGACAAAGCGGGCGCGGCGTTGCCGGACACGATGCTGCTGATCGGCGACAAGGTGGTGACGCATCACCCGGATCCGGTCACGTTCACCCATGTCCTGGATTTGGGCGAGGCGTGGAAGCGGCTGACCGGGTTGCCGTTCGTGTTCGCGGTGTGGATGGCCCGGCCGGAGGCGGCGTTGGGGGATCTGCCTCGCCGGCTGGATGCGGGCCGGCAACGCAACGTCCATCGCATCGACGACATCGTCGCCCGTCACGCCGAGCCGCTCGGCTGGCCGGTGGACCTGGCCCGGCAGTACCTGTCTCAGCGTCTGGTGTTCGAGATCGGCCCGCGGCAATTCGAGGCGATCGAGCAGTTCTGGCAACGCGCCGCGGCGCTGGGCCTGATCGATTCGGTGCGCCCGCTGAGGATTCACCCCGATGCGGTCGGCAGCGCGGTATCCTGATTGGCATCATGCCCGAGTTTCAGTGTGAACCCCTGGCGGCGCTCGTGCGGCAGTTGGTCTATGCGCCCCCGCCGCGCCGCCGCCAGCAGATCGACCGGGCCGAGGCCCTCTACGGGCAGATCGAACCGGAACACCACTATCCGCTGGAATGGGTCACGCTGCAGATCACCAGCTATCGGCCGGAGGGCGAGGAGGAACCGGTGACGCTCGTCGGTGAGGCGGTGCGGCAGGATTTGCTGTTGCTGGTCGAGGCGCTCAGCGATTCGCTGGACGATTCATTCGACGATTACGATCCTCGGCCGTTCGACCTCGACGGGTTGTGCGCCCGTCTCCGGGTCAGCGCCAAGACGATCGGCCGCTACCGGCGCGAGGGGCTGTTCGCCCGGCGTCTGCGGGGGCGTGATGGGCGAAGGCGCCTGGCGTTTCTGCCGGCGAGCGTGGAGCGGTTTCTCGACGCTCATGGTGGACCGGTGCGTCAGGCCGCCCGGTTCAGCCGCATGGACGACAAGACGCGGCACGCAATCATCACCCGCGCCCGGCGGATCGCGTCGCACGTCGACACCTCGCCGTTTGCCGTGGCCCGGCACCTCGCCGGTAAATACCAGCGCAGCACCGAGGCGATTCGGCGACTGTTGATCCAGCACGACCGGCGCGATCCGCGCACCGCGATCTTCCGCGCCCACACCGGGCCGCTGACCCTCGAACAGCAACGCGAAATCCACCGCGCTTACCATCGGGGCGAATCGGTTTCCGCATTGGCCCGGCGTTACGGCAAGGCCCGCGATGCGGTCTACCGCGCCATCAACCACCGTCGCGCTGCCGCCCTGAAGCAATTGGATCTCCGCTGCATCAAAAGCCCCACCTTCGATCGGCCCGACGCGGAGCCAGTCATCCTCGGCGGCGCGTTGTCCGACGTGATCAAGGCTTCCGATCGCGGGGCGGAGGAGCAGAGGCCGGCCAATCGACTGGGCGAGGAAAAGGTGCTCGAGGCCCTGCCGGCTTACGTCCGGGATATCTACGAGGCGCCCATGCTCGATCAGTCGACCGAACAGGCGCTGTTCGTGCGGTACAACTTCCTGAAGTACCGCGCCCGGCAGAGGCGCCAGGCGCTGGACCGCCACCGGCCGGCGGCGGGGGCGCTGGATCGGATCGAAACCTATCTTCGCCGAGCGGTCACGGTGAAGGAGCAGCTTGCCCGGTCGTACCTGCGGCTGGTGGTTTCGGTGGCGCGGCGGCATTCCGTGTCGGCCCGCGCGGGTGATGAGAGCCTGATCGACCTGGTCGGCGAGGGTAACGTGGTGTTGCTGGACGCCATCGAAACGTTCGACGCCGGCCGGGGCAATCGGTTTTCGACGTACCTGAGCTGGGCGCTGATGCGCCACTTCGCCACGCGGCGGCGAAAGAGCGAACGGGCCATGGCGAGGCCGGCCGCTGAGGCGATGGCCGAGTACTGGCCGGTGGCGATGAACCCGGCGCTGGCGGCCGGGGAACAGGCCGAGCACACCCGCCACACACTCGGGCGGCTGCTGGGCGAACTGGACGATCGCGAGCGGCTGGTCCTCACGCGCCACTTCGGCCTGGCCGAAGGCGACGCCCCTTCGCCCGAGCCGCGCACGCTGGCCGAGGTGGGCGAAGAACTGGGCATCAGCGCCGAGCGGGCGCGTCAGATCGAACATGCCGCCCTGGACAAACTCCGCCGCGCGGCGCGGCAGGACGATGCCTGACGATGGTCGGCGGTCGTTGCGGGAAGGAGGCTACAATGATTGCAGAAAGGGGTTGCGCATGTCCCACGACTTTATGAAGGTCTACGATGCCTCGAACGCCGCGGAGGCCGAGCTGATCCGCGAAGCCATGCAAGCCGCCGGGATCCGGGCCTACATCGACACCACGCCCAGCCCGCTGGACGGGTTGACGGCGATGGGCCAGGGCATTGCGATTCTCGTCGACGGCGAGCAGGCCGACGAGGCTCGCAAGGTGATCGACGATTTCTGCCGGCGGAAGGGCGCGGCCACCGAAGAAGCCGAATGACGGGTAGCGCGGACGACCCGGTCGCCTCGGTTCGGCGGTTCAGACGAACCGAGGCCGCGTGACCTGCGGACCCTCCGCCGCCTGACTGAATGGCCGGGGCGCGCCGGGCCGCTTCACCGGGTGGCCCACTTCATGCCGCGCTTGACGATTTCCATCGCCTCGTGGACCTGGAAATCCTTGTCGGTGTGGCCCCAGGCGGCGACGAACACCTTGCCGTCCGCCCACTTTTTCGTCCAGGCATAGGGCATGACGGTTCCGGCTTCATAGAGCGAGTTGTCGCCGTGCTCGCCGGTGAAGGTCGTGGTGCACAGCACCTGCAGACCGGGGTCGACGTGCATGTAGTACTGTTCGGTGTCGGGGATTTCGAAGTCGCCGATGTCCTGGGTGATGGGATGGTCCTTGTCGACGATTTCGATTTTCTGCGTGGGGATGCAACCGCCGGGGTGGTCGACGAACTGCCCGCCGGTCATCCACTGATAGCGCGTGTGGTGACGGAACGCATCGACGATGCCACCGTGGAAGCCGGCCAGCCCCACGCCGCCGCGCACCGCCTGGTCCAGGCCCTCGAACTGCTCCTTGTTGATCTCGCCCATCGTCCAGATCGGCACGATCAGGTCGACCGACTTCATCATCGCTTCGTCGGTGTAGGCGTCGAGCGTGTCGGAGACGGTCACGTCGTAACCTTCATCCTTGAGCACACCCTCGAACAGATCGGCGCACGGTTTGGGTGTGTGGCCTTCCCAGCCGCCCCAGACGATCAATGCCTTGCTGCTCATGACAAACTCCATGGGTTGGAAACGGGCATTGTCGCCTTCGGTGCGACGGACACAAGGCCGGCGGCGGATAATCGTTGAAGTTTTCCCAGCTTCGCCGACCGGACCTTCGCGGGCGGGAAATGGGCCGAATTTCCGTCAGGCCGTTGGTTATCGACCTTTCCCGCGGCCGGCGGCGTGATATGCTCAACGGTGGAGAATGAGTACCCGCCCTCAGGAGGGGCCATGAGTCGCCTGACCGCGCCCACGGGAATTGCCCCGTTGCGCCTGCATATCCCGCCCGCGCACCGACCGGCGAGACGCGCTGACGACGGCGTTCGGCGCCATGATTCTCACGCCCGCCGCGACGCACCCTCGTTGGCCCCGGCCGACCCGCGATGGGTGCTGGCCGTGCGCACCGGCGAAGCCCTCCAGGGCGCCACCCTTGGACCCGATGACCGCGAACAGCTCATCCGCACCGGCCGAATGCTCGGACTCAATCCGTTCCAGGCCAATCTCGTGATCGCCATTGTCCAGGACCAGGCCCGGCGCGGTCTGGGACCGGCGGATGGCGCGGGCGAACTGGCGTTCGTGCCGCTGATCGGCCCGCGCCCTCGTCGCCCTGCCTGGCGCGCGGCGCTGATCGCCGGCGCGGTGGTTCTGATCGAAACGCTGATCCTCTGGGCGCTGCTGTAGGCGATCCTGCCGCGTGTGGCGGGTCACCGACGGTCCGACTTTCGCCGCGCCGCCGGACCGCTATACTACCCAACGGGCTCACCAAGGGAGTTCGCCGTTGCGTCCGAGTCGTCGTCCGATCGTTATCGCCACCCGCCGCAGCCGCCTGGCCATGGCTCAATCCCAAGCCGTGGCCCACGCGCTTCGACGGCTGCACCCGGGTGTGGACGTGAGACTGCTGCCGGTCGAAAGCCAAGGCGATCGCATTTCCGATCGGCCGCTCGTCGGGGTCGGCGGCAAGGGCCTGTTTACCCGGGCCATTGAAGCGAAACTGCTCGACGAATCGGCCGACCTGGCCGTGCACAGCCTCAAGGATTTGCCCGTTCAGCCGACCGCCGGACTGGTGCTGGCCGCCACGCCGACCCGTGGCGAGGTGCGCGAGGCGCTGGTCTGCCCGAATGCCGGATCGATCGCCGATCTGCCGGCCGGTGCGACGGTGGGCACTTCAAGCCCGCGCCGGGCGGCGCAACTCAAGCGGCTGCGCGATGATCTGATCATCGAGCCGCTGCGAGGCAATGTCGACACGCGCCTGCGCAAGGTGCTCGAAGCGAACCATCCCCAAGCGGCGATTCTCGCGGCGGTCGGGCTGCAACGGGCCGGGCTTGGCGAACACGCGGCCAACCTGATCGACTCCAACGACATCCTCCCCGCGGCGGGGCAGGGCGTGCTGGCGCTGCAATGCCGCGGCGACGATCACGTGACGCTGCGGCGCTGCCTGCCGCTGAACGATTCAACCACCGGCGCCTGCGCCCATGCCGAACGGCAGATCGTCAAAACCCTGCGCGCCGACTGCCGCGCGGCGGTGGCGGCGCTGGTCGAAGCGGTGGAGGTGGACAAGCTCCGCATCCGCGTGCGGGTGCTCAGTGACGACGGCCAAACGTGCCTGGACGTCGATGAAACCTGTGCCGCCCGCTCGGCCGGCCGCGCCTGCCGGCGCCTCGGGCAAGACCTGATCGACCGCGGCGCCCCGCGCCTGATCGCCCAGTCCCGTTGACCTTCGGGCCGCCTCGAGGGGCGAGCGATTCAGCGTCCATGCGAATCGGCGGGCCCGATGTACACCTGCTCGGCCTGCTCGTACCGCCAGCCGGCCAGGGACATGTCCACCGGCCGACACTCCCAGCCGTCGGCGATGCGTCTGGCCACCGCGTCCCACGGCCGCACGCCGCTGGTCGCATCGGCCGCTTCGCAGTTGCACGCGCCCACCGCCACGCCCGCCCGCAGCGACTCGATTGGCCCGAACCGGCGCAGCCATCCGTTGAGAAAACCGGCGATCGTGCAATCGCCCGAACCCGTCGTGCCCGCCACGTGCACCGAGAAGCAAGGGGCGATCAGTTCGCGGCTCCGCCAGGCCTCGATGTCCGCCGGCGCGGCCCGGCCGCTGTCGTTCAGCCGATCGGCATCGTCGCTCGTCCGCAGGTACGCCCCCTGATCGCCCAGCTTGATCACCACCACCGCCGCGCCCATGTCCAGCAGTCGATTCGCCGCTTGGCTGACCATCTCGCCGGTGACCTGCCCGGCGATGTTCACCGCGCCGCCGCCGGCCTGGACCATGTCCAGATAGGCCGGCCGATCGAGCATCAGCAGCGTTTCCTCGATGCTCGGCAGGTACACGTCCACGTGCGGCAACACGCGCTCGAGCAGCTTCGGCCAGTTCAGTTCGCCCGCCGGGCTGTTCACGTCGGGCAGGGACATGTCGAGCGTCGCGGTCAGCCCCGCCTGCCGCGCCCGTTGCATCAGCGCCGCCAGTTCCTTTCCGCCGTCGGCGTACATCCGCTGCATGAGCGGTGGATAGCCGAAGTGAAACAGCCGACCGCCGGCCAGGCGGGCGCTGTCCACGTCATCGGCCGCGAACGTGTCGTTGGCGCCGGGGCAGTGCAGGAACGTGCGGTCGACGCCGGGCGGACTGATGACCACGGTGTAAGAACTGTCCGCTTGGGGATCGACGATCATTCCCTCGGCCAGCGCCGGATCGATGGTCTCGATGAAGTGGCCGATCGCCCGGCCGATGATGTCGTCGCCCACCTTGCCCATCAGCCGTATGGCGAGGCCCAGCCGGTGCAGCCCCAGCCCGGTGTTCGACACCGCGCCGCCGGTCGAGATCACCGCCGGTCCCATGCGGAGCAACTGCCCCGGGGCGATCTTCATTTGGCCCTGGGATTCGAAGGTGGGAATGATGTCCAGGCAGATGTGCCCGGCCACCACGGCATCGATCCGTGTATCGGTGGGCATGTCGTCTTCCAACTCGTTCGCCTGGCGCCTGGCCGGCAGGATCAGAACGCCAGTTCGATCATCAGCCGGCCTTCGAGTTTCGGTACGTTGACCTCGAGGCGATCCCCGTTGGCCTTGAACGCCAGTGCCTCGCCGTCCGGCGCGGTGCGCACCGCCTTGACCTTCCGGGGCGGACGGATCGACAAGGTCACATCATACAGCGGAATCGCCTCTTCGATGGTGTCGAGCGCCTGGCCGCGGCGCTCCGGCACGTAGTGGAGCAGGTGCACCATCCAGCGCTTCTGCCACTTCTGTTCGGTGATCGTGGCCAGCATGGTCGAGGGCCCGTCGTGTCGCAGCAGCGGTGCGGGCAGCAGCGCGTCGATCGCCTCGGCCACCAGGGTCTTGCACCAGCGCGGGGCGTTGTCGAAGTACTGCTGGAAGATCGGGTGGGCGAAGTAGATCGCCTCGCCGCAGCGCGTGATCGCGGGGTACTGCGCCCTGCGCGACGATGGCGTGTGTCGGTGCGAACAGAAGTGGTCGGCGGTGCGGTTGAAGTAGGGCACGTGGGCTTTGGCCAGCGTCTTCGCGCCATCGAGCTTCACCTGCATCCCCCGCAGGTACATCACGTGTTCCGTGCGAGGCAGGGCCTTGCCCCATTTCGCGGTGGGCATGATGAAGTCCGGCGAATACGGCGCATCGCCCACCAGCTTCACGCCCATCGCATCGAGCGCGAACGCCGAGCCGTCTTCGTTCAGGCCGCTGCGGTAGCTGGCGATCACCTTGCCACCGTCGGCGATGAACTTGCCGATCTTCCTCGCCAGCTTCGTGTCGCAGACAATCCGGTCGGGCAGGATGAGCAGCTTGTACGTGCCGAGCGCATGGTCGGCGTCGAGGATGTCGAACTGGCAGGCGAGTTCCTGCAACATTCGGGTGGCGCCGATCACGCCATTGGGCACGCGGCCGGACTGCGGGCCGTCGTTGCCGGTGCGGACCTGGAGGGGCTTCTCGCTGGTGAGCACGGCGATTTCGGTGATCGGCCTGGCGCGGCGGCACCACGGTTCGACATCGCGCACCGGCCGGTACACATCGCCGATCAGGTTGTACGTCGCCTCGCAGATCTGCCCGTGGGGCGGAAGCTGGTCCCCGATCGAACACTTGGCCCCGTGGGCCAGCATGTGGAAGCACTCGAACTCCAGGGCGGCGGGATTCTTGAACGAATGGAAGTCGCCCCACGAGGTGTGGAACTTGCCCGTCATGCCCATGGTCTGGTGGCCGAGGTTGCGGGCATAGCGGACGGTGACGGGAAAGTGCATGTAGCCCCACCCGCCGCCGGGCAGCGATTCGAGTTCGAAATGGCTGAACGCCTCGACGGTTCGCCGATGGCGCGGGCCGACGTGACCGGCGTTGTAGAAGATCGTGCAATCGGGGCTGAACTTGCGGACCACCTTCGTCATGTCGCGCTGGAAGCGGTTGATCACTTCCACGCCGAACGCTTTGCGAGCTTCGGGATCGCGCCGATCCAGCCCCTCCCGGCGCATCTGTTCGAGTGTCTGCGGCGACGAGTCGTCGCGCGGCTGAACAATGTCGAAGAACAATCCGTCCACCGCCGGCAAACAGTCGAACAGATCCTCCACGTGCTCGCACAGGAAATCGTAATACGGGCTGTTGACTTTGAGGTAACGATAGAAGCCCGGTTCGTGCGGCGGCGAGCCCTCGATCCGCCCCTCGGCGGTCTGCGTGCACCAGTCGGGATGCTGGTCGGCCGTCAGGTCGTCCCATTGAATGGTGGTGTAGATCGGCACGCGGATGCCGCGCGCGTGACAGGCTTCGATCTGTTCGATCAGCAGTTCCTTCCGCGCCAGGTGCGGGTGGATGTGATCGGGGTGCGCCTTCGACGGATAGTACATCCAGCCGTGATGGCATCGCGCGAAACAGGTGACCGAATCGACCGCGGCTTCGGCGAGCGTGTCGGCGAAACGGTCGGCATCGAAGTCTGCCCCGATCCCCTCGAGGTGCGGCGAGGTGTGAAAGTCCAGGTGGATCTGGCGGAAACGCAGTTCGTCCATGGCGGGTCGCTCCTCAGGGGTGAGCGGAGATTGTAATCCATCCGCCGGCAAAAACCATCCGTCCGTGAAAGAGGCCGAAGGATGCTACAATGCGGTTGCCATGGACGTGAAGCTTTACAACTCCCTGACCCATCGCATCGAAGTGTTCGAACCGCTCAGGCCGGGCGAAGTGTCGATGTACAACTGCGGACCCACCGTCTACGACTTCGCCCACATCGGCAACTTTCGTTCGTTCCTGTTCGCCGATCTGCTTCGGCGGACGCTGGAGTTCGTCGGTTACCGCGTGAAGCAGGTGATGAACCTGACCGACGTGGGCCACATGACCGAAGACGAAATCGCCGACGGCGGCGGGCAGGACAAGATGGAACTGGCCGCCCGGCGCCTCAAGCAGGCCAAGAAGCGCGGCGAGGCCGACGTCGCGAATCCCGATGACCCTTACCAGGTGGCGCAGTACTTCATCGATGCGTTCATCGAAGACGCCCGGCGGCTGCGCCTGCGCGTGGCCGATGAGCCGGACCACCTGCCCCGCGCCACTGACCACATCGACCGCATGATCCGCCTGATCGAAAGACTCCTCGAGCGCGATCACGCCTACGTGACCGCCGACGGTGTGGTGTATTTCGACGTGGCCAGCTTCCCGGAATACGGCAAGCTCAGCGGCAACACGACCGATCGCCTCATGGCCGGCGCGGGCGGGCGCCTCGATCCGCAGCACCAGGACGCCAAGCGCAACCCGGCCGATTTCCTGCTGTGGAAGCGAGACGAGCGCCACCTGATGAAGTGGGACTCGCCGTGGGGCGAGGGATATCCCGGCTGGCACATCGAGTGCAGCGCCATGGCGATGGGCCTGCTCGAGGCCGAAACCATCGACATCCATACCGGCGGCGAAGACAACCTGTTCCCCCATCACGAATGCGAGATCGCCCAGTCCACCGGCGCCACGGGCAAGCCTTTCGCCCGCTACTGGCTGCACGCGCGCCACCTGATGGTCGAAGGCGAGAAGATGAGCAAAAGCAAGGGCAACTTCCACACCGTGCGCGACCTGCTTTCGCGCGGCGTGGAACCGGCGGTGCTGCGGTTCGAACTGCTCAAAGCGCCCTACCGCCAGAACGCCAACTTCACCTTCAAGGGCCTGGCCGACAGCGAGCGCCAGATTCGCCGCCTGCGCGATTTCGCCGGGCGCGTGGTGCTCGACACCTCGGCCCAGGGGTTCGGCTCGAAGATGGGCGACTCGTCCGTGGAGCGCGATTTCGCCGCCGCCCTGGCCGATGACCTGAACATGTCCAAGGCGCTGGGCGTCCTGAACGCCTGGATCCACACCCTCGCTTCACCCGACGCCGCCGACGTCGCGGCGCTGGGGCGGATGGATCACGTACTCGGCGTGCTGGCCGAAGACGACCGGGCGGCCTCACCCCAACCCGACGGCGGACTGACCGACGCCGAGATCAACGCCAGGTGTGCCGCGATGCACGAAGCCCGGCAGAAGAAAGACTACGCCACGAGCGATGCGATTCGCGATGAATTGCTTGCCGCCGGCGTGGAGGTCCAGATTGCCCGCGATGGCGTGACCTGGCGCCGCAAGATGCAGCTTGACTGAAGCGGCGGCTTGGTTCCCGTCGGCCACGGGGTCTACCGCGGGGCGCGGGTGGGGCGGCCTTCGCGTTGGGCGATCTTCGCCTGCACCCGGCGGATCGCGCTGAACAGGTCTTCCGGCCGCTGATCGGCCGGGGCCTGGGCGCGGATTTCCAGCAACATCTCCAGGGCGTCGTCGAGTTCGCCGCGGTGCTCCATGCCGACCGCCTCGCTGAACCGGTTGGCCCAGTTGATCGTGTCGCGTGTTCGGTCGTTGTCGGGCGGCCGGTCGTCGAAGATCGTCGGCCGGCCGGGGGCCAGGGCCTCGTTGGTCGAGTCGACCGGCGGCAGACCCTCCGCTTCGTTCATCCGGCCCCGGTTTGAGTCGTCCGGTTCGATCGGGCCGAACATCTGTTCCAGTTCACGGCGGTCGATCTTGTGCTGCACGCGCTCGATGGCGACGGCAAGGTCGGCCGGTTTCTCCGAGGCCGGGGCGTTGCGCTCGATCTGCCCCAAGAGGCGGGCCGCCTCGTTCAGTTCGCCGATTCGCTCGGCCTCGAGCGCCTGTTCGTACAGCCGGGCGTAGAGTGAACGGACGCGCGGCTCGGGCGCCGGCGGCGCGGTGTCCGGCGCGTCCGACGTTTCGGCGGTCGGGCGCGGCGCGGTGGGGCGGTCGGGCGAAGGGCGGCGCGGCGCGGTGGGGGCGAACAGGTCGTGCGGATCGGCCGGCCGTTGAGAAGCATCCGGCTCGGCCGGCGGGGTCGGGCTCCCGTCGCCCGGGCGGAACAGGACAAACAGCACCACCCCCAGCACCGCCGCCACCAGCACCAGGTTCATCGCCACCAGCAGCCAGGTGGTCAGGGGCCGACCGCCGGATTCGCCGCCCTGCATGTCGTAGAGGGATCGCCCGGTCGCCGCCAGGTCATCCGATGAATCGGCGTCGGTACTGGTCATCCAGTCCATGGCATCATGCGGATGATCGGGTTCGGGCAAATCAGGTGTTTGCGGCGCGGCGGTGGCGGGCATTTCGCTTCCGGTCACGGCCTGCCCGCCGCGCAGATCGCGGAGGATGGTCGAGCCGGCCCGGGTGGTTTCGCCGTCTTCCTGGCTCACCGACGGATGCCCGCCCGTGACGGCGGTGGGTTCGGCGCCCGCTCCCGCGACGCTTGGACCGGAGGGGGGACCGATCTGGGCGTCGGGGCTCATCGGGGCCAGGCCCAGTTGATCGCGCAGGCGCGGGGCGAAGAACAACTCGCCGCATTCGGGACACACATCGTTGTCGTGGTCCACGTGGGTGCCGCAGGCGTGGCAATAGCCGACCCGGTGCGCCACGCCGGGCACGTTGCGGGCCACCGACCAGAACTGCCGCGTGGTCGGACCGCGGATGATGGTGTTCGGCTGAATCTTGCCCTTTTCGATCTGCCGCACGAGCACCTCGTACGTGCAGCCGGGGCGGAAGGGGTTGTCGCGGTCGCGGATGAACCACGGCCCCATCGCCTGTTGGGTGACCTTGATGCTCAGTGAATCGAAGAATCCCCCGCATGCGGCGCAGCGATCGGGTGGTTCGGTCTGCGTGTTGCCGCAGTAGGGACACAGAATCAGCTTGGTCTTGCCGGCCACGGGCATTCTCCCGGAGATTTCACGAACCCGGACGCTTCCGGGACAGGTACAGGATATATCGGCCCGATGTCCCGGTACAGCCAACGGGTCAGACGCCCCAGGCGTGCCGAATCTTGCAGGCGGGCGCCGGGGGGTTCGACTTCCGGGGCGCTTCCCATTTTGCGCCGGTGTCGTAGAATCGTAGGCTTGGTCCGGGACTGAGAATCGCCATGAAGATTTCCGTTGCTCATCGCGTGGATCGTCTGCCGCCGTACATGCTGGGTCGGCTCAAGCAGTTGACCTACACCAAGCGCAAGGCCGGGGCGGACGTGATCGACCTGAACATGGGCAACCCCAACGATCCGACGCCGCCGGCGATC
>CAYNCM010000071.1:0-16733 GCA_964395825.1 uncultured Planctomycetaceae bacterium
CCGCCCGCCCGCCCACGAGCAGCAGAAGCTCGACGAGTTGGGCGAAGTGCTCGAAGGCCGGCAGGCCCAGGCGGAGATCAACGCCATTCTCCAACGCGCCCGGGCCCTGCGGGCGGAAGGGCGCATGGATGAGGCGGTGCGGCTGCTCCGCGAGGCCCAGACAAAATTCGCCAATGCCTCGAAGCTGCAGGACACGTTGCGGGAGATCACCGAACAGATCGACTACGCCACCGCGATCAGCGCCGCCGAGCGGGCCGAGGCGTCGGGCGACCTGGCCCAAGCGATCACCGAATACCAGAAGGCCCAGCGCGTGCGGCCGTCGGAGACTCTGGCATCGACAATCCGTCAGCTTCGGGCCAGGCAGGCCTTGCAGCGGGGCCGGGACTTGCTGGCCCAGGGCGATCGGGCTGCGGCGCGGGCAGCGTTCATGGAATCGCTCAGCTTCGCCGACCACGACGAAGCCCGCGCCGCGCTGGGCCGCATCAAGGTCGCCAACCAGCGCGACATGCACCTTCAGGCCGCCGAAACCGCCTACGCGGCCGGGGATTATGAATCGGCCCTCAACCAGTTCAAGCAGGCCCAGCAGATCGAGCGGACGCCGGACGTGCAGCAGCGGATCAACGCCGCTCGCCTCCGCCGGGCCGTGCAGGCCGCCCGCCAGGCGCTGGGTCGATGGGATCTCGATCGCGCCCAGGGTGAACTGCAAGCCGCCTTGGCCCTTGACGAAAACGACATCGATCTCAACCGCGCCCTGGCGGAATACCGGGTGCGCAAGAGGTATGGCGATTTCATCGCCGAAGGCGATGCGCTGCGCGAAAAGGGTCGGTACGGCGATGCGATGGAAAAATACCGCCGCGCCCGCGATGCGATCGGGGGCGAGCCGATCGACACCGACGAGGTGACCCGCCGCCTGCAGGACACGGAGTTCGACAGCCTGATCGCCCGGGCCCGCCACGCCATGGAAGGCCACCAGTGGAAGCGGGCCAGGGGCCTGCTCAAGGCCGCCCAGTCCATGCGGAACAACGCCACCGTGCAGGAACTGCTGGACGAAGTGAATCAGCACTATGACGAACTCTGACCCGACACCTTCGCGTGCGGCGCCGCGACGTCCGCCCCGAAAGCCCCGCGTGACCAGGCGAAGCGGCCGGGCCTGTTCATGCCGGGCTGTCGAACGCCCGGTCCGTCGCGGTGTGGTCATGGTCATCACGCTGCTGGCGCTGCTGCTGCTGGTGGCGCTGGTGCTGTGGGTGTTGAATCTCGGCCACCAGGTGAACAAGCGGCAGGTCACCCAGGACGCCGCCGATGCCACCGCCATCGCCGGGGCCGGCTGGGTCGCACGGTCGATGAACAGCGTCGCCCAGAACAACATCGCCATCACGCGCTACCTGGCGCTGGTCAACGTGCTCGATGCCCTGCCCATGTCGGTGCATTTCGCCTGGCTTGAGCAGACCGCCATGCGCGATGCGCTGGCCGATCAGCTTTCGCGGGGCGTGGGCAGCGGACCGTCGGCGCTGATGAACGAAGTTCAGGACATGCTCGAAGATTTCCGGGAAGACCTCGAAGAGGAAATCGAGCACCTCGAACCGGTGGACGAGTTTTTCGGGGACTTCGACGTGACGCAGATGACCCACTACAACGCGCCCGGCGGACGCGGGCAGTTGTGGCAGGCGATGCACGCCCTGGACGAAGTGAACCTGACGCTGATGGAAAACCTGCCGGACCTGGCGCAGCTCAACGCGGTGACCGGCGGTCGGACGAACCTGCACGACGATGCGCCGGCCGGGACGTTCCTCGTGCCCATCGCCCCGCAGATTCCCTTCCAGCGCGGACGGTTCGACGACTTCGAGCGGCCGGTCAAGTATGGCATCCTGCCGCCGCAGACCGACGACAAGATCGTCCGCCGCGGGCCTTACGACACGGTGTTCGGCTGGCACGAGCGGGTGGGCGAATGCGTCAGCGGCCACTCGCGCCCGCCGGCCAGTCGCGGACCCGGCGGACGCGGCCATGTGCCCATCGGCTCGGGCGCCGGCGGGTCCGGCGGCGGGTGGGTCTGCGATCAGTGGGACTACACCCACTACCGAACCTGGGGCACGCAGGAGTGGATGCTCGACCGCGTCAGCCATTTCACCTGGCAACACCTGCGGAACAGCCGCCTCAACGGATGGACCCGCCGCATCGCCGATGCCAAAATCCGCTACCTCTGGCCCAACTCGATCGACCGAAGCGGTGATGACATCCCCGAGGAAGGCGAGATCGAGATCGCCGAAATTCGCGAACCCGACTGGGTCATTGACTTCAACGACGCGGTGGACGAAGCGGACGCCGGCAACGTCCACGAAACCGCCTTCTTCGCCGTGGAGATCAAAAGCCGCTACCCCATGGGCCATCCGTCGTTCATGTCGACCGGCAGTTGGGCGCCCGACACGCGCGGCGGGGTGCGCCAGCCGCGCCTGATCCGCCGACCCGGATGGGTCGATCCGCGCCAATGGGAAGCCTTCCCCACCGTCAGCCGCATCGTCAACTACGGTTGGCGCGAGCAGTGGTCGTACCGGATGTACTACGACCCCGAAATCAACCTGTCGCCCATCGTCGATAACGATGGCAACCCCGTCGTGCAGACCGTTTATCGCATCGACCATTTCTACTTCGCCGGGGTCAACATCGGTGAGCGAGTCGACATCGGCGATCCCTACCAGGGCTTCAACCCCAACGACGAATCGGCCCCCGCGCCGACCGACCTGCGCCACGACCTGCTTCCCCGCGAGCCGGGACCGCGGCGCGAATACCTGACCTGCCTCGCCATCGCCCGGCAGGGCGATCGACCCCAGGCCTGGCCCAGCGCCTTTCGCGGCGGAAAGCCGTATCCGAACATGGTCGCCATCTCGCAGATCAAGATCTTCAACAACCACTCGTGGGACCTGTGGACGCCCATGTGGCGCGCCCAGCTCGAACCGGTCAGCGACTACGAGAACTGGCTGACCACGCTGGGCAACGGGTCGGGCGCCTCGGTCGACGTGCCGGACCTGGACATGGACGAGGTGGCCGCTGTGCAGGAATACCTCAACGCCGCCCGCGAACTGGCGCCGGTGATGCTGGAGCACTGATGATGAAGGGCCTCGGACCAACCCGGCGCGGGGTGCCACGGACAGCCCCGCAAGGTGAAGCGGTCCGTGCCTTCCCCGAGCACGGTCGCACGCGACGGAGGCGCCCGGCCACCTGCCGTCGCCACCGCGGCACGGCCATGCCGGAGTTGGTGCTCGTGCTGCCGCTGTTGATGCTGATTCTGTCGCTGGTGTTCTACGTCGGGCGGGTCGTCGTGCGGACGCAGCACGCGCAGGTGATGGCCCGCTACGAAACCTGGCGCGATGTGTCCAACGCGCCCGGACCGTCATCGCAGGGCGATGCCGAACACCACCAACTGAACAGCGCCTTCTTCGCCGGACAGGCCGACTACGTCCACTGGCAGGTCAACGACCGGGCGTACGTGCGCCAGGCGCTCGACGAAACCATTGCCCGGGCGCAGACCCATTCGGCCGAAGCCGAACGGTTGGCCGATGCGATCCTCTACCGCCCGCCGAGCGAAACGCCCCGTCGGCGTCACGGGCATCGCGAAGGTTTCAAGGCCCAGTACAGCACCGGCGTGCCGCTGTGGCAGCGCCTGGACGGGCCGTTCCACCGGCGGCACGTCCTGATGGACGGCGACTGGCGGTGGGTGTTCGACTGGCGGGCGAGCGCCGATGCCTGGTCGGGCAGCGGCGGCCCCACGCCCCACCATCCACGCGGCGTGCGCGATGCGTTCTTCGCGGACTTCGACGGTGAACTCGACGCCCTCGACGGCGATACCACGGCCGAATACGGTGACTGGGCCGACAGCCCGCAACGCTACGATGCCGACATCCTCGCCGGGTTCATCCGCTCGCTGTACTTGCGCGAGCCGAACTACCGCGGGCCCATCGTGCACGATGAACGACCGTGAACTTTCCCCTCTCACCATCAGGGAGAGGGTTCGGGTGAGGGTATCATGCCACGAACGCCCATCAATCGCCCCCCTCGCCCCGCCTCTGGCCCACCTGGGGGACCGGGACGCGCCAAGACCCTTCTGATCTGGACCCTGGCGGCGCTGCTGGTCGCGGCGGCGGTGTGGGTGTTCATCGAGGCCCGGCCACGGGGCCGATCGCACACCCGGCCGTTCGACCGCGCCCCGACGCCCGTGCCCGGCGAACAGCCCGATCCGTTCAGCCGGCTGCTGTCCGGCGGCGCGACCGGCGATCTGCTGATGAACGCCGGCGCCCAGCCCCTTGAATCCAACCCCGCGGATCTGCCCACGCCGGCCAACACCGAACGGCTGATCGGCTATCGCGTCTCGACCGGCGGTTTGATCGAAGACGTCGCGGTGTGGTCGACCACGAAGCTTGGCCCCGAAGCGATGGGGCGGCTCATCGACCGCGCCGCGGCCGATCGCGGTTTCGCGGCCCATGGCGATCCGCCGACCTACGGCGACCCGCCGGCCAGCCGCATCCACCACCGCCACGGCCAAACGCTCACCGTGCGCATCGTCCGGCGCGGGTCGGCCGTTCGCGTCGTGTTGCATCTGCGGTACACTATGAACACCCCGCCGCCCGGCGACTAGCCCCTGCCACGGAGGCCCGGCCCCACCATGAGCCAGACCCACACCCCCACGCCCGACAAACAGGACAACAACCTCACCCTCATCCTCATCGCCGTGGCGCTGGGCATCGTTACCGTGGTGCTGACGAATATCTACATCATCAACGTCCGCAAGCAGGTCGAAGGCGAAACGGAAACCGTTTACCGGCTCAAGCAGTCTTACGATGAAAGCGACAAGTTGCGCAAGCAGGATCTGACGGCGGTTCGGATGCGCAAGGAAGCGGTGGCCGAACACGGCAAGTACATCACCGCGGTGGACCTGGACGCGTGGCTGGGCGAACCGGTGCTCAGACCGGTGCGGCAGGGCGAATACCTGACGTGGGACATCTTCACCAGCACCAGCGAAGGGGCGGACATGCGGATCACGCCGGGCATGCGGGCGTGCCCGATCCCGGTGGCGGCGGAGGGGCGTCCGGGTTCGCTCGATCCGGGGGCGATCGTGGACATCTACGCGCCGGTCATCAAGCCGGGCCAACCGCCGCAGGCCATGCTGGTCATCGAAAAAGTGCGGGTCATCATGGTGGGCAGCCGGGCGATCGGCGAGTCCGGCCGATCCGGCGGATCGAGCAACTACAACACGGTCACCCTGGAAGTGCCGCCCGACGTGGTGCAGCAGTTGTTCACGATTCAGCAGTGGCTCGGCCGGGCGGAATTTCTCCTCAGCCCGCGCAATCCAGGCGACAACAGCGTGCAGATCATCGACGGCGGCGTGAACCGGGAACTTCTGAAACTGGTCGAAGCGGCGCAAGACACCGACAGCCGCCGGCGGTTCCGGTAAGCCGTCTGCCTGAACCCCGCAGCCGGCCGCCGGGCCAAGGGCTGCCGTCCGACCCGCGACCACCACACCGATTGCCCATGGAATTCTGGATCTACGATCAGTCGACCAACGAACAGCAGACGCTCGACCTCGACGGCGAGCAGTTCACCCTCGGGCGCGATGCCAACTGCTCGATCACGCTGCGCGGCGCGTTCGTGGCCCGGCGACATGCGAAGATCTATTTGAAGGGCAACCAGTTCTTCATCGAAAACATTTCGCGCTCGTCGCTGCGGGCGGCCAACCGCGACGTGACGGCGGGCCAGCCCGTGCGGCTGGACTTCGGCGATGAGATTCAGATCGCCCAGTATTCCCTGGCCATCCTGCGCCCGGGCAAGAAAACCCGCCGCGCCGACGACCGCCGCGAACTGCAGCGCCGGCTCGTCGGCTTCGAGCAGGAAGCCCACGGCGAACTGATCGACCGGCTGAACCTGCGCATCACCGGGCATGTCAGCAAATCCGACCCGGCCTACGTGCAGCAGATTCTCGAACACCTCGAGCAGATTCTCGACCGCCGCGCCGCCGAACTCGACGAAGCCCTGGCCAATCACATGCTGCACATGTACCTGCACCGGCTGGTCATCGCCGAGGTGGTCCGCCAGTGCACGGGCAAGGTGCAGACCGATTACCAGGCCGCCCAGGCCGTCGGACAGGATCCCGCCAAAGAACGGGCGATCAACGAGATCGTCACTTCGATGGTCGACATGATGCCGCTGCTGTTCGACCCGGCCAGTGTGCAGGAAGACCTCGCCGCCGCCGAGGATGCTTTCGAGGATCTGTTCGCCCAGCATCTCGATTCGATCCGCGATTCACTGCGGCAGTACATCGTCCGCCGCGTGGTCGCCAAGGATCTTCAGGACATCATGCTGGGCCTCGGCCCGTTGCAGGACCTGATCGAGATGGCCAACATCAGCGAGATCATGGTCGTGGGCAAGGACAACATCTACGTGGAGAAGAACGGCGTCATTCAGCCAACCACCCGCACGTTCTTCTCCGACGAAGTGCTGACCAGCGTGATCGAGCGGATCCTCAGCCCGGTCGGCCGGCGCGTGGATCAGTCCACGCCGCTGGTCGATGCCCGCCTGCCCGACGGCAGCCGTGTCAACGTCATCATCCCCCCGCTCAGCCTCGCCGGACCGTGCATCACCATCCGCAAGTTCGCCTGGATTCCGTTCACCATCGACGACCTGATCGAGCGGCAGACCCTCAGCGAACAGGCCGCCGAGTTCCTCCAGGGCTGCGTGACCGGGCGCAAGAACGTCATGGTTTCCGGCGGGACGGGTTCGGGCAAGACGACGCTGCTGAACACGCTGAGCACCTACGTGCATCCCGGCGAGCGGATCGTGACCATCGAAGAATCGGCCGAACTGCAACTGCCCCAGCCGCACGTGGTCAAGCTCGAAGCCCGCCCGGCCAACATCGAAGGCAAGGGCGCCTACACCATCCGCGAACTGGTGCGCAACGCCCTGCGGATGCGGCCGGACCGGATCATCGTCGGCGAGGTCCGCGGCCCCGAAGCGCTGGACATGCTCCAGGCGATGAACACCGGCCACGACGGGTCGCTGTCGACCATCCACGCCAACACCCCCGAAGACTGCATGAGCCGCCTGGAAACGCTGGTGCTCATGGCGGTGGACATGCCCATCCGGGCCATCCGCGAACAGATCGTCGGCGCGCTGGACATGGTGGTGCAACTCCAGCGATTCCCCGACGGCCGCCGGCGGGTGACGCACGTGTCGGAAGTGATGGAAATCGACCTCGAAACCCACCAGATCCGCATGGAAGACATCTTCCAGTTGCGCGATCCCGACCAGCCCCGACTCCGCCACACCGGCTACGTGCCTACGTTCGCCGAAGAGATGATCGCGAGGAAGTTGCTGACCGTGGAGATGTTCTTGTAGCGCTTTCAGCCGTCAGCTTTCCGCGCTCAGCCCTGTTGAGTGAACCCGGTGGCGTGGAACGGGGCATGAATCTGAAAGTCTGGCGAAAGGCCCACCCGTTGACACTGAACGTTTACAGACTGACCCATCGATTCCCTCACACCGAGCGGTACGGGTTGATCTCACAGATGCGACGGGTAAACAGGTCGATCGCCTTCAACCTGGCCGAAGGCTCGGGACGGACGCCGACACGGACCAGGCGCGACTGGTCGGCATCGCGATGGGCTCGGCCTGCGCACGGGTGTGCCAGGCAATCCTGGCCGGCGATCCGGGGCTCATCCCGGCTTCGGAAATGGAGCCAGTGTTCAGTGACATCCGTGAAGTGAATCGCATGCTCACCGCGTTTCGGAGAACCCTCCAGGCTGAAGGCTGATCGCTTCCCATGACCCCCCGCGACCTCATCTACCTCTCGACCATCAGCTTCTGCGGTTTCGCCGCAACGTATCTGGTGGTGCGCTACGGGTGGTCGGTGGCGCGGCGGTATCTGCGGCGGCAGGAGCGGCGGTACGACCTGGTGCTCAACAAGCAACTGCTGTTGAACGTGCCACCGCATCACGCGCTGCTTCTGGCCGCGGCCGCGGTGGTGATGATGGGACTGATCGGTTACCTGCTGGGCGAAAGCTGGGAGTATTTCATCCTCGCCGCAGCCCTGGGGTTGTTCATCCCGCACGTGGTCATCAGCCACATTGAAACCAGGCGGCGCGAACGCCTGGAAGAACAACTGGTCAATGGCATCACGTCGCTGGCCTCGGGCGTGCGGGCGGGCTTGACGCTGGTCCAGTCGATGGAGCTGCTGGTTCGCAACGGGACCGGCCCGCTCAAACAGGAATTCCGGCAACTGCTGCATGAGTACCACCTCGGCGTGGACTTGCAACAGGCGATGCGCAACGCGTCGGAGCGGATCGGCTCGGCGCATTATCGGCTGCTGTTCGCGGCGATCGAAGCCCACCGGCAGCGCGGCGGGAACATGGGCGAAAGCCTCGACCGCATCGCCGCCGCCGTCCGCGAGATTCAGCGCCTCGAGGGCCGGCTGCACACCCTCACCGCCCAGGGCCGCAGCCAGGCCCGCATGATGGGCGCCATGCCCGTGGTCATCCTGGTGATGATGTATTTCATCATGCCATCGGAAACGCGGATGTTGTTCGTCGAGGCATGGGGGCGGTTGATTCTGCTGATCGCCGCGGGGCTGATCGCCATCGGGTTCCTGTGGATTCGCCGCATCATGAGCGTGGACATCTGATGATCGACTACCTTGACATCTGGCAGATCCCCTTGGCCGTGCTGCAATTCGCGGCGGTGTTTCTGCTGGTCTGGGCGCTGTTCCGCCGGCCTTACCAGCCCGAACCGCCGGTCAATCGCCGCATCGCCCTGGCCCTGGGCATCGAGCGGCGGCAGACGGTGTTCGACATTCCGGCCCTGCGCCCATTGCTCGGCCTGGCGCTGATGACGGCGCGGCGCTGGCCGTTCTTCCGCGCCCGCATCCGAAAGGATCTCGAAGCCAGCGGCAATCCCAGCAGCTACAGCGTCGAGGAATACACCGCGCTGTGCCTGAGCGGCGCGGTGGTGTTCACGGCCCTGTGCATGTTGCTGATCGGACAGGTCGGCTCGTGGTACCTGATCGTGATGGTGATCGCGCCGATCGCCGGCTTCGCCGTGCCGGTGTTCTCGCTGCACGAATCGGCCCATCAGCGCACGGGGGCGATCGCCAAACAACTTCCCTACACGCTGGACCTGATCGCGATCATGATGGAAGCCGGCGCCACGTTCACTGAAGCGGTGCGCACGCTGATCCGCGACGACCCGGCCGACGATCTGAACCAGGAACTTCAGCTCGTGCTGGGGGAAATCGAGTTCGGCGCTTCGCGCGGCGTGGCGTTGTCGAACCTGGCCGACCGGATACCGCTCGAATCGCTGCGCGGGGTGATCGGGGCCGTCAACCAGGCCGAACAACTCGGCACGCCGCTGTCGAGCATTCTCAAAAACCAGGCGATCATGCTGCGGAATCAGCGGACGATCAAGGCCGAGGACGCCGCCGCCAAGGCGTCGCTGCGGATTCTGATTCCCTCGATGCTCATCATGATCGCGGTGGTGCTGGTGGTGTTCAGCCCGATCATCATCTACTGGCTGGCGAACAAGGCAATGCTGTAAGATGGTGAGGTCCATGCCGACTTTCCGCGCTCAACCGCTTGACTCGACCCCCGCCAGCCGCCCGGTGGCGATCGCCGAGCCGATGTTCAGCTTCGGCCGATCGTCGGAGAACGCGCTGACGATCGAGATGCCCCAGGCCTCGCGGGTGCACGGGCACATCTACCACGAGGACGGGCAGTGGTACTGCATCAACCAGAGCGCCAACGGCACGACGATCAACGGCCGGCGGATCGGCAAGAAGCCCCAGCCGCTGAAGGACGGCGATGTGATCGGCGTGGGCAAGACGCCGATGTTCAAAGCCGCGCTGGCCGAACCGGCCCCACCCGCCGACGACGAATCGCCCGCCGAACCCCAGGCCGACGCCGAATCGCCCGTACAGCGTCTGACGCCCGAGCAGGTCGATGCCCGCAAGCGGATGCGGTTGTGGGTGGGGATTGCGATTTACCTGATCGTGGCGCTGGTGGCGATCATCGTGATTTCGCAACTGCGCGGCGACGGCGAGGACGGGCAAGCCCAGGCCGCCGAGCAACTGACCCGTCAGGAGATCGTCGCCGAGATCACCGAACCGATCGACCGGCCAACCTACGAGCGCGACGCCCGGCAGTGGCTGGACAAGGCCCGCAGCCTGTTCCAGCGCCGCGAGGCGCACCGGCGGAACCTTTACGATGCCTACGTCGCCTACAAGGAGGCGCTGGCCTATTCGGGTCAGTCGATGTTCGAGGACGGCCTGGTCCACCGGGAATTCAAGGCGTGCGAGGAGGAGTTGATCGATCGCGTCACGCAGACCTACCGCGAAGCGTACGCCCTGCTGCGCAGCCGGCAGTACCAGGCCGCCGAACAGAAGTTCCGCAGCCTCGTGCAGGAAATCTATCCCGACAAGGACAGCCGCCTCTACCGCAACGCCAACGCCCAACTCGCCGTTGCCCGACGGAACATGCCGAGGTAGGACACCGCCCCTACCGCTTGACCACCTTCGCCATGGCGGCCAGGTGGCCGGGGCTGGTGCCGCAACAGCCGCCGACGATGCGCACGCCGGCGCCAAGCAGTTTGCCCGCCAACTCGGCCATCGCCTCGGGGGTGGCGACGTAGACCTGTTTGCCGTCGACCCTCCGCGGCGAACCGGCGTTGGGTTGCAGGATCACCGGCACATCCCCCGCCGCCGCGACCAGCGCCTCGGCCAGCCGCAGGTAGTCATCCAGGTCCAGTTGCGTGCCACAGTTGGCCCCCACCGCGTCGGCCCCGGCGTCCATGGCCGCCTTCGTGGCCGCCTCGGGCTGGGCGCCCATCATGGTGGCGAAGCCCTCGCCCGCTTTCTGGTAGGCGTATGTCGCGATCACCGCCCAGTCATCCACCTGTTTGGCCGCCCTGATCGCCACGGCCATTTCGTTCGGATCGCTCATCGTTTCGGCCAGCGCCACGTCCGCCCCGCCGTCGCGCAGCGCGCCGAATTGCTCGGCGAAGATGTCGGTCAGTTCTTCGACGGTGGTATCGCCCAGCGGTTCGAGGAACCCGCCAAACGGCCCGCAGTCGGCCAGCACGCTGCACGCCTCGCCCGCCGCCCGACACGCCACTTCGGCCGCGGACTGGTTCAACTCCGCGGCGCGGTCGGCCAGGCCGTGCATCTTCAACGCTTCCCGCGAACCCTGAAACGTGTTGGTGGTGATCAGGTCGCAGCCGGCGTCGCGGTAGCGGCGGTGGATGGCCTGGACCGCGTCGGCGTTCTCCACGCTCCACAACACGCCGCACGCCCCGGTGGGCAGGCCCGCTTCGATCAGTTGCGTGCCCATCGCGCCATCGCCCACCAGTGGGCGCTGACTCAGTGTCTGTCGAAAATCCATACTCAATTCCCTTGCAGCGTTGACAGTTGCCCGGTCGCCCGTTCGGCGGCTGCACCCCGCACGATGACCGCCAGTTCGCCCGGCCCGGCGCGCTCGGCGACCGGTTCGATCCGAAGCACCCCCGCCGCGTGATCCACGTACGCCCATCGGCCGCCGACCCGCGCGAAGCCCTTGGCCCGGTACAGGTCATCGCCGAGCGTCGAGATGACTTCCCGCAGGCGATCGGCCTGGATCGGCTCGGGCAGGGTCAACACGAACTTCGCGAAATTCGGATCGACGCCCGGCGCCAGTTCCCCGCCGGCATCGCGTTCACCGGAAGCGGCAAACAGATCGAACGGCGCGGCGCCGTGGGCGGTGCGGATGATTTCGATCCCGTCGTGGATTCGTCGCAGGGCCTGTTCGGTTTCATCGAGGGCGGCTTCGTCGTGCAGGTCGGTCTTGTTGACCACGGCCAGGTCGGCCGCTTCGACCTGGGCGGTGATGTTGGGCAAGGTGGCCAGGAGTTTGCCGAAGCGGCCCGGATCGACCACCACCACCACGCGGGCGACGGTGAAGCGGTCGGCCAGGCCGGCATCGTCGAGCATCCGCCGCACCACGCGCGGGTCGGCGATGCCGCTGGCTTCGATCACCACGCCGTCGAACGGCCGATCGGCGAGTCGGTCGGCGATCGCCTGCAATTGGCTCAGAAACTCGGCCACCTTGCACCGGCAGAAGATGCTCCCGCCGGCCACGGTGACCACGTCCCCGGCGAAACCGGCGACTCGTTCGCCGTCCACGTCGGCGGTGTTGAACTCGTTGACCAGGTAGATCAGGCGGCGATCGGATTCACGCCGGGCGATCCGCTCGAGCAGCGTCGTCTTGCCGCTTCCGAGAAACCCGGTGATCAGGCAGATGGGGATCATGTTGGTTTGGCCGATCGGCCGGATCATACCTCCACCGCGCCCTTGGCTTTGGCACGTTCGAGGATGCGGGCGGCCAGTTCCCTGGTGTTCGGTGTGATGGAAGCGAAGGCGACCTGCCCGTCGATGCAGATGGTGGGAATATTCCGCACACCCAGCTTCACCATGAAGCCCACGCCCTGGCGGGTGGTGATCTTGTGCTCGTTGACGTGGACCTTCACGTCGACCTGGCGGCCCACATCATTGGCCACGCCGACCATGTACTGGCACGGCGCGCACGAAGCGGAGTCGAGCGTGACCACGTCGAGCACCACTGTGGCCGGATCGTCGTAATCGGGCAGTTCGACGTCGTCGGCGGCGATGGCGGACTGGGCGGTGATGGTGGTTCGGGCGACCTGGCGCTGGTAGGGGTCGTGGACCATCTCAGCGGCGGCCTGGAGGTTGGCCTCGGGTGTGGCGTAGGGCAGATCGCAACCGGGCGCGAGGATGAACCCGCAGCGCCCGCCGATGTCGATGCATCGGATCGCGTCGAGCTTCGCATCGTCCGGCGTGCCCAGCAGCAGGGCCGTGGTCAGCTTCAGGTTCCCCCCGAAGCTCTTGGTGTATTGCCGGGTCAGATCGCGCACCGATTCGAGGCTGATGTTCTCGTCGATCGACACGTTGTCGCAGTAGGTGCGGCACATGACGTCGAGGTTGCGGGTTGCGTCGCCGCAGACGAACAGCGAGCTGAGGACGCCGCGCTCGCGGATGTGGGCGAACAGCGGATTAACCGCGGGGCTGACGAATTCCAGAAAATGCTCGGGGGAAATCTGACTGGTCATCGGATCGACCACCGCCACCACGTCGGCGCCGGCGTCGAGGTAGGCGTCGGCGGCCTTGCGGGCCACGTCGCTGCAATACTGCACCAGCGTCTTGACCTTGTAGGCCTGGTCGAACATCTGCAGGAAGATCTCGTGCCCCAGCAGGTGCAGGGCAAGGGTGAACGGCCCGGTGATCAGGCCGTACAGCGCCACCTCGTCGCCCATGTCCTTCGCCAGCCGCTCGGTCGCTTCAAGCACCACGGGCCAGCGCCCCTGGGTCGTGTCGAACGCCGGCAGATCGTCCAGGGCCGCGCCCATGGCCAGCGGGTGGCTGATGACCGAAGGCGGGCCCTCGTCGGCCCACTGGAGGTCGCAGCCGAGCACCTCGGCCTCGAGTTGCAGATCAAAGGCCACCGGCAGACCGTCCGGCCGGTACAGCTCGCAGGCCCGGGTCAGGCCTTTGACGATCAGGTCGGCGCTGCGGAGATAGTCCGCGGCCTTCTCGCCGATGATCTTGCCGCCGTGAACGCCGACGAACGGCAGCCACGCGGGCCGATCGGTCAGTTGACCGTGCAGGGCGTTGAGGATGATCTGCTTGCCGTTCATGGCGCACTGCTCCCGGCCCGGAAAGTGGACCTGCGCACACTGTATCCCGCGACAGCCCAACGACCATGAACTAATCGGTCAGTTGCATGAACGAATCGGCCAAACGGGACGGTGCCGGGTTCGGGGTTCAGAACGCAGGCAGGCAAGGCGCCCCCACTGCCCCGCTGCGATCGGCTTCTTCCCCGAAGCACAAAACGGTTACCGCGCCAGATCGCCCATCGGCTTGAGCGATTCGTGGTCCAGGCCCCAGTGGTGGCGGACCTTCTCCAGGTAGAACATGTAGTTGCTCAGGGGCACGTCCGGCGGAACGCGGTGGTCGGCGAAACCGATGTACCCGCCTGCCTCGACCAGCGGCGTGAGGCGAACCACCTCCGCCTCGATCGCTTCGGGCGTGGTGGCCAGGATGTGCTTGTCGAACCCGCCCATCATCAGCAGATCCTTGCCGTATTCCTTGCGGAAGCGGGTCGGCTCGCCGTGCCACGTGCCCACTTCCAGTGGGAACATGCAGTTGACGCCCGCGCCCAGCCAGTACGGCACCAGGTCGTCGATCTTGCCGTCGCAGTCGAGCCAGACCACGTCGCAACCGTGCTCGCGGAGTTGCGATGTGATTCGCTTGTAGTTCGGCACGAGGTACCTCTTGAACTCCGCCACGCCCAGCAGCGGCCCGGCGTTGTAGCACATGTCTTCCCACATGGCGCAGGCGTCGAACCTGGCGCCCTGCTCGAAGCAGCGCCGGTGCACTTCGACAATCAGATCGGTCATGGTGGTGACGATTTCCTCGAACAGCGCCGGGTCGTCATACACCAGGTACGACACGTTCTCCATGCCCATCCAGTTGCGCAGCCAGCCGTAGAGCGATCCGCCGCCGATGGTTTTGGGTCGATCGTAGTTCGGGTCTTCCCACACGGCCCGGGCCTTGTCCCAGTCGGGGTAGCGATCGGGGTGATCCGGGTCGAGCCGCCACTTGAAATGCTTGTCCCAGGACTGGCGGTCCTTGAGGGTGTGGTCGAGGTGGATGGGGATCGATCCGCCGGGCTTCTTGTCGCGGCGGATCAGGGCGCCTTCGTGGTTGCGGATGATCTCGGTGTCACCGCGGTCTTCGACCACTTCGTGTTCGAAGGCCGGACACAGGCCGACGTTCACCCCGGGGCCGCCGGTGTAGCGGTCCATGCCGAAGAATTCGCTGATTTTTCCGCCGGCGTGTTCACCGGTGATGTGCCGGGGCAGGCCCTGTTCGTGCCAGGTTTCGGCGACTTCGGGCCAGAAGCCGAAGTCGCAGATCGGCGCGCGGTCGCGCGGCTGGTAGTGCATGGTGGCCAGAAAACGTTCGCGGTCGTTCATGGGATTCCCGCCGGCAGAATAGGTGCGAATTCGTAGGCAGACTGTATCACGCCCTGAGCCCCGCGCACGGCGCGATCGCGCTGGAATCATGCACGTTTCTGCTGGACGAAGGACGTGGAGAAAAGCCCGGGCGGGAGCGCGCCGCGGACGATCCGTGCACCGCGATGTGCTTGCGTTATTCGTATTTGCCGTACTTGTCGACCAGTTGGATGATCTGCTGGTAGGTGTTCCAACTGACCGACGGCGGAACGGAGTGGTCGGAATGGTAGGCGTAGCCCTTGACGGCCATGCCGACGGCGAACTTGGAGGCGATCTCGGCTTCGATCTTCGCAAGGTCGTTGGTGGCCATGACCATCACGTCGATGTTGCCGAACATGGCCAGCTTGTCGCCGTACTTCGGGCACAGTTCGCGGATGTCCATGTGGGCCTTGGCCTCGATGGGCTGAAAGCAATCGAAGCCGGCTTCGATCCACAGATCGATCACGCCGTTGACGTTGCCATCGGTGTGATAGATGAACTTCATGCCGTTGTCGTGGGCGAAATCGACCTGGCGTTTATGTTGCGGCCAGATGAGATCCTTGTACATCCGCGGGCTGCAGAAGGTGGCGTGGTTGTAGGCCATGTCGCCGTAGACCCACAGGCCGTCGAACTCCAGCCCCGCGTCGAGGCAGGCCTGGTAAGCGGCGAGCAGGCCGTCGGTGTAGGTGGTGGCGATGTCGACGATCCACTCCGGATCGGTGGCCATGGCGATGGCGGTTTCCTCGTCGCCGATCAGGGCGCGGGTGATCTCGAACGGCTCGACGCCGGTCAGGTGCACCCACTTGCCCGCCTGGCGTCCGGCGGCGTGCAAAGCCCGGACCTTGTCCACGTTGGCCAGTTGCCCCCGGGCCAACAGCATGGGCTTGAACCTGGTTTCCCATTTCTCGCGGCTGTCGCATTCGAAGCCGATGTGCTCGGGCGTGCCGGCCCGGCCTTTCCACCAGCGCGCGATCCGCCCGTGCACGTCGCGCTTCAGCACGGTCTGATCGTCCTCCTCGATCACCTGCTCATCGGAATAGGGCGATGGCCAACCCCAGCCCACGCCGTGGAAGTCGCTTCCGAGCATGCCCAGCACCGTGTCGGCGTCGCCGTCGAGCCCTTCGCGCTGCCAGCGCTCGATGGTATCGCCCCAGAACGACTCGTGCCGCGGGACGCGGTCGTGGTCGCGGCGCTGCATCATCCGGATGACCCGTTCACGCGAACTGAGTGTTTCGGCCATGGCGGATCCTCTCGATGCGTCGAGCACCGAAGACAACGGACGACCGCGGCGATTGGGAGTCAGCCACCGTCTCCGTGATGCTCCGTGGTCGTCGAGGGTGCGTGATGGCGGTCGATCAGGCGTCGGTGAGCGAGCGGGCGATGTCGACGGCGCTGGCCGCGTCGGCCGCGTAGCCGTCGGCGCCGATCTGGTCGGCGTATTCCTGGGTGATCGGCGCGCCGCCGATGATGACCTTGGCCTCGATGCCTTCGGCCTTGACCTTCTCGACGGTGTCCTTCATCGCGGGCATGGTGGTGGTCAGCAAGGCGCTGAGTCCGACGATGTTGGCGCCGTGTTCCTTGGCCGCGGCGACGAACTGGTCGGCCGAGACGTTGGTGCCCAGGTCGACCACATTGAAGTTGGCACCCTTCCACATCATGGC
>CAYNCM010000072.1:0-16691 GCA_964395825.1 uncultured Planctomycetaceae bacterium
ATGAAGTTGCAGGTTCCGTTGAGAATGCCGTACAGCGCGGTGATGCGGTTGCCGGCGAGATTGTGCTGCATGGCGGCGATGAGGGGAATGCCCCCGCCGCACGACGCCTCGAAGGCGATGGACACGCCGTGATCCCGGGCCATCTTGAACAGTGCCACGCCGTGCGCCGACAGCAGCGCCTTGTTCGCGGTGACCACGTGCTTGCCCGCGGTCAGGGCACGCTCGACGACCGACTTGGCGAAGCCGGTTCCCCCGGCCAGCTCGACGATGATGTCCATGCCGTCGGTGGCGAAAAACGCGTCGATATCGTGAACGAGCATGCCCTCGGGGACTTGTGCGGTGGATTCGCCGACATCTTCGGCGCGGCAGATGACGCGGCGCAGTTCCAGCGGCCGGCCGAGCCTCGCGGTGTACCGGTCCGCCTGTTCGGTCAGCAGGTTCACCACACCCGCGCCGACGGTTCCACAACCGATTAGTCCGATGCCGATACCGCGGTCACTCATCGCCGAGCCGCTCCACGTGAAAAGGATGATGAGGATACCACAAGAGGCGGATCAGACAAAGACGACGGGGATGGGGATTGTGTTTGAAATCCCGCACCCGCACATGGACGGGGCATCGGGCCGTCGGGTCTGCGCCGCAAGCCCGCAACACACCTCACATCACAATGAGAACCAAGATACAAGGGGGTCCTGCCGGGTGTCACCCGCGCTGTTCCATGGGGACGTAGGCGCGTTCGGTCGGGCCGGTGTAGACCTGGCGGGGGCGGTAAATGCGGCCGCCCGGATCATTGACCGTCTCCCACCAGTTGGCGATCCATCCGGGCATGCGGCCCATGGCGAACATGACGGTGAACATGTTCAGCGGCAGACCGATCGACCGCAGGATGATGCCGCTGTAAAAGTCGACGTTCGGGTAGAGCTTGCGCTCGAGGAAGTAGTCGTCTTCCAACGCGACCGCTTCCAGTTCCTTGGCAATGTCGAGCAGCGGATCGCTCGCGCCCAGCTTGGCCAGCAGTTCGTCGCAGGTCTTCTTGAGAATCTTGGCGCGGGGATCGAAATTCTTGTAAACCCGGTGGCCGAAGCCCATGAGGCGGAATTCCTTCTTCTTGACCTGCTCCATGATGGTCTTGGGCGTTTCGCCGCCGGAGTGGATGCGTTCGAGCATGTCGATGACGGCCATGTTCGCCCCGCCGTGCGCCGGACCCCACAGCGCGCACACGCCCGCGGCACAACTGGCGAACAGGTTCGCCCCGCTGCTGGCCACCATGCGCACCGTGCTGGTCGAGCAGTTCTGCTCGTGGTCGGCGTGCAGGATGAGAAACTGGCTGAGGGCCTTGACCACTTCCGGCTCGGGATGGTACTGGGCGTGAGGAATCGAGAACATCATGTGCAGGAAGTTGCGGCAGTAGCTCAGTTCCGGATGCGGATACTCGATGCGCTGGCCGAGCGATTTCTTGTAGCTGAACGCCGCGATCGTCCGCACCTTGCTCACCAGCTTGGCCGTCGCTTCCAGGAACGTCTGCTCGTCATCCATCTCCAGCAGTTCAGGATGGTAGCAACTGCACGCGTTGATCATGCTCGACAGCATGGCCATGGGATGGCCATACGGCGGAAAGCCCTCGAAGTGGTGCCGCAGACCTTCGTGCAGCGATTCGTGTTCGGTCAGCAGATCGCGGAACTGCTTGGCCTGGGTGGCGGTGGGCAGTTCACCGAAGATCAGCAGCCAGGCCACCTCGGTAAACGTGCCCTTCTCGGCCAGTTCCTCGATGGGATAGCCCCGGTAGCGGAGAATGCCCTTCTCGCCGTCAATGTAGGTGATCGCGCTGCGGCAGGAGCCGGTATTGCCGTAGCCGGAGTCCAGCGTGATGTAGCCGGTCTCCGAGCGCAGCTTGCTGATGTCGACGGCGTGCTCATTTTCGCTGCCGACCACCACCGACAGGTCGACCGGTTGATCGGGAAGGTTCAGTTTGACCGTATCGGCCTTCTTCTTGTTGTCGTCGCTCATGGACCTGGCTCCTTGTTCAGAACGCGGCGTGGCGCGAGGATCGGGTCAACTCGGGACGATGGCGTCGGCCACAGCCTTGGGCGCTCGCCGTCCTTGTGTCATCGAGGCGAACTACTCTACGCTTGCGGATTGCCGTCAGCGCGACCTGGCCGGTGCGGTCAACGCCACCGGCACGCCAAGGTCGAAAGAGTATAGCAGCGCCGACCCGCCATCGCTACTGAATCCCGTGTTCGATCTTGTACCGGGCCCAGTTGTCTTTGAGCCACAGGAAGTCCTCGAACGACTCGCGCAGCAGAAACGGATTGGTTCGACGTTCATCGCCGATGGTCGAACTCGGCCGCACGCCCACGTCGTGCCCGGGGTACACCTCCACGGCGTCGTCAAGCTTCATCAGTTTGCCGTGCAGGTGGTCGTACTGCGTTTTCGCCTGCTCGCGGGTGCTTGTGCCGCCGATCTTGCCCACGAACAGGGCATCCCCGGCGATGAGTTTTTCGCCGTTGACCAGCAGCGCGATGTGGTCGGGCGTGTGGCCGGGACAGAAGATCACGCGGATCGGGATGCCGCCGACGTGCAGTGCATCGCCGTCGTCGAGCCTCACGTCCGCGCCGGACACCGACGTGTGCATGACGGTTTGCCCGCCGCACTGTCGCTTGAGTTCCGCGTGGCCGCCGATGTGGTCGTCGTGGTCGTGGGTGCCGATGATGTACTTCAACTCCAATCCCAGTGCCTTGATACGCTCGGCCATTTTCCCGGGGTTGTAGCCCACGTCGACCGCCGCGGCCTCGCCGGCCTGCTCATCGCCGACCAGGTAAGCGAAATTGCGATCGTCGCCGATTGAAATCTGTTCGAAAATCATGGGTTGGTGGATCCGTTGAATCGTTGTCCCGTTGAATCGCTATTCCGTCTGATCAGCCCGCCGCAGCGCGCATCGTTCGCCGATATTGCCTGGGTGTCGCGCCGACGAGTTCGCCGAATCCTTCGTAGAACCGGCTGACCGATCCGAATCCTGCGTCCATCGCGACATCGAGTATCTTCCGGTCGGTCGTAATCAGCAAACGCTGGGCGTGCGACACGCGAAGCCGCAACAGGTACTGCCCGATGCTCATTCCGCACACCCGGCCGAAAAGCTGCATGGCGTAGTTCGGATGCAGCCCCACGTGATCGGCCACGCGCTTGATGTCCATTGGTTCACGATAGCGCTTCGAGAGATACGCCGCCATCGCCTCGGCCTTGGGAAGTGCACGATCGCCCGGCCCGGCGGCCCGCAGGCCCACCGCCAACCGACGCAGACGCGCCTCGGCTTCCAGCATCACGATCCGCCGCACCTCCGCGGTCGGCCGACGCAGGTCCGCCCGCCACCGCTCCAGCGCCGCCCGGTCCAGTTCCGCTTCGTCCGACCGGCCCGAAGCCTGCACCAGCCGACCGCCCAGCAGCGCCTCGACCAGTCCCCCCGGCGGATCGGTCCGAAGAAACCACGCCAGCGGCAACGTCATCCACAAACCCCGCGCCCCCGCTTCCACCTCCGTCAACTGGTGCGGCATCGAAGCCCAGAACGCCACCAGCCGACCCGCCGTCACCCGGTGCATCCGGCCAACCATGAAATACCGCATCGAACCGGCCGTCAGCAGGTTCAACTCCAGGTCGCTGTGCACGTGGGCTACGGGCATTCCCGCCGGCGCCACCCGCCACACCCGCAACCCCATCGACCGGTCGTCGCGCGTTGCCATGGCCTGACCTTATGATTCCGGAATAAACAACCCTGTGGCCGGATGATTTTACCCTTTCGTCAGCCTATGGTCTCCATCCTGTAGGGATTGGAAAAAAAGAGCATCCCCTTGGCCTCAGCCATCGCCCTCACCGACGCCGCCCTGCCGGGCGTGACCGATTCGGTCGGCATCACCGATCGCGACCGGTCTTTCTTCAACCTTAACGGGTTCGATGAGGTGGAAGACGCCGTGGAGGTGGACCTGGAAGCGGGCGATCGCCCCTCGGCCGGACTGCTCGAACGCCTCGCCCCCGGCGCCGGCAGATTGTCTGGCCCCACACGTCGGCCAAGCGCCAGCCGAACCGCATTCCCGGCTATCCTGATGCCTGCGACGCCGAGTGAGTCGCGCGGGGTTTTCGTTCTTTGACTTTTTGCGGGGGACCGCCCAATGGCCCAGCCGCTCGGCTTCAAACCGGACTTCGAACAGACCGCCGCCCGCTTCGAGGCGTGGTGGCGAAACGACATGCTCGACCGCCCGCCGGTGACGCTGCACGTCGAACCTTCCCGGCCTTACGAAGGCCCGCCCGACCAACAACACCCCAGCGCCCGCGACCGCTGGTTCGACACCGAGTTCATCGTCGACCGCGCTATCGCGGACATGGCCCGCCGGGACTACCCCGGCGATTCGATTCCGCTGTTCAACCCGAACATGGGCCCGGACATCAGCGCCACGCCGTTCGGCTGCGACCTGGAATACAGCGACGACTCATCGTGGTCGGTGCCGATCATCCAGGACGCTTCGCAGTGGCCGCGCGTGTGGGACATCGAACTGGATTTCGACAATCCCCACTGGCGTCACGTTGAGAAGTTGCAGGACACGGCCATCGCAAAGTGCGATGGCCGTTACCTGGTGGGCATGACCGACCTGCATGGCAATTACGATATTCTCGCCGCCCTGCGCGATCCGCAGATGCTGTGCGTGGACATGCTCGACTGCCCCGAGGTCATCCACCGGACCGCCCTGCACGTCGCCGAAGCGTTCAACCGGATGTTCCGCCGGCAGTACGGCCAGGTCTCGGCCGCCGGGTTCGGCTCGACCTGCTGGACGCCGATGCACCACGACGGGCCGGCCTACGTGCCGAGTTGCGATTTCTGGTGCATGGTGTCCGACGAGATGGCCGGTGACCTGGTGCTGCCGGCGATCGAAAAGGAAATGGAACCGCTGGACCGTTCAGTGTTCCACCTGGACGGTCCGCAGGCGCTGCGCCACCTGGATCTGCTGCTGGACCTGCCGCAGCTTGACGCCGTGCAGTGGGTGTACGGCGCGGGCAACGGACCGGCGGCGAAGTGGATCGAGGTCTATCAGCGTTGTCAGGCCGCGGGCAAGTCGGTGCAGGTTCTCGCCGAAGGCCCCGAAGACGCCCTGGCCGTGCTCGGGCAACTCAAGCCGCAGGGCGTGTGGCTGTGCGTCAAAGAGGGGTTTGCCGACGCCGACGCCGCCGAAGCGTTCTGCCAGACCGTCCGGGGCCATCGCAGGTAACCCGCCTTCCTCGCGCCGGCTCTGGGGGGCAGGGGGGATCCGCTCGCGTCGGAAGCCCGGTACGATGCGATGGGCCTGATTTCGGAGCCGACCCCTGCCAACCTCACCCGGAGGGGGAGGAAACAGAACCGCGACCTGTGATTCCGCGGACGATTTCGCAGAAATTCCGGATTCCCCTCTTGCACCCACCCCGCTGCATCCGTTAATATTCGTCCACCACCCCCCCTGATACCCGTGTGGCGTTCGTCACGCGGGTGTCTTTTTTGTCCGGCCGCCATCCCGCTTCATCCCCGCGCCCAGCCGATCGCCTGCCGCATCAGCGCCAGCGCCTCGGTGATCTTGTCCACGCCCTCGAAGCCGTACGACAGCCGCAACTGCCGTCGGCCCACCGCCACTAGGTCGCCCGCCGGGTGCACGCAGTATTCTCCGGGCAGGTAGATCACGCGAGGCCGCCTCTCGTCCGCCGGCCCGTCGATGGCCGTGTCGCCGGTGGTGCGCGTCAGGAACCGGAACACCGGGGATGGCTCGTGCGTGTCCACATCGTTCAGGGTCAGATAGTAGTAGAACCCCGCTTTCCCGCCGGCGCGGTGCTCGACGTGTTCGCCGATCAGTTCGTCGATCGCCGCGCCGACCGCGCGGGCCTTGTGCCGGTAGATGCCGCGCACCCGTTCAATCTGCCCCGCCACGTGATGGTCCAGCAGATACGCCGTCATCTCCTGCGCCAGCAGCGGCGCGCTGAACCCCACGTCCGACGTCTTCTGCACCAGGGCCCGCGTGAGGGTCGAGTCCGGCCCGATCAGATACCCCACCCGCAACGCCGGCGCGAGCACCTTGCTGAACGTGCCGATCTCGTAAACCAGATCATCCTCGTCCATCATCAGCCCGCTCGTGGGCGGTTCGACGTCAGGGGCGTGAGTCAGGTGTTCATAGGCCGTGTCGAAGAACACCGGCACAGCGTGACCGGCGCGGCGGGAAAGCTCGCCAGCGATCTTCACCAGTTCCGCCCGGCGCGGGTTGGACGTGATCGCGGTGGTGGGGTTGTTCACCGTGGCCAGGTAGATGAAGCTGATCCGCCTGGCCGCATCGCCGAGTGAATCGAGCCTGCGGCGCAGCCGATCCGTGTCGATGCCTTCATCATCTTCCGGGACGGCGAGAATCTGGTAGCCCCGCCGGCTGAGCAGTTCGGTGTAGATGTAATACATCGGGTCCGACGTGATGACGATGCCACGTCCCATCACGTCGCAGATGCTTTGGAGCAGGCTGGTCGCGCCGCTCGGGCCAATGATGATGCGCTTGCGGTCGAGTGTGGCCTGATCGACGCACCCGATGCGATGGGCCAGGTGAAACCGCCGGATGGCGGCGATGAGGTTGTCCGACCCGGCCGGCCCGCCGTAGTTCAGCGCGTGGCGGTACCGCTGCGGCGCCGCGAGCACCTCGTGCATCGCCCGTTCGATCAGTGCGTTGGGAATGGTGTCGGCACTGACGTAACCCACGCCGAGGTTGATGTCCACGCCGTCGCGGAAGTCGCCGGCGAACTGGTCCATCATGCGTGCGACCGGCGACGGTTGGCCGCTGGCCTGGCCGAACTCCGACAGCCGCGGATGGTGGGCCATGGTGGTTATCCCGATCTCTCGGCCTTCCCCAGAGGGAGGGGAGTCTACTTCGTCACCGCTCCCTGCAAGGCAGGGGCGTTTATACCATCACCCGCTTCGCCCAGGCACCCGATCGCCCGCAGCGCGTGCAGCGCACGATCCGATGATTGAGCTGATCGAAAGATTCGGCCATGAAAGACGATCAGTTGGTCAACACCACCACGTCATCGGCGCTGAAGCCGATGCGGCTTTCGGCGGCGCCCCACTCTCGCGGGCGCGGCTTGACTTCGTTCACCTCCACCCGCAGGCCGTCCGGCACCTCGAACGTGTGCAGCGCCATGTCGCCCAGGTAGACCGTTTCCACGTGCCGGCCGGTGAACACGTTGTCCGCTTCGGCCGATGCGTCGAGCAGTTGCATCGCCTCGGGGCGGACGGAACAGGTCACGTTGCCCGCGGCGGGCACGTCGTCGGGGAACACGCTGGAGACCACGTCGCCGGCCGGGCTTTCCAGGCGCAGCCGGCTGTTGTCGCGATGCTGCACGGTGGCGGGGATGAAGTTGGTCGTGCCGAGGAAGTCGGCCACGAACCGGTTGGCCGGGCGGTTGTACAACTCGGCGGGCGCGCCGACCTGCATCAACTTCCCGTCGCGCATCACGGCGATGCGGTCGGCCATCGACAGCGCCTCTTCCTGGTCGTGCGTGACGTAGATGGTGGTGATCCTGGCCGTCTTGCAGATGCGGCGGATGGCGGTGCGCATCTCCAGGCGCAGCTTCGCATCGAGATTGCTCAGCGGTTCGTCGAGCAGCAACACATCGGGGTTGACCACCAGCGCCCGGGCCAGGGCCACGCGCTGCTGCTGGCCGCCGGACAGTTGCGTGGGTCGGCGGCCGGCCAGTTCGGTCATCTGCACCCGCCGCAGCGCCTCGGCCACCCGCTGATCCTTCTCCTGCCGGCTGACCCGACGCACGTCCAGCCCGAACGCCACGTTCTGGGCCACCGTCATGTGCGGCCAAAGGGCATACGACTGAAACACCATCGCCGCGTTACGTTGACCGGTGGGCAGATGCGTCACGTCGCGATCGCCAAAGTGCAGCCGGCCTCCGGTCGGTTCGTGCAGGCCCGCGATCATCCGCAGCAGCGTCGTCTTCCCGCAACCGCTGGGGCCCAGCAGGAAGAACAGCTCGCCCGGCTCGATCCGCAGATCGACCGCATCGACCGCTGTGGTCTGACCGAACCGCTTCGTGATGGCGCTGGTGGTGACCGGGATCATCGACGCATAGTGTAGCCGCACCGCGGCGAATCGCTCAAGCCGTACGGCGGGGGCGGTTGGGCGGAGCCGCGCTTCGCTCCGCCCGTCCGGGCGCGGTAAAGTACCGCCATGCAGAGCTGGGTTGGACGCATCGTGATTCTCGTGCTGCTGGCGATCATCGTGGGCCTGCCGGTGGCCTGGCGACCGCCACGCGAGCAGATCGATCCCGATGCCCTCAAACTGGTCATCGTCACGCCCCACAACGAACAGATCCGTTACGAAACCGCCCATGCCTTCAACGACTGGCACACCGAAAGGTTCGGCCAAGCGGTGCGCATCGACTGGCGCACGCCCGGCGGAACCAGCGACATTCGGCGCATCCTCATCAGCCAATACGCCGCGGAACTCGAACGTTCGATCGAAATCGGCGAACCGCTGGGCGACATCGGATTCGACCTGGCGTTCGGCGGGGGCGACTACGAGTTCGACAAGTACTACCGCCGCGTCGGCGTCACCGCCGAAGGCGTTAACCCCGACGGCCAAATCGTGTCCCGAACCGTCGCGCTCACCCAGCCGATCCGACTGGACCACGAGGCGATCGACCTGGAACAGGTATACGGCGAATCGGGACGCATCGCCGGCAGCAAGCTGTACGATCAGTCGGCGCTCGACCAGGCCGAACCCGACGAGAATCCACCGGTGCACTGGTACGGCGTGGTGCTGTCGAGTTTCGGCATCGTGTACAACCGCGATGTGCTGGAGCTGCTCGACCTGCCCGAGCCGGGCGACTGGGACGACCTGACCGACGGGAAGTACTTCGGCTGGGTGGCGCTGGGCGATCCGCGCCATTCGGGCAGCGTGCGGGTGACGTACAACACCATCGTGCAGCGCTATGGTTACGACAAAGGCTGGCGGACGCTGCGGCGCGTGTTCGCCAATGCGCGTTACTTTTCCAGCGGCAGCTCGCAGGTGCCGGTCGACGTGAGCGCCGGCGACGCGGCGGCGGGCATGTGCATCGATTTCTACGGCCGACTCCAGGCCGAGGCGGTCGGCGGCAATCGCGTGGGCTACCTCTCGCCGCGCGGCACGACCATCTACTCCTGCGATCCGATCGCCGTGCTCAACGGCGTGCGCGATACGCAACACGATCCGCGCCGGACACTGGCCAAACGGTTCGTGCAGTTTCAGCTCACCCGCGAAGGACAGGCGGTGTGGTGCTTGCCCCCGAGCGACGCGATGTCCGATCCGCCGGACGACGGGCTGGGACCGCTCAAGTTCGCCCTGCGCCGTCCGCCCGTGCGGCGAGACATGTACGAACCCGAGATGTTCAGCCGCATGATCGACCACGTGAACTACTACGAAGACGCCGTGCCCATGCCCCAAGGCACGCCGAACTACATGGGCGTGATCAACGTGGTGCTGTCGGCCATGGCCATGGATATTCACGATGACCTGAAAGCGGCGTGGGGCGCGATCCTCCGCGAAGACGACCCGCAGCGCCGGGCCGAAATGATCGCGGTGTTCGATCGGATGCCGGTCGACTCGCCCGAAGCCCTGTTCGCGGTGGCCGCCGGCTGGGATGACGAGGCCGCCGAGGAACACGACCGTCTGGTGTGGACGGCGTTCTTCCGGGCCAACTATCGCGAAGTGATCGGGATGGCCAAACAGTGATTCGCGAACCCTCGCGCAAGCCCCAGCCGCAAAAACGGACGACTACGGCTCCAATCCACACGTTTGCGGATGGCGCACGCACCCACCTCCCCGGACCGTTTCAGATCGCAAATCGTGTATTTCCAGGAACGGAACGCAAATCGCGCCATGCGCCCCCGGACACGCTCGTGCCGTACTGTGCTGGTGCATCTGGTTTCATCAAGGTCTCCCCATGAGGCTGCATGACCCGGCAAACGCTCGGAAGATCGAGGATTCGTAAAGAGGATTTCGCGGAGTGGAACGGCCGGAGCCGCGTAGCGGACCGACGGTCGGCGACGGGGCGCGTCAGTCAATCAAGGGTTCCACTGCCGGGGGCGGGGGCGCCGGCGTAGTGATTCACGCGGTCGATCAGGGCACGGAGTGTGCCGTATTCGCGGCGGGTGCTGGTCCAGCTCAGGCGGTGCAGTTCGAGGTGATCGGTCTCGCCTTCCAGGGCTTTGCCCTGTGCGATGGATCCCTCGGCGACAAGATTCGCGAAGTCGGCGTTGAGCGCTTCGAGCTGTTCGCTGGTCAGGGGCCGGTGGATCCGCAGGACGAGTTTGTCGTCGACGAAGCGCTGGGAGTGGTAATTGCGGTAGAAGTCGAACACGTGATGGGCGGCGGCCTTGAGGTCGTCGGTGACAAAGTAGAGGTTCAGGTCGTCGGGGCTGATCATGTTCTCGGCCAGCAGGTGATCGCGGACGTAGCGGTCCCACTGTTTCCAGTAGTGCCCGCCGGGCGCATCGATCATGACCAGCGGAATGACGGGGCTTTTGCCGGTCTGGATGAGGGTGAGCACCTCGAAACCTTCATCGTGGGTGCCGAACCCGCCGGGGAACAGGGCGATGGCGTGGCACTGGCTGACGAACAGCAGCTTGCGGGTGAAGAAGTATCGGAAGGTGATAAGTTTGCTGTCGCCGGAGATGATCTCGTTGGCGGTGGTTTCAAAGGGCAGTCGGATCGCCACGCCGAAGCTTGAGGGTTTGCCCGCCCCACCGTGGCCGGCCTTCATGATGCCGTCGCCGGCGCCGGTGATGACCATCCAGCCTCGGTCGCTGACCCGCCGGGCGAAATCGACGGCGGACCGGTAGTGGGGATGATCTTCCCGCGTCCGCGCCGATCCGAACACGCTGATCTTGCGCACTTCGCGATACGGCCGAAACACCTTCATGGCGTAGCGCAGTTCCTTGAACGACCGGTTGAGCAGTTTGAGCTCGCCGGTGTCGGCCTCGTCGCGGACGAGTTTGAGGGCGGTGGTCATCATCTCGCGGACGAGCTGGCCGTCGAAGGATTCCGGATCGCCGCCGGTCTGGCGCACGATGTCGTCGATGGCGCGGGTGATGATTTCGTCATGGGGTGAAGCCATGGGCATTCATGATATCGGCGGTTCGGGGGGATGTCCCGTTGAGCGGGCGCATGGCAAAAGGCCGTGGATTCGGTTCCACGGCCTTGTGGATTGAGCAGGCGGTCGGTTCAGAATCGGATCATCAGACCGCCGCTGATGCCGTGGGCGTCGCCGTCGTTGTAGAGGTCGCCCTGATAGCGAAGGAAGAGGCTGGCGTTGTCGCCGAGGAGGGCGGTGCAGCCGCCGCCAAACGACAGGGCGTCGCGGTCCGGATCGCCGCGGCGAATGTCGAAGCTGCCGGCGGCGTTGACAAAGCGGGCGGTGATGTCCTCGTGGTCGGCGAGGAATTCATGCTTCCAGGCGAGGTTGGCTTCCGGCACGAAGGTGACGTCGCCGTCGGTGCGGATGACCACCGCGCCGCGCAGGCCAAGCGCCGATTCCAGCGAATGGGTCGCCTGATCGTCGACGTGGAGGTTCATCGCGCCCGCGCCGCTTTCGGTGAAGTCTTCCTGGTAGAGATAGGTGTACTGGAGGCTGGCGGTGGGCGTGAGGGTCACATCGTCGCCGGGAGCCAGGTCGTAGCCCAGCCCGCCGTAGAAGGTGAAATCGTGGGCGTTGTACTCGGCGGTGGCGGTGCGGGTGAGCACGCCGACGACCACCGGCCGGGTGGTGTCGTTCATGTGGTAGCCGTAGCTGAACGACGCATCGACGTACCAGTCGACGGCCGGCGTCCAGCTCAGATAGCCTCCGAAGCGGACGGTGTCCACGTCGGCCTCGCCGCCGAGGCCCTTGAAGTCGACATCGCTGTTGACGTACCCGAATGCCACACCGATCAGCAGGTCGGGGCTGACGAACCAGTCGAGGCCGGCTTCGCCCCCGAAAATGTCGGCATCGAAGCCGGTGCGGTCGGCGGTGTTGTCGTCCGCGACGAAGGCGCCGATGCCTCGGACGAACCCGCCGAGCCGTTCGTCGGGCTCGTTGACCGCGCCGGCGGCCGCGGCCTGCAGGGCCTGGCCGATCAGGTACGGATCGTTCGAAGCGCTGGCGAGCATCCCATCGAGGTTGTCGCTCGAAGCGCCGGACGCGACGGCGGTGGCGAAGGACGTGTTGCCCTGCCGGCGCATGTTCAGGTAGTCGGTCTGCACGCCGACGAACGCCTGCGCGGCCCGCCGGGCGGTCCGGTCGAGCACGTCGAATCGCTCGGGGCTCAGGTGATCCAGGGCGCTTTGGAAGTCGGCCAGCGTCGCGATCGAATCCATCTCGGCCAGGAGCGTTTCGGCATCGTTGTTGGCCGTCTGCGGGGTGGCGGCGGCCAGCAGGTCCAGCCCGCGGGCCACCTGGATGCGATTGGGCGCGGCGACAGCGGCGGTGTAGGTCGTGCGGTTGGCGGTCACGACGTAGTTGGTCCCGACGATCGAGCCGGTGAAGGTGATGAAGCCGAAGTTGTCGGCGACGGTCACACCGCCGTCGACCACGCCCCCGGCGGTCTGAACGATGGCGAACGTATCGCCGTCGGCGACGTAACCCTTGGCCAGTGAAGTGACGTTGATGTTGCTGGCGGCGCCGAAGGTGGCGGTGCCGGTGACGTTGACCACGTCATGGGCGCCGGGGTTGGTGGGAAAGATGCCGTTGGGTGGGAAGATGCCGCCGAGCGACGGATCGACTTCCGCGACCAGGGTTCCGTTTTCGATGTAGTTGCCGGCGACGTTGATGGTTCCGACACTGTTGCCGGGGTTGAGGGTTCCATTGTTGGTCAGGTCGCCGCCGACGGTTCCCACGCCCTGCATGAAGGCGCCGGCGAAGTTGGTCACGTCGCCGCCGGTCGTGCCGTCGAGGCGGAGGATGCCGATGGTGTTGTCAATGCGCCCGGTGTAGGCGGGGCTGATGCCGCTGACCAGCAGCGTGGTGCCGGCGACGCCGGTGCGGGTGATATTGCCGGCGCCGGTAAGCACGCCGCTGACGGTGGTGTCCTGCTGGGTGTTGAAGGTGAACGGCCCGGAGATGGTCATGTTGTTGGTGTAGTCGGGCGTGCCGCCGGTGTCGTACTGGATCGTGCCGCCGTTGAGCACCAGCGTGCCGGTGCCATCGCCGAACGCCCCGGCGTCGGTGGCGATGATGGTGCCGGCGTCGACCTGCCAGTTGCCCGAGTAGGTGGCGCTGTTGTCGTTGCTCAACGTCAGCACGCCCGCGCCGTTCTTGGTGGTGGTGATGCCGCCGGCAGCGGTGAATCCGCCGCTCATCTGGGCGTTCTGGGTGATGGTCAGCGTCGAATCGGCGCTGACGGTGACGTTGTTGGTCACATCGGGCGCCCCGGCGATGTTCACCTCGAGCGTGCCGCCGTTGAGGTCCAGCGCCCCGGCTCCCTGCGCGCCGTTGGTGGTGATTCCCAGCGTGCCCGCATCGATGCGAATGTCGGCGGTGAGCGTGGCGGTGTTATTGTTGGACAGTTCCAGTTCGTCGGCGCCGGCCTTGACGACGGTTCCGTTACTGGCGGTGACCGCGCCGGACAGTTCAACCTCGCCGCCGTTGGCCACGGTGATGGTGCGCGTGCCCGCGCCCAGATCGCCCATGCCCACCGCGCCGCTGAGTTCCAGGTCGTTCGCCCCGGTGACCGAGAAATCGCCGGACACGGTCAGGGCGTTGGCCACGTTGCGAGCGTCGTTATCGGACTGGAGGATCGCCCCGGCGTTCAGCGTCACGGCGCTGGTGCCGAAGGCCGCGTTGTCGCCCAGCACGACGGTCGCCGCGTTGACGGTGGTCGTGCCGCTGTAGTTGTTGGCGCCGTTGAGTTCGACGGTACCCGCCCCCGCGCCGATCACCACGTTCTGCACGCCCGTTTCGCCGATCACCCCGTTGACGTTCATCAGGCCGTTGGTCGCGGTCAGCGTCAACGCGCTGTTGAGCGTCCAGTCGCCGTTGAAGATCAACCCGCCGCCGACGTTGTTCAGCGTCACCCCCATGCTCGTGTTGCCGGTGATGATCTCGTTGTTGAATATGTGCGTGAAGGCGGTGTTGTTGGTGATGGTGTTGGCCACACCATTGTCGAACTCGAAGTCATCGCCGGCCGCGTTGGCGGTGAAGGTGAATGCGGCCGCGGCGCCGGTGAAGTCGAACGACTGGATGCCCTGCCAGGTCGAGCCGCCGTCGTCGACGACGATGTTGGTGTTCGTCGCCCCGGCGAAAGTGAACGTGTCGTTGGCCCCCGGCGCGTTGGCGGGCGCCGCCGGATCACCGACGTAGTTGGTGTTCGTCCCGAAGTCCGTGTCCGTGTCACCGTCCCAGGTGAACGCCGCGGCGCGTACCGTCGCGCTGCCCGCCAGCAGCAGCCCGAAGGCCAGACCGAAAACGCCCACCGTCTTGCGCATGTCCATGATTGACTCCCGATTGAAGTTGACACTGGCCCCGTTCGTGTGGTGGTACATCGGCCAATCGGCTCTTGCGCCACTCGTTTTTCCGGACTCTTTTTACCGGACCCTCGGGCGGCGACGCAAGTAACCCGCTTTACCGACCGCAATCGTAAACGCCAACCGTTCAATGATCTGCCCGGCTGCGCTGTCGACCGGAAACCGTCCGCTTCGGCGCCCGCCAACGAACAACTGTTCGATCAGCGGGTCGAGACTCTGTCCGTCAGCCCCCCGACGCGGCTCGCAGACCACGCGCCAAGTGATTGAAATATATGTATTTACAAGCGTGATGCTCGTGCGATAGAAACGGCGCCGGCCGGCGGTCCGGCGATCCGGCGGGCGTGGCCCGCCGGCTGAAAGGCGTGGCCCGCCGGCTGAGAGGCGTGGCTCATTCCACCTGCCGATACATCGGCAGATAGCGGTAGTAGACCTGCAGGGTCAGCGTGGCCAGCGCGGTGGTGTAGATCCGTCCGCCGCGCGGGCCCCACTGGCTGTTTGAATCCCAGCTTCCGGCCAACCCGCCCTTGTCGCGCTGCGTGGTGACCAGGTGACTGCGGGCCAGATCGTTCCATTGCGCCCAACCGTCCCCGCCCAGTTGCATCATTGCCAGCGAGGCATAGTACCAGTAGTAGAAGTTGTCCTTGCCCTTGCCCGGTGGTTCGGCCAGCAGGTAGCCGGCCACCTCGCGGCGCTGGGCGCGATCCGGTTCTTCGCCGAGCAACATGCGGCTGAACACCGCCTCGGCGGTCATCGCCCGACTGGGCCCGCGGTTCGTCTGGTACTTGCTCAACAGGCTGTGGCGGTCCTTTCGGACCCGATCGAGCCAGTCGAACGCGAGGCGCTGCGCGTTGTCGGGAATCTCGAAGCCGAGTTGCTCGGCGCTGTGCAGGGCGAGAATCTGCCAGCCGAACACGCTCGTGTCGCCCGGATCGCCCGGCTTGTAGCGCCATCCGCCGGTCTGGTGGTGCTGGGCGTCGATGATGAACGCTGCCCCGCGGGCGGCGGCCTGGCCGTAACGCTCGTCGCCGGTCATCGCCGCGGCTTCGGCCAGGGCCAGCGTGCCGATCGCCTGGGAGTACATGTCGCCGGCGCCCCGCAGATCGCCGTTGGATTTCTGCCGATCGACCAGGTAATCCAGCGCCTTTTCGACGGTCTGACGATAGGGCCCCTCGCGGTGGGGCCGATGATCCGCGGCCAGGAAACACATCGCCGACAATCCGGTCACCGCCACGTCGACGGGGTGGTTGGTACGGCCGGTGGGTCCGGTTTCGTTCTTGGTCTGCGTCCAGTGGCCGCCGTCTTCCTGCAATCGGGCAAGGAAGCGCAGGGCGCGTTCGACGGCAGCTTCGGATTCCCCGGTTCCGCCGAATTCATCGAGCAGCTTCAGCCGCTGTTCGCCGGTGCGATGGAACAGCCAGTCGGGCACATCGAGGGCGCGTGGGCCGAGGTCGGCGGTGACGGCGAGGGGAACCGGCTCGGCCAGGGCGGGGGTGAGGGTTCCGGACAGTTCGTGCGGGGCGTCCATTCGGGCCTGGGGCTGGCGGGCGAGTGAAGCGGGGGTTTGGGCATCGGGGGTGGCGCCGCCGGTCGGGTCGAAGCGATCGACGTCGGGCTGGGCTTGGCGGCGGTCGGCGGGCCGGGCGGCCAGTTCGATGGATTCCACATCGTCGCGGGCCATCAGCGGTCGTTCGTCGCTGGTCTGGGCGTCGTGGGTGGAGGGCAGGCGCACCGTCGGGCCGGTCAACGCGCCGGGGACGTCGAGCGTCAGCGGCTGCACCGCGACGGCGCGTTCGGGCGCGGGGGTGACGGCGACGAGAATCGACCGCTCGGTGGCGCGGGCGGTGGGCACGGGCATGAGGGCGGCGTGGGGCTGTTGCCGGGGCGAAGCGGTTTCGTATCGGGCAGTGTCGACGATGGCATCGTCGACTTCCGGCGCTTCGGGCCGATGGGACGCGACCGGCTGGCGCGGTGAATCTTCGACGGTCGGCTGCAGGTCGGCAAATACCTGGACAGGCCCGGGGGTGGCGGGGTCGAGCGGTTCGGCATCGGGCAGGGGCGGGCGGTCGGCCTCCCCGGGCGGCGCCCCGGCCATCTGCTGGTCGAACCGGGCCGCCAGCGTGATCAGCTCGTCGAGGTTCGCCTTCCTCTCGGCCGCATCGT
>CAYNCM010000073.1:0-16683 GCA_964395825.1 uncultured Planctomycetaceae bacterium
CAGGCCAGGCTCAAAGCCATGCAACGGGTGCGCCAGTATCACCAGGCCCGACGCGAGGGGAATGCCGCGCAGGCTGAACGGATCAAGGCCGAATTGCGTCGGATGGTCGGCGCGCACATCGACGCCCGGCAGAAGGCGATGGAGCGCGAGCTGCACCAGCTCGAACAGCGCGTCGAAGAACTGCGGGCCAAGCTCAAGCAGCGTGCCGCGCAGCGCGAGCCGTTGATCGACGAACACCTCGACACACTGCTGACCAGCCGACTGCACGACGCCCCGGCCCGCCACCGTCGCAAGGCCGACCGCGCCGACCGGTCCCATCGCCGCTCCGAAGATTCACCGCCTTCGCCTTTCCGCGATCAGCCGCCGCAGGAGCAATAGAGCCGCCCGTGAGGCGGACCGGAACCGCCGAGCATGCTCGGCGTTCTCCGTGAGTTCAGGGGTTCGTCTTGCGGTCTTCGGTGGCGCGGGCAAGTTCGCCTATCATGGCCTCGGCCATCTTCAGCACGCTGAACCGTTCGTCCATCGCCCGGCGCGCCCCGAGCGCCTCCTGCCGTGCCCCGGCCGGGTCGGTGAGCACATCGCCCAGTGCCGCGGCCAGCGCTTGCCCATCGCCCGGCGCGTACAACCGCCCGCCGCCCGTGGCGCCCAGCACCTCGCCATACGCCCCGTGATCCGGCTGGACGACCGGCACGCCGCACGCCAGGGCTTCCAGGATGAACATGCCGAACGCCTCCGGCCGGCGCGTCGGCACGCTGAGCACCGACAGCGATCGCAGAAACGCCAGGCGCTCGTCGAAGTCCAGGTTGCCCAGCACCTGCACGTCCGTCCCCACGCCTGCCCGGTCGATGATCCGCCTCACGCGCCGGACGAATGGCCGATCGTCCGGTGTGCTGCCCCCGGCGATGCGCAGCTTCGCGTGGCGCGTCGCGTCGTTGCGCTTAAGGGCCGCGAACGCCTCGGCCAGCGTGTCCAGCCCCTTGTCCTGGTGCATCCGGGACAGGTAGCCGATCGTGGGCACGGCGGGCGAATCGGGCGCCGGGCCGTAGCGCGCCGTGTCAATGCCGTTGGGAATCACCGACAGTTTTCCATCGGCCACGTCGAATCGCCGCCGGGCCACCTCGGCGTAGTACCGGCTGCACGCGATGAACCGGTCGATCCGCCGGCAATGCTCGGCGATGAGTCGTTCGGCTTGGCGCTGAACGTCGTCGGGCAGTTCGTCGAGAAACTCGTCCTCATCTTCCAGCAGGCACACGATCGCTGCGCCCAGCCGGCGGCGGAGCGAGGGCACGAACCCACTCAACAGCACGTTCGACAGCACCACCACGTCCGGCCGGTCGCGTTCGCACAACCAATCCATCAGGCGATGATATTCCTTCGACTGCCGCCCCGCGTCGCCGCGCAGCATCGACAGCATCGTCTCGCCCAGTTCGCGGGCATCGGTCATGCCGCTGCGCCCGGCGGCCCAGCGCAGCAGCCGTTGGGCGTCGAACAGCCGATCGACCGTCCGCGGCGTGCGGCGGAACAGCGACCACTTCTGTTGCAGGTACACGTTGATCCCGCCGAAAAACAGCGGCGTTTCAGTCGGCGATTCCAGTTCCGCGTTCAGCAGCGGCAGGTACAGCGGAACCATGGTCACGTCGTGCCCGGCTTGGCGCATCGAGCGCGCCGCGCCCGCATCGCGCATACAGTTCTGGCAGTAGAAGGTGTTCGCCGTGCCCGGAATCAGTTGTACCACGCGCATGGTTCATTCCCCGCCGAACGCCCAGAGGGATCCCGCTTCGTCGCCGACGATCACCAGGCCCCCACCCACCGCGGGTGAGTTCGTCAGCGCCACGCCGATTTCATACTGCCAGACCACCGTGCCGTCCGCCAGGTTCAACACGTAAAGGTTGCCGTCTTCCGAGGCGACGACGACGTGTTGACCGCAGGCGACCGGTGAAGCGTCGACCGCGCCGCGTGTGGGGAAGGTCCACCGCGCCTCGCCGGTCTTGCGGTCGATCGCGTGAACACGTTTGTCGCGCCCGCCGATGATCGCCAGTTCTTCGGTCAGGGCGGGTGAAGCGTAGTAGGCGAAATCACGATCGTGATAGCGCCACACCATCATGCCCCGCCGGACGTCGATGCAGCGAACATCGTTCTCGAACGTGCCGAGGTAAGCCAGGTCGCCGTCGATCGCGGGGTTGCCCGCGACGTATCCGCCGACATCGACTTCGTTGAGCGTGCGACCGTCGCGGCCGTGGATTACGTGCAGCAGCCCGTCGCATCCGCCGAACACGAGGCGCCGCGGCGGGGTCTTTCCGTCGCTGATGATCGCCGGGGCGCCGTTGATGTAGTAGCCGCTGTCGACCTGCCAGCGCGGCGCGCCGGTCGCCGCGTCGACGCCGTGCAGTTGATGATCGTAACTGCCCACGACGATGCGCCGCGAACCGTCGGGGGGCGTGAAGGCGTTGGCCGATCCGGTGATCTTGCCGCCGGTTTGATATCGCCATTTCACGCGGCCGGTCTCGGCGCGCAGGGCGTACAGCGCCCCGTCGTGGGCGCCGATGTAGACGATTCGGTCAATCACCAGCGGCGGGGCTTCGACGGGGCGGCCGAGGTCGAGCGCCCATTGCTTTTGACCGTTGCCTGCGGCCAGGGCGTAGACGTGACCATCATCGGAGCCGACGAACACGAGGCCGTCGGCGACCACCGCGGACGATCGCACCGCGCCGCCGGTGGCGTAGCGCCAGCGCAGTTTCAGCGGCAGGGGCAGTTCACCGGGCGCCCGGCCGGTCATGGCGCGGTCGCCTCGGAAGATGGGCCAGTCGTGGCCGATGGGCGACGGGCGATCGGCATCGGCCGACGACGGTTCGCCGCCGCCGCAGGCGCCCAGCGCCAGTATCGCCGGGAGCACGAGATGAACCAGCGTGAGGCGTTTCATGTCCCGCCGCTCCGGTCGATGGTCAGTTCGGTGGTCGCCGTGTCGCCGTCGGCGAAGTACAGCGCCCCGGTGGGACAGGCCCGGACGCATTCACCGGCGGCGCGGCCGAGGCCCTCGGCGATGGTCCGGCCGAACGGCGCGGCCACTTCGACGTCGAACCCGCGCCCGACGAAGCTGACGCCGATGGTTTCGCCGGCCCGCTGCGTGATGTCCACGCACAACCCGCAGGCGATGCACTTGCCCGGTTCATACACCACGCCGCCGGCCCGGGGCAGTCGCCGGAACCTTCGCCGCGTGCCGCGGTAGCGCATCGGGTTCACCTCGTATTGTTCGCTGTACCGTCTCGTACGGCAATCCCCGGCGCACGCACAGCCGCATTGCAGGCATCGGGCGGCGGCGGTTAGCGCTTCATCGTGGGTGAACCCGCGGGCGAGGCGGCCTTCGGGCGTCCGCCGCGCCGCTTCATCGGCACCCAGCATGAACGCGGCCAGTTCCTCTTCGTCGAGCCGGCCCATGCGCACGGAGAACGGCCGGGCGCGCCGGCGCGGGTCTTCGCCGCGCAACACCGCGTCGATGCACTCGGCCGCGGCGCGACCGTCGGCCACGCTCCGCACGGCCAACTTCGTGCGCCCGACCGCCCCGCCGCAGGCGAACACGCCCGCCCGGTCGGTGCGGCAGGCATCGTCGGTTTCGATCCGCTCGCCATTCGCGCCGCCCGTGGCCAGCAGCACGGCGTCGAACGCTTCGCGCCGTTGGTCCAGCGTCTCGTCTTCGCCGAACCGCGTGTTCTGCCGGAACCGCACGCCCATGCGGCGGAGGACGTCGATCTCGCCATTGAGCACCTGGCGCGGCAGCACCTGTTCGTCGATGCCGTAGCGCATCGCGCCGCCGGGCTGATCGTTTTCATCGTGGACGAGGCACTCGTGGCCGGCCAGGCGGAGGTAGTACGCCGCGCTCAGACCCGCCGGGCCCGCGCCGACAATCGCGATGCGCTTGCCGGTCGGTTCGGCGCAGTCGGGCGTATGCGGGTCGTCGGACATCAGGTCCACATCAGCCACGAACCGCTTGAGCAGGCAGATCTCGACCGGTCCGTCGGCCTGGCTTCGCCGGCAGCCGCCTTCGCAGGGCGCCGGGCAGATGCGACCGAGCACGGCGGGCAAGGGAATGTCGCGCTTGACGGTTTCGAGCGCGCCGCGCAGGTCGCCTTCGCGGATCCGGGCGGCCATGCGCGGCACGTCCATGTGGGCCGGGCAGGTGATCTGACAGGGCGCTGCGCAATCGCCGGCGTGATCGGAAAGCAGCAGTTCGAGCGCCGTGCGCCGCGCTTCGCGCACGGCCGGGCTTTCGCTTTCGACGACCATGGCTTCGGCGGCGGGCGTGGAGCAGGCCGGCCAAAGCCGCTTCGACCCGTCGATCCGCACCACGCAGACCTGGCAACTGTTCTGCGGCGCGCATCCGGGGACGTGGCAGAGCGTGGGGATTTCGATGCCCAGTGCCCTCGCCGCGTCGAGCACCGTTGCGCCCGGTTCGACTGTTACCTGTCGGTTGTCGATGGTCAGCGTGGGCATGGTCAGTGGACCTCGATCGCGTCGTGCGGGCAGAGGATGCGGCAGGTGTCGCAGCGCGTGCAGGCGGCATCGTCGATGGTGTGGGGCTGGTAGGGCATCATGGCGATCGCGTCGGCCGGGCAGTGCTGGGCGCAGATCGTGCAGCCGACGCACTGGTCGTTGACCTGGTAACGGATCAGGGCCTTGCACCGTCCGGCAGGGCATCGTCCGTCGAGGTGGGCCTGGTATTCTTCGCGGAAGTACCGCAAGGTGGTGAGCACGGGGTTGGGCGCGGTGGCCCCCAGGCCGCACAGGCTGCCGGCGGCGACCTGTTCGGCGAGGTGTTCGAGGGTTTGCAGGTCGCTCGGCCGGCCCCCGCCTTCGCAGATGCGGTCGAGGATGTCGAGCATCCGTCGGGTGCCCACCCGGCAGAACGTGCATTGGCCGCACGACTGGTCCTGGGTGAAGCGCAGGAAATAGCGGGCGAGGTCGACCATGCAGTCGGTCTCGTCGAGCACGACCAGGCCGCCGGAACCCATGATCGCGCCGACCTCGCGGAGGGCGTGGTAGTCGATGGGCGTGTCGGCGAGTCGCGCGGGCACACATCCGCCGCTGGGCCCGCCGATCTGCACCGCCTTGAACCGGCGACCGTCCGCGATGCCGCCGCCGATCTGGTCGACGATCTGTCGGAGGGTCACGCCCATGGGCACTTCGATCAGCCCGCCGCGGTTGACCTTGCCGGCCAGGGCGAAGACCTTGGTTCCTTGGCTGTGGGCCGAGCCGAGCGCGGCGAAGCGTTCGGGGCCGTTTCGCACGATCCACGGCACCATGGCCAGGGTTTCGACGTTGTTGACCAGCGTGGGCCTGCCGAACAGGCCTTCGTGGGCCGGATAGGGCGGACGGCGCCGGGGCACCCCGCGACCGCCTTGCATCGAGGCGATCAGCGCTGTTTCTTCGCCGCACACGAACGCCCCGGCGCCTTCGAAGACGCTGACGCGGAAATCATCGCCCAGCAGGCCGCGCGCTTCGCCCTCGGCGATCGCCTCGCGCACGCGTCCCACGGCCAGGGGGTATTCGTGGCGGATGTACAACACGCCCTTTCGCGCGCCAACGGCATGGGCGGCGATGGCCATGCCTTCGAGAATGCGATAGGGAAACGATTCGAGCAACATGCGGTCCATGAACGCGCCGGGGTCGCCCTCATCGCCGTTGCAGATGACGAACTTGTCATCGCCGGGCGCGGCGCGAACGGCCCGCCACTTCGTCGCCGCGGGGAAGCCCGCCCCGCCGCGCCCGCGCAGCCCGGACGCTTCGATCGCGTCGAGCAGTTCGTCGGCCGACATCGCCCGCGCCGTGCCCAGCGCCTCGAACCCGCCTCGCTGAAGGTAGCCGTCCACATCGCCCGGCTCCAGGGCGCCGAAGAACTCGGTGGCGACGTGGTGCTGGGGACCGAGGAACGCGCTGACCGCCGGATCGCGCGGGTGCAGGGCGCGGCGATCGGCGGGGTCCGGTTCATGATCGATCAGGCGATCGATCGCCCGGCGCATGGCAATGCGAGCCCGCCTCAGGCCGCGCGGACGGAAGTGACGATGCACGATCGACGCGGCATCGGTGGGGGTGACGCATTCGTACAGCGTCGGCTCGCGGTCGGGCCTGACCACCTCCACCAGGGGCGTGCGATGACACATGCCCACGCACCCCACGCCGCGCACGCGGACCGCCACGCCGTATTCACCCGCGGCATCGGAAAGGGCGCGGTACAACGCGTCCGATCCCTTGACCAGGCAGCACGACCCGAGGCCCACGCGGATTTCCCCCGCGCCGTCGCCGTGCGGCGAAACGGGTGGCGAACGCCGATCTTCGACGCGCCGTTTGAGATGCTCGGCGAAATCGCGCAGCGTGCGCTCGGCGGCATCGGCGGTCAGATGGCCGTACGTCCGGTCGCCGATCTGCACCACCGGCGCCAGCGTGCAGCAGCCGAGGCAGGCGACCTTCTCGATGGTGAACCGCCGGTCGGCGTCGGTGTCTTCGCCGGGCCCGATGTCCATCGCCTCGGCGAACGCATCGCGGATCCGCTCGGCGCCCTTGACGTGGCAGGCGGTGCCGTGACACACGCGAACCGTGTTTTCGCCGGCCGGGGCGTGGCGGAAGCGATCGTAGAACGTCGAGACCCCGGCAATCGCCGCGGGGGTGATGTCGCTGATTTCGCACACGCGCCGAAGCGCCTCGGTCGGCAGGTAATGGTAATGATCCTGAATGGCCTGGAGGATGGGGATCACCCGGTCGGCCGATCGCCCGAGGCGGCCGAAGGCGCGGTCGACGAACGGCGTGTCGAACTTCGTCATGGGTCGGCCTCCCCGATGGCGATCATGCGCTGATCGCCGCGCAGGATCATCAGTCCATCCATGAACGCCGCCGAAGCATGCACGCGTTCGCCCAGATCGTTGCGGGCGAGTTGGGTAAACGCCTCACCGGCCCGGAGGACGAACGTCACACCGCTGGTGCTGGTGACATACAGCCGATCGCCGACCAGCGCGGGCGAAGATTCAAACGACATGCCCAAATCGTGCGACCAGATGGTTTCGCCGTCGGCGATGCGGATGCAGGTGAGTGTGCCGTAGGTTTGCAGCAGATAGACGAACGGGCCGTCGGCGGCGGGGGAGGCGATGTCGGGAATGCCATCGAACGCTTGCCAGGCGATGTGGGTTTCGGTCACGTCGCCGCGTCCGCCGGGACGGATGGCCAGCAGGCGGTCGTTGGGGTTGACCACCAGCAGCCGACCGCCGCTGAAGATCGGCGAAACCGCCACATCGCCAAACACCCCTTCGCATCGCCAGATTTCCTCGCCGGTCGCCGGGTCGAGCGCGGCAATCCACGGTTCGGCCAGCACGATCAGGCGTTCGCCGGCCGGCATGTCGACGATCACCGGGCTGGACCAGCTCGCGGCAGTCGGGCGCTCGTCGCGCCAGACCTGCTTGCCGGTTTGTCCGTCGAAGGCGATCACCGCGGACAGGTCGTCATCGGGATAGCCCTGGTCGAATTGCACGATGACGTTGGCGTGGTGGGCGATCAGCGAACTGGCATGGCCGTAGGCGTTGTCGGGCGTGCCGAGGGCCTGGCCCCAGAGCCGGCGGCCTTCAAGATCGCAGGCGACCAGGTCGCCGTTGGCGAAGAGGGCATAGACGCGCCGGCCGTCGGTGGCGGCGGTGGGCGCGGCGTAGCCGGTTTCTTCCATCACCTGCGGCGGGTCGGCGTCGCGGGGCGACAGATCGTTCACCTCGTGCCGCCAGATCATCCGTCCGGTGCGGGCGTCGAAGGCGAACACCGCGCGGCGTGATGCGGTCGCCCCCGTGCAGAACACCTTGCCCGCCGCGGCGACGGCCGAGTTGTGTCCGGGCAGCGGAATCGGCGTGCGCCAGGCGAGGTGGTCGCCCGTTTCGCCGTTCCATTGAAGCGGGATGTTGGTGAACGTGGCGACGCCGTCACCGTCGGCGCCTCGGAAGCCCGGCCAGATGCCGGCGATCGGTTCGGGCGGCGCTTCGGCCGGTTCGACCGGTTGGCTCGGTGAGGGCGCGGTGACCACCACCGCCGCCGCCGCGCCGAGCGTGACCGTCCCGAACACCACCATCGCCCAGCGCACGGCAGGGGTGGCCCGCGAGGCGTCGGCGGGCGGACCCTCCGGCGGGACGGGGGGCCTTTCGCGCTGACGCCGGGCGAGTTTCAAACTCGTGACCATCACCACCACCGCCGGCACGAGCACCCACACGCCTCGGTCGCCGAACGCGCGGCTGTCGAAGAACTGCCGCCGCAGGGCGTAGTCCATCTGGCGAATCTCGCGCTTCAGGGCTGGATCGTTCGGCGAAGCGTGCAGTTGCTCTCGCAACTCGAGCAGCCGCGGCGCGTGCAGCGGATCGGCGGTATGGCGCTGATGCAGGTTCACGATCATGGCCCCCGCGGCGAGCGCGGCCACCAGACTCGAAACAATCGCCACGCCGACCCGCGCGCGGTACGCGCCGGTCGAACGGGCATCGTCAAGCGGTCCGGCGAAGCGCGTCACGAGGGCACCTTCCCTTCCGCGGTAAGTTGGGCGAGCCGTTCGCGGTTGCGCGGATCGTGGGGGCAGTATTTCAGGCATCGGCCGCACGACACGCAGCGGGCGCGGTTGATGCGGTAATCGTCGCGGCGCTCCGGCCGGGCAAGGCGAATCCAGGAGGCCGCGAACGCCAACCCGACGAATCCGCCGTAGATCGGCGCGCCGAGGGTGAAGTCGCTTCGCACCGCCGCAGCGCGATCGTAGGCTTCGTCGAGCGGCGCGCCCGTGGCGCGGAAGGCGGTGGTCTGGTCGGTCGGTTCGGCGCGTGTGCCGGCTTGCTCGGCCCGCAGCAGTTCGGCCAGTTGCACCTCCCGGTGCGCGCGGGAAAGCGGACCGGCCAGCGCGTAACCGAGCCCCGTGCCGGCGATCAGCCACAGCGGCGCCATCGCCAGCGCGATCGTCAGGCGGCGTCGCGCCGCGCGGCGGTCGGCGTCGACCGGCGGTTCGGTCGGCTTGTCGATGGCGTTGACCGGACAGGCCTCTTCGCACAGCCGGCAGTTGATGCACGTTTGCGGGTCGAGGCGGGCGTGCCACTTCGACGTTCGCCCCAGCCACCCGAGCACCAGCCCGTAGGGGCACAGGTAGCGGCAATACGGCCGGGCGATGAACATACCGATCGCCAGCAGCGCCCCGCCGAAGATCAACATCCCCAGCGACCCGCTCAGGCGGAAAAGGCCCACGAACGGATCGAAGCGGCAGAGGATAAACGTGCTGCCCGTGGCGGCCAGCAGCACGGCCAGGCCCAGGTAGATCGGGCGGATTGTGCGAAGCGGTGTTTCCAGCCACTCGGGCACGCGCACCGGGCGCACCACCACCAGATCCTGAATCGCCCCCAGCGGGCACACGCCGGCGCAGAACACCCGCCCGACCAGCAGCGCCGCCAGCAGAGGCAACGCGAAGAACAGCGCCACCACCACCGGCACCGCGTACGACGAATCGCCCAGGGCCAGGCTGACGTTCTGCACCGCGCCGATGGGGCAGACGCACCCGCCGCGCCAGAACCCGAAGTAGGCCAGCGCGCCGATGGACAGGGCGACGACCCCCGCGCGCGAGCGCCGTCGCAACACCAGGTACGCCGCCAGCGCCAGACCGATCACCAGCACGGCCACGTCGACCGGCGCATGCCAGGCCGGATCGGGTGCGGCCGTGGTGGGGCTCGGCAAGGTATGGCCGGACTCGAAATCCGGCGGGGGGAAGCGCTCGACGGCCGGCGCGCCCGACGCCGCGAACGCCATCAACCACCCGCACCCCAGCAGGCGAACCGCAGGGCGTTTCACGTCGACTCCACGATCTTGAGCAGGTAGGGCCGATCCGCCGGCACGCGCGCGATCGCCTGCGACGGGCACTGGCGGGCGATGGCGCAGTCGTTGCAGTTCAGGCAACGGTCGTGGCGAATCTGCAGGAACAGCGAACCGTTGCCGAACGCGGCGCAGCCGGCGACGCACTTGCCGCAGCCGACACACAGCGATTCGTCAATGGTGTATTCGTAATACGGATCGTCGTTGGGCACCGCGCGGCGCTGGATCGCGCCGGTCGGACAAAGCAGATTCTCCGCCCCGGTGTTCAGGGCATTGGGCTGCGGCTCGAAGTAACCGGTACACAGCTCGCAGTAGCCGCACATGGCGAACGCGTGGACGCACTTGACGGCCGATTCGGTCAGCACGCACGCGGTGGCGCAGTTGCCGCATTGAATGCACTTGTACGGATCGATCTGCCAGACGGTGGGGCACGCCTGCGTGCGGCCGAGCAGCACCCCGCCCATTCCGCCGAGCGAAACCAGCGCCGCCCCGCGCACGCCGTGCGTCAGGAAACGGCGACGGGATGAATCGACCGGCTTATCCGGCATGGTCTTGCCTCATCGCCTGTTTGTACGACAGTCCCGCGGGCAGGCCGCAGCTTCCCAGGGCGCGGCATCCGCGGCAGACGCCTTCGTTGAGGCACGGATGCTCGGTCGAAGCGCCGGGTCGCAGGGTCAGCGCCGCGGCGCCCATCGCGATCGCGCCGAACGCCCCGCCGCGCACCAGCAGGCGATAGAACTCCCGCCGCGTCCATTCATTTCGCTCGTTACGCATCGCTGTTCACCTTGAACGCAATCAACTCGCAACCGGCCACCACGCATTCCACCGCGCCGGCCGCCTGCACCGTCAATCGTACGAACGCGCGCCGGGTGATGGGGTTACTGGATGATTCGGTCATGTCCGGTCCCTCACGGAATGTCGCGGGCGGCGCCACCCCACGCTTGACGCCAAGTCTGACCACGCGCCCGCCGCGGCGAGGCCCGCTCAAACAGATAAGGGCAAGCACGACTGCCGCTTGCCCAGGCCGCCTCGCCCCCAGCCACCAAACCGGATGATTGCAGCGCCATTATCCGGCCCATCGCGCGGCCGGTCAATCCTTTTCATCCGCTCATTCCGCCGCGCCCACCGCCAGGCATACCAGACGCGTCAGGTCGCGCACGTACAATCGACCGTCAGCCAGCGCCATCGGCCCCCAGGCATCGTGGCCCGCCCGCTCCCGGAAGAGGTCCGACGAAGCGAGTTCCTTGTATCGGCCGACCGCCACGTCGACCAGCGTCAGGGTCGCATGGTCGTCCATCACATAGAGCAGTCCGGCATCGGTCATCGTGAACGGCCCGAGGCCGAACCGGCGATCGGCGCCACTGGTCCAGCGTACAGAGCCATCGAGGTCCAGGCAGGTCAATTGCCCATCCGGGCGCACACCGTAAATATGCCCGCGCCAGACGATCGGCGTCTGCTGGGCGGCGCCGAACACCGCGGCCTCGAGACCGAACAGCGGACGCGCCGCGTAGCGGTCACCGGCGGGTTCGATCTTCAACATCATGCTGCCGGCGTTGTAGCCGCCGCTGAGGAAGATGCGATCATCGCCCACCGCGATCGGCGAAGGCACGGTGGCGATGCCGATCTGCCACTGTGTCGTGTCCCACAGCCGTTCACCGGTCGTCGCGTCGACCCCCGCCACCCCGCCGCTGCCGCAGTAGACGTACATCTTTCGGCCGCACAACGTCATCGGCATGACCGATGAATGGGTCATCCGCCAGCGGCGCGGATTCGGCGTGCGCCAGATTTCCTTGCCGGTCGCACAATCCCTCGCCACCAGTAACGCCTCGGGGCCGGCGGGTGCCAGAATCGCCCGGCCTTCGTCAATCAACGGACACTGCCCGGCATACCACGGCGGGACTTCCGTGCCGTACTCGGCGGCCAGGTCGATCAGCCAACGCTCCTCGCCCGTCTCGGCATCGAGACACATCACCTGGCACTTCGGCCCCAGCGCCACGACAAACCCGTCGGCCACCGCGGGCACGGTGCGGCTCATGCCGTGGTTGCGCTTCACCTTCACCGGGTAGCTGTACCGCCAGATTTCCCGCCCGTCGATCGGCGACAGGCAACGCAACGCATCGCGCTGACGGTCGCGGTCGTAATCGAGCAGGTACACCCGGCCGTTTGCCACCGCCGCACCGGCGTAGCCTTCGCCCACCTCGAGGCGCCAGACCTCGCGCGGTCCTCCGGTCGGCCAGGTCCGCGCCAGACCGGCCTGGCCTTCGGCAATCCCATCGCGCCCCGGCCCCCGGAACTGAGGCCAGACCCCGCCCCCGGAAGCAGGCTCGGCGGGAACGCCTTCCCCGGCCGCCCATTCGCCGACGAGCGGCGCGCGGGGGGGGGTGTCCGGTTGTTCGCCGGGCGATCGGTCCGTGCCGGGCACGCGCTGGACCAGCGTCGCATCGGTCGTCGCGCCCCACCACCACCACCACGCCGCGGCCGCCGCCAGCGCGACGACGATCGGCGCAGCCGACCACCAGGGAAAGTTCGGCCGACGATTTCTCACAAGGATGATCGTAACACGCCGCCCGGGGCGAGTCTTCTCAGAACGCCGGGCGAGCAGGGCGTTGATGTTCTCCAGCGTCCGCACGCGACGTTCGATGGACGCACACCCGACGAGGTTCATGATGGCCTGAAGGCCGTCCGGCCTGGGGCGGCATAGCCATGACCTGCGCCAACCACCTATCTTAAACAGGCCCACCGGCTGTCCAGGATTTGGGGCCACCGCTGCCGAGACATGCGAGAAAACCGCCCGAGGGACAAATCAAAGGGACGCTTGCCCTTTTCCGGGTGCTGCGTTTGGCTCCAGGCCCGCCTTGGGTTGGGGCCTTCTGCAGGCGGAGCGGCTCAGACGGCGGCACGTCGGGTGACGTAGTCGGCGGTGGTGTGGAGCAGGCCGGCGATATCGGCGGCGTTGCCGGTGTAGCGCTCGACGGTGATCGGCAGACCTTCGCTGAGGGCCTCGGTGATTTTGTCGTGGTTGTCGTTGGCGTCGATGCAGGCCGACCCGACCGCGCCGTAGACCACCCGGCCGATGCCGTACTGCACGATGAGCTTGAAACATTCGTGGCACGGTTCGCCGGTGACGTAGAGTGTACAGCCTTCGGGGTGTTCGGTCTGCTTGCTGTTGATCAGGGCGTTGACCTCGGCGTGAATGACGAAGGGGTATTTGCCGGGCCGATGGGCGGGCAACATGCGGTCGCGGCAGCCGCGCGGAAAACCGTTGAACCCCGTGCCGAGGATGCGGCGCTTGGCGTCGATCAGCACCGCGCCGTGCTTGGTTTCGGCGTCGGGGCTGCGCTGGGCGACGACGAACGCCACGGCCATGAACAGCGTGTCCCAGTCAGGACGATTATCCATATCGCATCTCCACGACTGGCCCGGGTGGACCATCGGTCATTGTACCACCTGCCCTGCGAGCCAGCGCCCGATCGCGCATGGGACGCATGAGATCGGCGGGGGTTTGCGTTGGTAAACCGCGATAGCGACCGCGCCGCGGCCGGTCCGTGTTCAGACTTTGTTGATCCTGTTGAATCTAACACGCGCCTGACACTGCGTCGCTATGCTCGACGCTGGAGCGAGGTGGAAGAAGATCGAAGGAGCAGACGGGGACTTGCCCGGAGGGGCAAGATGAAGGTGGTGGAGAAGGATGTGCCGAGGGGCCATCGACTGATGCAGTGATCGCCCCCCGCCCCCGCCGCTTGCCGCATTGCTGAGCAAGCGGCCTTTTTCTTGGCCCACGTATTGGCGCCGGCACGCCTGAACGGATCAATGCACCTTCTTTCGATCGCACCGCTTCGCTTCGTCCATGTCACCGGCCTGCGCCGACGGACAACCGGCGATCGCCATGACCGCGACCCCCATCGCACAACAGGCCAACAGGACAAGACGCTTAGCCGATGATCGGCCGATCACGGCGAGGGCGAATCCCCCGGGTCGATGGTGGGAATCTTGTGGCGGTAAAGCAGGCGTTCCCACCAGGTCATCGGCCTCAGCAGCGGATCGTCGGGCGAGACGACGTGGCGTTTGCCGCGGCGGGTCTGCAAGATCAGTTGGCCGTCTTCCTGGACCTCGGCCACGACCCAGAACTTGTCGACGGTGTAGAGGTACTCCTCGCCGTGGGCGGTGGGCTGAATGTCCTCGGCCCTCGGTCCGGGAAGGGGGCTGCGCTTGGTCTTCTGGTAGATCATCGGGGTGCCGGGTTCGTATCGGCGAGCCATCATCAGTCCCTTGCCACAGCGGGCGATCAGTGCGTCCATCCGTTCACCCCGGAAACCGCACCGGATCTTAACATGACCTTAACATTCTGCCAAGTGGGGTCCGTACGGATGGAGCACTGATAAATGATAGCCCGGTGGAAACTTACGCACCACCGCAATACCGGACGCCCGGCTCATTCGTTCGCCGTGCTCTTCGCCCGCCCGGCCTCACGCCTGCAACGGCTCCCAGTAGTCGGGGTTCGGCTCGGGCACCTTCGCCCCGGCCGACTCGCGCCAGGCGACCAGCCGCCCGTACAGATCATCGGTCACTTCGGGATGGTCGGCCGCCACATTGCGATCTTCGCCCAGATCCTCGTGCAGGTTGTACAACTCCAGGCGCTGCTCTTCGAAAAATTCGATCAACTTCCACGGCCCGCGGCGCACGCTGCAGCCCGGCCGACCGCCCTGGTTGGAGTAATGCGGATAGTGCCAGAAGATCGGCCCGCGATCGAATGGCTCATCACCTCGCAGCACCGGAAGAATGCTCATGCCGTCGACGTGCTGGTCCGGGCGAAGCGGCAGGCCGGCCATTTCCAGAAACGTCGGATAGAAATCCGGCGTGGTGGTCAGGGCGCCCGTCGTCGCACCCGCCTCGACCACCCCCGGCCAGCGCACCAGCAGCGGCTCGCGTACGCCGCCGTCGTACATCCACCCCTTGCCCTCGGACAGCGGGAAGTTGCACGTGGGTGATCCCTCGGCCGTGCTCAGCCCGCCGTTGTCGCTGGTGAAAAACACCGCGGTGTTCCCGGCGATCCCCAGTTCATCGAGCACATCCAGCAGCCGCCCCACGTTCTGGTCCAGGTTCTCGATCATCGCCGCGTAAACCGGATCGGACTGGATGATCCGCCGGCGAACGTGCTTGTCCTTCTTGTGCAGCGACGGGAAGTTCTCGCAACGGATGGTGGCGGGGATCTGGTCCAGCCCCATGGCGCGGGCTTTGCGTTCGTATTTCTCCACCAGGTCCCGCGGCGCCTGGATGGGGGTGTGCACCGCGTAATGCGACATGTTCAGGAAGAACGGCGCGCCATCGTTGTTGCGGATCAGCTCGATCGCCTTGTCGGTCAGGTAGTCGGTCAGGTAATCACCTTCGTCAGCGTCCTGCAGTCCGGGCGCGGGGATGTGCCAGGGATGCCAGAATCCCTGGCGCGGGCAACCCCAGTGGCATCCGCCGATGTTCACCTGGAAACCGAAGTCCTCGGGCAGGTGGCCTTCGCCGCCCAGGTGCCATTTGCCCACGTGCCAGGCGCGGTAGCCGCCTTCGGTCAGCGCGGTGGCGATCGACGTTTCGGTGCGCGGCAGGGCATGCAGGTAAGGCGTTGACAGCAGCCGCCCGCTCGCGTCGCCCGGAATGAAGTTGGTGATGTCCACCGTCGCCGGATACTTGCCGGTCATCACGCTGGCCCGGGTCGGCGAGCACACCGGGCACGAGGCATACGCATCGGTGAACAGCAGCCCCTCCGTGGCCAGACGGTCGATATTCGGCGTTTCGTAGAAGTCGCTGCCGTAACAGGACAGGTCGCGCCAGCCCATGTCGTCCAGCAGGATGAAAATGATGTTCGGCTTGTCCATGGGACTACTCCTGGGCCAACGAACGGATCCGCGCACGCCGGCGGGCTTGGGGGAAAGTGACTGGTTTAGCAGGGATCGGCGAAGATGCAAAGCGCCGCGGACGTCCGGGCGGATGCGGTCGACGGTTCCCATCGGGTCCGCTTCAAGCCTTCACGCCGGCGAAGCGGTGGCCGTTTTCCCATAACGCCTTTCGTTTCGGCGTCTCGTCGATGGGCAGCGCCATGAACCGGGCCAGTTCATCCTTCTGGTCGGCCCAGGGACTGTCGGTGCCGAACATGAAGTAGTCTTCGCCGTGGCGATCGATGATTTCCAGCAACAGGTCCTCGGGGCACTGACCGAGCGAGAAACTGGTTTCGAGATAGATCGGCAGGCCCGCCAGGTGTTCCAGCGACCGCCGCCAATCCTGCCAGCTTCCCATGTGGCAGGCCTGCATCCGCAGGTCCGGTACGGCCTCGTGCAGCGCCCGCACCCGCGTCGGGCCGCAGAGGTCCACCTTCTCGAACGCCAGGTCGTAGCCGGCGTGGAACGCCATCGCCAAGTGCGCCTTCGCCGCCGCCCGGGCGATCCGCACCGTGCGCGGATCGTCGATCGGGCAGTTCATGTAGTACGGATGGAACTTCAACCCCGGGATGCCCAGCGACGCGAGGCGCTCGACTTCGCGCTCCGGCTGGTCATAGTCCGGGTGGATCGAAGCGAAGGGAAGGATGCGGTCGTTGTCGATCGACGCCGACCAGTCGGTGATCTTGGCGGTCTGCGCGGGCTTGGTGGCCACCGAGCACATGATGGCGCGGTCGATGCCGGCCTGGTCCATCTGTCCGAGCAGCCCGCCGATCGTGCCGTCGTGATACGCCTTGACCGGCATCCACAAGGCTTCGGCGGTGAGCACCTCGATCGCGCCGGCCGCGATGGCATCGGGAAAGGCGTGCGCGTGCCCGTCGAGAATCCGCTCGTCGGCGCT